>DATKCA010000139.1:0-8643 GCA_035544675.1 Thermoanaerobaculia bacterium | reverse complement strand
GACGTCGAGGCCGATGGCAGCGAGATCGAGGTCATCGTCAAGCGTGAGATCGCGAGCACGGGACGCGGCCGGGTGCTCGTCAACGGGTCGCCGCTCTCGGTCCGCGAGCTGGCCGCGGCGATGGATGCCGTGCTGGAGATTCACGGCCAGCACGAGACCCACGACAGGGTGGCCGGACAGAGTTACCGCGAGCTCCTCGACGAGTACGCCGGCAACGGCGAGCTCCTGGATCGGACGCGGGCCGCGTTTCATGAATGGAAGGAGAGCGCGGCGCGCCTCAGGGAGTTGACGGAGGCGCAGCGCGACCGGGCCCTCCGCCTCGACCTGCTGAAGTATCAGATCGACGAGATCTCCTCGGTCCGCCCCGACAGTTCCGAGGACCAGTCGCTCCGCTCCGAGCGCAGCCGGCTCGCGCACGCGCGCGAGATGATCGAGGCCACGTCCGGCGCGTACAGCCTCATCGACGAAGACGAGAGCTCCGCTCTCGCGCAGCTCGGCCGGGCGGCGCACCTGCTCCAGCCGCTCAGCGGGGAGATCGCCGAAGTGCGGGAGATCGCCGAGGGGCTCAGCGAGCTGACCTACCGGCTGCAGGACCTGGGGCGGACACTCTCACGCCTCAGCGACTCTGTCCGCCTCGATCCGGAGCGGCTCGAAGAGGTCGAAGACCGTCTCGTCACCATCGACCGGCTCAAAAAGAAGTACGGCGGCTCGATCGAGACCGTGCTGGAGCACTTCGCGCGCATCAGCGAGGAATACGAGCAGCTCTCCGATTTCGAGACCAGCGTGGAAAAACTGCAGAAAGCCGAGAACGCGCAGTTCGAGAGGTACCGCACGGCAGCGCTGAAGCTGTCCGAGGTCCGAAAGAAGGCGGCCAGGCAGTTTCAGACTGCCGTCGAGTCGGAGCTGCGCGACCTGGCCATGGAGCGCACCAGGGTGCGCATCGAGGTCACCGCGGCGCCATCCGACCGCGACCCGCGGACCACGGCGGCTGCGACCGGCTTCGATCGCGTCGAGCTCCTCGTCGCACCCAATGCCGGCGAGGAGCCGAAGCCGATGGAGAAGATCGCCTCGGGCGGCGAGCTGTCGCGCATTCAGCTCGGCATCGCCGCCGCCCTGTTCAAGCGATCGAACCGCGGGGCGGCCGCCACCCTCATCTTCGACGAGATCGATGCCGGAATCGGCGGTCGCGTGGCGGAAGTCGTCGGCAAAAAGCTCCGCGAGCTCGCCGCGTCGAACCAGGTCATCTGCGTGACCCACCTGCCGCAGATCGCCCGGTTCGGCTCCACACACTTCCATGTCTGGAAGGAAGAGGTCAAAGGAGGCACGCGGGGCTGCATCAGACGCCTCGACGAACATGAGGAGCGCGTCTCGGAGATCGCACGCATGCTCGGAGGCGAGACCATCCCGGCTTCCGCCGTCACTCACGCCCGCGAGCTTCTCGGAAAACCTGCGCGATCGAGATCATGACCCGCCGCTGGACTCTGGCCGGAGATCCGTCTGCGGAGGATCTGCGCGCGCTGGCCAATCTCCTGCGCAGCGGCGGAGTCGCTCTTCTGCCGACCGATACGATCTATGGATTGCACGCTCTCGCCGATGATCAAAGCGCCATCTTGCGAATCTCTTCGCTGAAAGGCCGCGACGATTCGAAGCCCTTCATCGTTCTCGGCAGTTCACTCCAGCAGCTTCAGAGCATCGGCGCCGCCGCCGGCGATCATGTCCGCTCGATTCTCGAAGAGTTATGGCCCGGTCCACTCACCGCGGTCGTTCCTCTCACGAAACCGCTGGCCGCGGCACGGGGAGCGGACTCGATCGCGGTGCGCGTTCCGGATGTGGCCTGGCTTCGCGAACTTCTCGAACGAACCGGTCCGCTCGCATCGACGAGTGCGAATCGAAGTGGAGAAGCGGCGATCGTCAGTCCCGAAGAGCTGTCACTCGATCTGCAGGATCAGCTCGACGCAGTGGTGAGCGCAGGCCCGCTGGAAGGAAAAGCATCGGCGGTAGTGGACTTTACCGGCGCTGAACCGCGATTCATTCGCGATGGTGAACGTTTGTTTACACAGAAGGTGTGGAAAACGCTGCGGAAATCGCTGTGAAAAACTCCTGAGGCCGCAAAAACTCGCCCCTTTGAGCAAATTGCACAACCGGTTGGGCGAAACGCTGTAACTCGTACGTTCCGCATAACTTCCCACCGATTTAGCCCTTCAGTTGCACGACTGTTTGTGCACTTCCGGCAGCGAAAAGCGACTTTCCACATCCCCGGTTCACAAGTAATAACGTTCGGACCGGCTTTTCACGCCGAGTTCACGCGGCTCCAGAAGCCGTTCAGCGGCCGAGATAATGCGCGGCCAGCGTGGCCAGGCCGAGAAACGAGAAGAAGCCGGCGACGTCGGTGAATGTCGTGACGAAGATCGAGGACGCGACAGCGGGATCGAACCCGAACTTCTCGAGAATCAGCGGGACGAATCCGCCGGCCACACCGGCCACGACCATATTGAAGAGCATCGCGGACAGCAGGATGGCGGCGAGAATCCAGTCGCCGGTCCACAAACCGACGATCGATGCGGTGAGCAGGCCGATGGCCATGCCGTTGGCCAGCCCGACGAGGGTCTGCTTCTTCACGGCCTTGAAACCGCTGCGCGGCTCGATCTCGCCGAGAGCGAGGGCGCGCACGAAGACCGTCAGGGTCTGCGTGCCGGCGTTTCCACCCATGCCGGCGACGATGGGCATGAACACGGCGAGCGCGGTCCAGCGCTGAATCGTTCCTTCGAATCGGCTCACCACCCACGCGGCCAGAAATGCGGTGACCAGGTTGACGGCCAGCCACGGGAAACGCATCCGGAACGAAGTCACGGCCGGCGTGGTGACGCGTTCGGAGGCATCGACGCCACCGAGGTGGAGAAGATCCTCCTCGGCCTGTTCCTGGATGACGTCCAGGACATCGTCGACCGTGACGACACCCATGAGGCGGTTCTGAACGTCCACCACCGGCACCGACAGCAGGTCGTACTTCGCGACGACTTGCGCAACCTCCGCGGGTGAGGAGTCGATCTGCGTGCGCACGACGCTCTGCACCATGATGTCGCGGAGTCTCACACCGGGAGAGGCCAGGATGAGGCTGCGCAGCGAGAGCACGCCGACCAGATGGCCGTCGCCGTCGATGCAATACACGTAGAAGAACGACTCCTTCCGCGGGTACTCGCGAATCGCCGCGATCGCCTCGGCCACCGTGAGGTCCTCGTCGAGGGCCAGGAACTCGGTGGTCATCAGCGAGCCGGCCGTCTCCTCCTCCCCTTCCAGGAGCGACTCGAGCTTGGCGCCCTGTGCTGCGCCGAGGAGCCCGAGGACGCGCTCGCGTCGCTGGTCATCGAGGGCGTCCAGGAGGTCGGCAGCATCGTCGGACGCGGATGAGCTGCAGATGGCGGCCAGGGTCTGGTCATCGACGGAGCCGATGATGTCGGTGAGATCGTGCTCGTCGAGCGAGAGGAGGGCGCGGCCCGCCTTTCCCGCCTCGATGAGCAGCGAGAGGATGCGCTTGCGGTCGTCATCGAGGAGGAGCGGCAGCACCGGCGCGACGTCGGCCGGAAGCGTCTTCTCCACGATCTTCCGAAGCTGCGGGTATGCGCCGTGTCTGAGCAGCTTGGTCAGGAGCTGCTGGTACGCGGACGATGACGTCGGCGCGTTGGTCGACGGTCGGTTCAATGGAAAGTCATCGTAACGCGAATCAAGTAGAATCCCGGCACCATGACCACAGCCACACAGCCTGAAGGCCAGACCGCGCGCCCGGCCGAATCGGCCGCCGCCAGACAGTTCGTGAACTTCATGTTCTTCCGCGTCGACCGCTCCTTCCGGAGCGAGACGACCGAGGTGAAGATCGCCGCCAAACGGGAGCTCGCCGCCATCGTGCAGCGATACACCGGCCCGATGATCGTCCTCCCTTACTCCACCGTCGGCCTCAAGGCCGGCGTCGACTTCATGCTCTGGCGAATCGGCTATGACATCGAGCCGTTCCAGACCATGATCGCCGACATCAACCGCTCCGTCCTGGGCCGCTACCTCGATGTGCCGCTGTCCTATCTGGCCATGACGAAGCACTCCCAGTACGTCGACGATCACGTGCACGAGGCTCAGGAAGGCCGCCGGCTCAAGATCGTTCCCGGACGCAAGCCCTTCCTGTTCGTCTATCCCTTCGTGAAGACACGCGACTGGTATCTGCTGCCCCAGGCCGAGCGGCAGCGCATCATGAACGAGCACATCGCCATCGGCCACAAGTACCCGCGCGTGAAGATCAACACGACCTACTCGTTCGGGCTGGACGACCAGGATTTCGTCGTGGCGTTCGAGGCCGATTCCGCGGCGGAGTTCCTCGATCTCGTCCAGGAGCTGCGCGAGACGGAGTCGTCGAAGTACACGTTCCGCGACACCCCCATGTACACATGCCGGCGCAGCACGATCGAAGAGATCATGGAGTCGATCGGTTAGCCGCTCGGAGTGAGCTGAGCAACGCCGCCCCGACGGCGATTCCCGAGACCGCCAGGCCGCTCCCCAGCCACAGAAGCGCCACGGCGATCCCCCGCCGCTCCGTCATCAGTCCGGCGGCGAGATTGCCGAACGGAATGAACGCGAAGAAGGCGAACGTGTACATGCTCATGACACGCCCTCGCAGCGCGTCGGGCACGCGGCGCTGGATGGACGTGTTGCAGAGCGCCGTGCCGGTCACCATCATGTAGCCGCACACGAACAGCAGGGCCACCACCATGGCCACCGACCGGAAAGCCCCCACCGCGGCCAGCGACGCGCCGAACACGACGAGTGAGGCGGCCACGTACTGGAGGGCCCGGCGCGGCTCGGGCGTCCGCATCGACAGCGTGAGCGCGCCGCTCAGCGCTCCCCCACCCGCCCCCGCCATCAGGTATCCGATTCCGGCCGCGTCGTTCGTGAACATGGCTCGCGCCACGACCGGCATCATGTTCAGAAACGGATAGCCGAACAGGCTCGAGGCCGCCACCACCGCCAGGAGCAGCAGAATCACGCGGTCCCGGCGCACGAAGGCGAGCCCCTCGCCGAGTCGTCGGAGCATCGCCGTGGAGCCCTCCATCGGCTGTTGCCGGTTCTTGACACTGCCCAGGACCCGGATGAGCGGAAGGAACGAGAGCGAGTTCAGCAGGAAACACCAGAGACTGCCCCACGCCGTCAGCGTCGCTCCGGCCATGAGTGGCCCGATCGCTCGGGAGAGATTGAACTGCAGCGAGTTCATCGCGATCGCGTTCGGCAGTCGCGAGCGCTGCTCCAGGAGGTCGGCCAGCATGGCCTGGAACGCCGGCGCCGAGAACGACTGGGCGATCCCGACCACGACCGCTGCAGCAATGATCTTCCACACCGTGATGCGGCCGGCGGCGATCGACACCGCCAGCAGGAACGCGCAGCCCGCCTGAGCCCACTGCGACAGCGCCACGACGCGCTTCCGGTCGAAGCGGTCCGCCACCACGCCCCCGGGAAGCATGAGGATCAGCGCCGGCGCGGAGCTGGCGAATCCGACGAAGCCGAGGAGAAACGGCGAATCGGTGAGGCGGTAGACCAGCCAGCCCTGCGCCACCGCCTGCATCCACGACCCGACGTTCGAGATGAACTGCGCCAGCCAGAAGCGGCGGTAATCAGGTTCGTGAAAGGCCTCGAACATCTAAGGATGAAGGATGAAGGATGAAGGATGAAAGTCAAAACATGAACATTCATTCTTCACGTTCATCCTTCATCCTTCAAACGAATGTGCTAAGAGATCGATCGCTGGAACCAGACTGTTCATCGTTCATCGCTCACCGTCCCGCGAAGACTGGATCGCCTGACGCGTTGTCGACGATCGGCCCGTACGCGAACAGCGTGTCGGCCGCGTGCGTCGCCTGCAGCGTGAAACTGCCCAGACCCGCGGCGTCGATCCCCGGAAAGAGCGCGGCCACCGCGGTCTGAACCAGGCCCTTCGGTCCCAGCGGCACGATTGCCGTGGCCACGCGCGTGCCGTTGGAGTCGAGCTCCACCCTACGCTTTGGGGATGGTGAACGTGAACACAGCTCCGCTGCCTCGCTCGTTGGTGGCCCAGACTCTGCCGCCATGGGCTTCGACGATGCCGCGCACGATGGCCAGGCCGAGGCCCGCGCCCATGTGGGCGGTCTTCTTGGCCTGCCAGTAGGGGCGGAACAGGTTCTTCAGGTCGGCTTCAGGAATGCCCGGACCGGTGTCGGCGACGCTGAACATGACCCCATCGATGTCGCTCGTGGCGCGAACGAAGATCGAACCGCGCTCCGGTGTGAACTTCATCGCGTTCGCGATGAGGTTTCCGAACACCTGGAGGATGCGGTCGCGATCGGCGCAGATCTCGGGCAGGTCATCCGCGATCTCGCAGACGATCTGCAGTCGCCGTTGCTCGGCGACCGGACGTTGAGACTCGCAGGCCTCGCGGGCGAGCGATTTCGCATCGATCACACTGCGGTCGACCGAGAAACGGCCTGCTTCGAGCCGGGCCACGTCCAACAGGTCCTGGATGAGGCGGTCCATCTGGCGCGCGGCGGTGCGAATGGTCTCGATGAGCTCACCCTGCTCCCCCGGCTTCGCGCTGGCGAGCAGGTCGGCGCTGAGCGCGATCTGCGTCAGCGGGTTGCGCAGATCGTGGGAGACGATCCCGAGGGTCTCGTCGCGCACGCGGACGGCCGCTTCCGCTCTCTCCTTCGCCTCCCGCTCCAGCTCGAGCAGCCGCACGCGGCGGAGAGCCAGCGAGGTGAGGTCGCCGAGCGTGCGGGCGCGGAGGATGTCGGCGTCACCGAACTCACGGCCGCTTTGACGGCTGTTCAGAAGGACGAGAGCGCCGAGCGGCTCTTCTTCGGCGATCAGCGGCGTCACGAGGATCTGGCAGCGCGGGCAGGTGTCGGACAGGTAGGGAGCCATCGACTGGCCCATCCCGGACATCTCCGCCAGAACGACCGGCTGCCGGCCGGTGATCATCTCGTCGGTCACCGAGCCGGGGAACGCGACGCGCAGGCCGCGAGGAGGAGTGCCTCGTCCGGCCGATGCCACGACCTCGACGAAGCGGGATCCGGCCATGATCCGCTCGACGTACACGCCGTCTGCCCGCGTGACCAACGTCGCGCGATTGGTGATCTCGAACAGCACGTCGGTCATCTCCACCGCGCCGGTCAGCGCGCTGGCCAGGTGGCGGAACGACGACTCCTCTTCGGCGCGACGCTCCAGCTGGTTGCGCACCGCTTCGGCATCCGAGCGCGCCCGCTGCTCGAGCTCCAACGAGGCTTTCAGCTCCGAGGCCACGCGTTTCCTCTCGGTGATGTCGCGGGCGAATCCGGTGAAGATCGTGCGGGAGCCGCTGGTGAACTCGCCGAACGCGATCTCGACGGGGAACTCGTGGCCGTCGCGGTGCTGCGCCGGGAGCTCCACGCCATCCCACGGGATCCGCCGCTGCCGGGTCTGCAGAAAGTGCTCGATGCCGCGGCGATGGGCCTGGCGATAGCGATCCGGAATGATCGTTTCGAGCTTCAGTCCGATCAGCTCCTCGGGCTTGTAGCCGAAGATCCGCTCCACGGCGGGATTGCACGAGAGCACCACACTGGCCTCGTCGATGGTGAAGATCGCGTCGTGAGCGGTGTGCGAGACCAGCCTGTATCGCTCTTCGCTCTCGCGGAGCGTCTCGGCCGTGCCACGCCGCGCGATGTAGTCGCCGATCTGCGCGCCGATCAGAGTGAGGATCGGGATGAGGGGCTGATCGGGCTCGCGGTCGTCGCGGCTGAAGAACTCCATCGCGCCGGTGACGCGTCCCTCGTGGGTGATCGGAAACGCGAAGGCGGCACGGAACCCCACGCGCGCCGCCAGCTCCCCACGCGGAAACGCGGTGCTGTCCGTGAGATCTGTGAACCACGCCGGCTCGCCGCCGGCCCAGACGCGGCCGGGAAGACCAACTCCCTGCTCGAATTCGATGGAGTTGGAGTAGAGCGCGGCCGCACCTTCCGGGTCCACTTCCGGCGAATGCCAGTGATCGATATGGCGGATGCGCTTCCTTTCCTCGTCGACGCTCCACAAGGCGCCGAGATCCCAGCGCAGGTTCTCGCAGACGGCCTGAATCACGCGTTGTGCGGTGATCTCGACCGGCCGGTCGTCGATCAGCAGATTCGTCAGAGTCAGCTGCGCGGCGAGGCGCTGTTCGGTCCGATAGCGGTCAGTGACGTCGCGGCCGATCTTCGCGAAGCCGGCCACCGCGCCCGACTCGTCGCGCACGGCGTGATTGACGCCGTCGACGAAGAACACCGATCCGTCCGACCGCAGATGCCACCGCGTATCCTCGGCCCGGCCTGTGCGGCGCGCGGTCTCGATCTCACGCTCGGGCGCGCCCTGGTCGCGATCGCTCTTCGTGAAGAGGAATCCGAAATATTGGCCGATCGCATCCTCGGGCTTGTATCCGAACATGAGCTCCGCGCCGCGGTTCCACGTCGCGATCCGGCCCCTCGCGTCGAGCAGGAAGAACACGAAATCCTTCGCGTCTTCGATGACGCTTGCCAGGACCTTCTCCGCGGAAGAAGCCAGGTTGAACAATGCACGGCAAAAAGAGCATGCGCCGTGCCGCTTTGCTAGACTCCACGACGGGAATCT
>DATKCA010000138.1:0-19588 GCA_035544675.1 Thermoanaerobaculia bacterium | reverse complement strand
GTCGTGTTGTTCGTGACGGACACGAACGCCCAGATGGGAACGCCGTCCGGAGCATCGATGGCCACGTTCGCCAGCGGCTTGATGCTCGGCGTCTGTCGCGGAAAGTTGCCGAGGGCTGCGTACGCGGGCTCGAACGGAGTGGGTCCCGGCTGCAACTGCACGGTGCGGATTTCGGACTGATACGTCACGGTGACGGTGGTGGCGCGATCGCTGTAGATGCGCAGCGTGTTGCGGAACCGCTCGTCGAGCGGAACGGCCACGAGAACGATGCGGCCGTTCTTGAACTCGTTCGAGCGCACGATCGGGATCTCGGTGCCATGACTGAGATTGCCGCGGCTCGTGTCGAATACCCGGGCGTTGAACGTCACGCGGTCGGCCATGGTCTTCGGCACCATGAAGAAGATGGCCGGCCACGTCGAGCAGTCAGGTTGCAGCTCGATCGTGCCGCCAGGTTCCAGGACCCGCGCGTCCACCGGTCCGAGAATGGGAAAGAACAGGAAGCAGGATGTGTCGAGACCGTAGACCAGTGCCCGCTGATCGAGACGCTTCGACGTGTTGGATGCATACACGAGCGTGTGGAACTCCGATCCGAACGGTCCGCGCACAGGCGGCGAGAAGATCGGTACGAGCACGCGCTCGAACGCGTCGCCCAGCTCGCCGGTATACGTGAACGCGCCGGCCAGCGTCGTGGCGCCGTTGAACTGCGCCACGGTCACACCGACCGCTCCGGCCGGATGCGGGGGCGAGACCGCCTCGATGGTCGTCTCATTCACCAGTTGCACGGATGCCGCCGGCGTGTTGCCGAAGAAAACCTCCGGTGGACCCGGCGGGCTGCAGAGGATGCAGTTCGAGAAACCTGTTCCGCGGATCGTGACCGTCGTCCCTCCGGCAGCGGGACCGATGCCGGGAAGGACCGACGAGATCGACGGCTGCGCGAGCAGCGCGGATGCGACGAAAAACGTGACGAGCGATACGAGAACGGTCTTGCGCATGATCAATCCGGTGAGATCGACGTGATCTCCTGCGTGGTGTTGTTCGTGACGCTGATGAATGCCCGGATCGCCGGCGTTGGGCTCGAACACGTCGCGGCCCGGCTGCAGCGCTACGTTGTATCACCTCCGTCTACCGTGACGAGCACATTGCCTGCCGCGCACCCCGCCATGGACGTCACCGGAATGGGCTGATCGATCGTTCGTCCCCGGTCGAGCGGAAGAGGATCAGAACTCGCGCGCGTCGAGCTCGAACGAGTTGAAGCCGTCGATGATCCAGGCCTGGTCGATCTCGAGCGTCGTCCCGAGGGCGCGGATGAATCGGAGATCGCTCTCGCTGGGGGCCGCGATCGCGAGCATCCCTTTCTCGCTTTCGAAGTTGAAGGTGTGATTGTGGAGGAAGATCCGCGCGTCCCAGCCGGCCTCGATGTCCGCCTTGGCTCTATCGATCACACTCCGGACCCCGTCCTTCGGCGGAAGGCCCTCACCGTCGGTGAGGTAGTAGACGCGGATTCTCGATTCGTCCCCGGTGGAAGGGACGAGAATCAGCGCACCGAACTCGCTCGGCTGCTCGAAAAGCGGGTAGCGGGCGGCGTGGAAGTCGAGGAGAAACGACTCCGGAGCGTTCATCGTTCGCAAGCGGCCCAGCTCACCGCGCTCGACCTGCCGATTGATCTTCCGTTGCCCCTCGTGCTCACATTCGAGCCACGGGTAGAGCTCCCGATTGCGACGCATCAGATACGCCGGATCGGTGCCCCCGACGATTTCTTCGATGGCGGCCCGCCAGGTGTCCAGATGGCGAAGCCCGACGGGACCAGGTTGCCAGAAGGTCGGATCGTTTTCGATCTCCCACGCCAGGAGGACCATCGTCCCCTCCGCGAGGACGATTTCGGGCTTGAGAGCCAGGAAGGGGTTCTCTGAATTCCCTCCCACGCCTTCTGGTGGGCCTGCCGCGATTACGATAGCCCACGATCCGACGGCGAAGGCGATGACGAAGAGAAGGCGCATGTTCACGGACATTCTAGCCACGCCTGAAGAGAAGCGAATCTCCCCCTCGTACTTCGATACTCCGCCTATCCCCCCAGCCACGCCAACGCGCGCGCTGAGCGACCCTTCACCGCGGTCGACAAGATGGCAGGATCATTGATGCTGGTGTTCTTGCGGAAGGCGTCGTTGGGGGGAAATTAGCAGGGAACGATGAAGAAAGTGCTGGTAGTCGTAGCGGCAATCGTTCTCGTGGCCTGGGTGATCTCGTGGTTCCGGGCCCCCGGCGCCGTTGCCACCTCGGGCGCGAGAGGCTGGCCGGGAGGGATGGGGACGCTCGACGCTGTCGCGGGACGGTTCCAGCCGCTGCAGGCGAACGCGGCGTCCGTGAAGCTGACGGCGCTCGCCAACGCGTTGCCGAAGAACGAAGCCGTTGACGATTTCGTGGCGCGCGAGATCTCGCGGGGCGAGCTCACCATCGGCACTCCGCCGGCGCTCTCCGACGTCTCCTCGATCCGAGAGCTGCTGCTGCGCGCGTCCGTCGTCTGGGAGCGCCACGACGGGATTGGCGGCGACAACGACACCACGGCGATGCGCGCGATGCAGATGACGGTGGCCAGGGCGCTCGTCGCCAGTGCGCTGACAAAAGCACGCGCAGACGATCCCGCCGCCTGGGAGGATCTGCACGCCGTCTGGAAGCTGGCCGGCACGCTGGACGGGCATCCGCAGATGATGTCGCAGACGGCCGCCTTCTCGATGGCCCGGATGATCAACGCGGTGGCCTGGAAAATGCCGCTGCCCGCGCCGGCGTGGCTCGGCGAGCTGCAGGCGCGCGACAACGTCCGGCCGCTGCTCGAGGCGTTTCACTCTCAGACGGCGTCTTACTGGGAGGACGGCGCCCGGATGTTTCCGACGAAGTGGCTCGCAACCTCGGTCGAACATGATCGCCTGATCGCAGAAGAGCTGTGGAGCACCACCCGGTGCGACGTGAACGCGCGCGCCAATGAGGTGGGGACAGACCTGAGATTCGTCTGGCGCCGCGCCTTCCGCTACCGCGCCGAGAGGGAGGCGGCGGCGAACGCGCTGCGCGCGCGCGAGGGAAAGTCGATCGAAACCACCTCGCGCTGCAGCGACGGCGGATGGATGTTCGACGGGACGACGCTCCGCTTCAGCCGCGAGATCGCGACCGCTGCGCCGGACAGGCCGATGCCGCTGGTGCTGCGGGTCAAGCCGTAGCAATTCACTCCGCGGGAGTTGTGAGCGGCATCGGTTCGTGGCGGACGAGCACTGGCAGCGTGCGGCCGCGGCGGACCCTCCACAACCAATAGAACATCGCCATGAAGATCAACGCGATCGGGAGAACGCGCATTGCGGGGGTGGTGAATGGTTCAGGAAGAAGCTTCGCCACGCGCGCCTGGATCGAGAAAAACGATCCGGCCGCGATGAACAGTGCGAAGCACATGCGCCACAGGTGCCGCGCCAGCCGTGGGACGCCTCGCCGGGGCCCCGACCACATCACACGAATGTCGCCGGCGGCGGCGATCGCCATGACCGTCCCGATGAAGAAAAGCATGAAAAACGGGACGCCGTTGAGCGTGCGGCCGGGAGTGCCGAACGCCGTGAGCCCCTTGGCCATCGAGCCCAGAGCGAGCACGACGGCCACCAGCAACGCACTGACATTCACCCAGCGCGTCCACGCGGCGACGGGACGAACGGTGGTCAGCGCGGTGACGACGAAGTAGGCCGGCATCAGGCCGTTGGCGATCGGCCCCAGAAAGGACGCGGTGATCCCCATCGTGAGCATGGAACAGACGAACAGCTGCCCGCTTCGGCGGTGCACCCTGGCGCCTTTCCGGGCCACGAGCGCAACAGCGCCGAGAATCATTGCCAGAACACCGGCGACGATGTGGATTTGTAACAACATGGCTGATTTATCCCTCGCGCTCTTCCAGCGCCGGCTCGAACCGGAGAAGGTCGCCAGGCTGGCACGAGAGCGCCTCGCAGATTGCATCGAGCGTCGAGAAGCGAATCGCGCGCGCCTTGCCGGTCTTGAGGATGGAGAGGTTGGCCAGCGTCATTCCGACCCGATCCGCAAGCTCGGTCAGCGTCATCCGCCGATCGTGAAGCAGGTCGTCGAGCTTGACGGCGATGGCCATGTCACACCGTCCCTTCGAGGTCTTCGCGCATGAGCGCGCCTTCCGCGAAGACGCGCGCCAGCAGGAACGTGAGGAGCACGGTGAGCCAGCCGTTGACCGAGAAGCCGGCATCCAAGTGGAGAGGATGCGCCGGTGTCGAAACGCTCCTGGCAATCGCGCCGATGATGAGGCTGAGAAGCTGCAGCGCGAACAGCGCCCAGGCGATGGCCTGCAAACGATCCGCGTTCGCGGCGACGAACGGGTCGCCCGTGCGAACCGTCTCGACGATCGCCAGCAGCCGTTTGAGGACGATGTAGTTCAGCGGGATCGAGACCAGGCCGACCACCGCGATCGCGTGCAGGCCGATGATCAGCCGGTCTGCCTCAGGCGAAGGAGAAATTCCGAACGAGCTCATGATCCATTGCTCGGTGGGCATGGCCAGCAGCAGGACGGCGATCGCGGCGCCGGCCAGCCAGTTCACGACGATGAGGATTCGGAGCACGACGTGCGCGATCGGCAGCGCGGCGGATGACGGGCCTGGCCTTGACATGTTCGACACCTCTTGTATTATCGAATATCAATAAACTAGTTATCGTTTGTCGTCAAGTAGAATATCGGTAGTCGATAAGGAATGGCCTGTCCGGCCACTCCGAACGCGCGGCCGCCCACGGGCGCTCGGGCCACGTCGAGGGATCGACAGGCGGCGCTCAGGCGAGAATACCCGCCTACGCCTGGCCCGGATCTCGGATCAGCTCGTCCCGGTCACACGCTTCGAGCGGTTCAGCCGGCGAACTCTCTGGCCCTGCGCTCCATCTCGTCGGGCGGAACATCTTCGACATGGGTGGCGATCGTCCAGAAGTGGCCGAACGGATCGACGACCTGCGCCGAACGGTCGCCATAGAACTTGTCCTGAGGCGGCTCCATCACTTTGGCCCCCCGCTCGACCGCGGCGGCGAAGCAGTCATCGGCGTTCTGCACGTAGATCATGATGCCGACGCCGGTGCCGCCGATCGACGTCGGACTGCGGAAGCCCTGCTCCGGATGTTCGTCGGCCAGCATGATGTGCGAGTCGCCGATCATCATCTCCGCGTGGCCGATCTTTCCATCCGGTCCGGGCATACGCATGATCTCGACCGCTCCGAACACGTGGCGATAGAAATCCATCGCCCGCGCTGCGCCGTCGATGACCAGGTAGGGAGTGACGCTGTGATAACCCTCGGGCACGAAATGAACAGGCATGTTCTTCCTCCGCTGATGTGCGGCGACATCAAACCACGACCGGAGGGTGTTTTCGCTCCGGCCGCCGCCGGGGGATCAGACCGGCTTGCGGGCGGTCCACACCGGAACCTGCCAGAGCGCATAGCCGCGCGGGTCGCGGACGCAGTGGATCATCTGCTGCCAGCCTTGTTCGATCTCCGCCCGAGGGGCATCGGTGTGTTCGGCCATCGCGTCGGTGTAGCCGTCGCGCCAGGCCTCCCAGATCCTTGCGAAGGTGTCGCGTTCCACACGTAGAGTGTCGACGACCACGTAGTCGACGGCGATGTCGCTCATGCCGAGGTCGTGGAGAAGCGTGAAGGTCTTGCGCCCGATGTGGAGGTCACATCCGACCGCGGCGCCGAACTGCGGCGGAAAGCGGTGCCAGAAGCGATCGGACCCGAGCTCGGTGGGATGACACCACAGCATCCCGTAGTCCTCTGCGATCAGATGGGCGCGTCCGCCCGGGCGGAGAACGCGCCGGATCTCGGACAGAACGCGTGCGGCATCCGGCACGGCCTGGAGGAGATGGCGGCAGACGACCAGCTCGAACGAAGCATCATCGAACGGCAGGTCGAGTGCGTCCCCGCTTTGGAACCTCACCCGTGATCCGAAAGCGGCGCAGCGCGCGGCGGCGCGTTCCAGGTGCGCCTGCTCGAGATCGATGCCGGTGAACGATGCCTGCGGATACCTCGCGGCCAGCCGCGCGGTGATCTCTCCGGTACCACAGCCGACGTCGAGCACGGCCCCTTCCTCCAGC
Organism: Thermoanaerobaculia bacterium; assembly: GCA_035544675.1. Classification (GTDB taxonomy): domain Bacteria; phylum Acidobacteriota; class Thermoanaerobaculia; order Gp7-AA8; family Gp7-AA8; genus DATKCA01. The sequence continues at coordinate 13,466 of DATKCA010000138.1, read as the reverse complement.
GGATGCCGCGCGAAGATCACCTCTTCCTGCGGCCAGATGGCCTCCGCCTGAGCGGCCAGGTTCGCGACCATGGAGTCATCGGCCATCTGTTTGGCCTGGGGGCTGCTCGGATGCATCGGCAGATTGTACGGTGGCAGGAATCACGAGTGAGTCTTGTCGGCAAGAACTTTGCGTTGTAAAGTGCGTGCATGCACATTCGCTCTGTTCACTCGAAAGGACTCTGAAATGAACCGGCTCTTCCGCACCCTGATCGTTCTCATGGCCGCCGCGGCGCTGGCCTTGCCCGCCACGGCGAAGGACGACGCACTCTCCCTCGTTCCGGCCGGCGCCGTCACCGTTGGTATGGTTCAGCTCGCCGACATGCGCTCCAGCCCTCTCTCCTCGCTCTTGTTCCAGCACATCGACGAGATGAGCACGGACGGAGAGGCGGAGAAGTTCCTGCTCGAAGCGGGACTGCGGCCGCTCCGGGACGTCGACGCGCTCGTGGTCGCCACTTCGCCGCGCACGACCCTTGGCTCCGAGGCTGACGTCCTGGTCATCGCGGAAGGGCGCTTCCAGCCGGAGCGCCTCGCGGCCGTCCTCCTCTCGCGCGGCGCCGTGAAGAAGGGCTCCTACATCGTTCTCCCCGAGTCCGAAGGGGAGCCCGGCGCGGTGGCGTTCCTCTCGCCGTCGCTCGCGATCGCGGGCAACGAACGCGCGGTGGTGAACGCTCTGGCAGCGCGCGCGAAGGGCGGCACCGGTTTCGTCAGCCGCGGCACCCTGGCCATGGACCTGGGCCGCGTCGACCGTGCCGCGACGGCCTGGGCGATCGTCGACGTACCCCGCGCCGCGCGTCTCGCGAAGGGCGGCACGATCCACACCGGGAACGGACAACCGGGTGCCGCTCTGCAGGCCGCGCTGAAGTCGGTTTCGACCGTGGCCGTCTGGGCCCGCGACACCGGCGACACGCTGCACCTGGGCGCGACCGGCCTCTCGAACGACGCCGAGACCCTCGAGCTTCTCGAAGACGTGGCCCGCGGGGCGCTCGCCGCAATGCGTATCGCCCTCAAGGACAAGGCGCCGGAGATGGTGTCCGTGCTCCGCCGCTTCGACGTCGACCGCAAGTCCGAATCGATCACGGTCGAAGGGTCGATCCCCGCGGCGACGCTTCGCGAGCTGATGGCGAAGCAGCTCGCGGTGGCGATGAAGTAGCGCGGTCCGGTCGAACCTCGGACCAATCGAGGTTCGACCTGACCCTGATTCAATGCATTCTGCTACGCGCGGATCGCCTGGTTCCGCTGCTCGACCAGCGCGTGGATGCTCTCGTCGGCGGGGCGAATCTCGAACGGGCCGAAGCGGACGCCCGGATGCTTCGACATCAGCGCGATGGCGTGATTCAGATCGCGGGCTTCGAGGATGAGGATTCCGCCGAGGTACTCCTTCGTCTCCGCGTAGGGGCCGTCGGTGACATCAACGCCTTTCGCGCTGTAACGGAGCGTCACGGCGCTCTTCGCTTCCTGCAATGCCTCGCCCCCGGCGAAGTGGCCGCCGCGCCGCAGCTCGTCGTCGTAGGCGAAGCACTCGTCCATGGCCGACTCCATCTCTTCCTTCGACATCGAGCTGAACACCGAGGGGTCGGCGTATCCCAGACAGATGAATCTCATCTTCTTTCCTCCTCAATTCGTGGCAGTCTGCTGCCTTCACCCTGTAGTCGAACGCGCCGGCGCCGGATCGACATCGGCTCCAGAATATTTTCTCAACCGGTGGGCTGAGTGGTTCGCAGTTCACGCAGACGGCGCTCGAGAAAGCGCCGCTCCGGCTCCTGCGCCGCGAGGCCGAGCGCTCGTTCATACGAGCCCCTCGCGTCATCGAGCCGGCCGAGGCGGCGGCAGAGATCGGCGCGGGCAGCGTAGGCCAGATGGTAGTCGTGCAGCTCACCACGCTCCAGGATCGCGTCGATCTGGAGGAGTCCGGCCTCGGGCGAGTCGCGCATCGCGACGGCCACGGCGCGATTGAGCTCGGTCACGGGCGATGGGGCGGCCTGCATCAACAGATCATAGAAGCGGGCGATCTGCGTCCAGTCGGTCTCGGCGGTGCTCGGCGCGGTTGCGTGCAGCGCGGCGATCGCCGCCTGAAGGGTGTAACGACCCACCGCGGGCGCGGCCAGCGCACGCCGGGTCAGTGCCGTCCCCTCCGCGATCCTGCTGCGGTCCCAGAGAGAGCGATCCTGGTCGTCGATCAGGATAAGGTCACCGTCCGCATCGGTCCGCGCGTCGCGGCGGGAGTCATGGAGAAGCATGAGGGCGAGGAGCCCCATCACCTCCGGATCGGGGAGAAATCCGGCCAGAGTCCGCGTCAGATGAATCGCCGTCGCTGTGAGCTCATGACGGATGACGGCGCTCCCACCCGTGGCGGAGTAGCCCTCGTTGAAGACGAGATAGAGAACGGAGAGCACGGAGACGAGGCGCTCGGGCAGCTCTCGGCGTGACGGGACGCGATACGGAATCCGCTCCTCGCGGATCTTCGCCTTTCCGCGGACGATGCGCTGCGCGATCGCCGGCGGCGTCGAGAGCAGTGCGCTGGCGACCTCCTCGGTTGTGAGACCGCAGATCTCGCGGAGCGTCATCGCCACGCGCGTCGCGGGCGGAAGCGCTGGATGGCAACAGGTAAAGATCAGGCGCAGCTGATCGTCGCGGAACTCCTTCTCGTCGATCTCCTCGATGTTCCACGCCGGGGCCACGGCAGCGCCGAGGATTTCGGGAGAGTGCTCGAAGCGCGACATCCGCCGGATCGAGTCGATGGCGCGAAAGCGTCCCGTGGAGACGAGCCAGGCGAAGGGATTTGCCGGGATTCCATCATCCGGCCACTGTGCCATCGCCGCGGCAAACGCCTCGTGCATGGCCTCCTCGGCGGCATCGAAGTCGCCGAGAAGACGAACGAGCGTGGCGAACACGCGGCGCGAGTCATCGCGGTAGATGCGCTCGACCGCTGCAGTGACTTCGTCGATGGGGCACATGGTCAGGTGACGTTGCCGGATGGTAGTGCATGGGTCCGCCTCGGCCGCCTCGAAAGATCTGACAAGTCCAGGATCCTGACAAAGGAAAACCGCCAGACGCGTAATACTTCTTCGTAGGCATGGACTGATCGGAGATGAAACGCATGCGATGGTTGCTACTTGCCCTGGCACTCAGCCCGATGATCATGGCCGAGGAATCCCGCTTCGACGCTGAGCTGGCGAAGAGACTCGGCGCCGATGAGCGTGGGATGCGGACTTACGTGATGTGCATCCTCAAGACGGGACCGAAGGACGCCGAGATCAAGGGAGACGAGCGGAAGGAAATCTTCGCCGGCCATTTCGCGAACATCGGACGTCTGGCCGACGAAGGAAAGCTCGTCGTGGCCGGTCCGTTCGGGAAGAACGACAGGAGCTACCGCGGCCTCTACATCTTCAATGTGGCGACGATCGAAGAGGCCGAGGGGCTCGTCGTCCTCGATCCGGCGGTGAAAGCAGGAATGTTCCTTCCCGAACTGACGCCCTGGTACGGCACAGCGGCGATGATGGTAGTGAGCGACACGCACAAGAGGATCGAGAAGCCGAAGAGTTAACGAGACCGCAGAAAAGACATGAGCGGTGTCGCGATCCGCCCATAGAAACCCGTGAGGTCGAAGACCGCCAGCGCGGAGAAAAACGCGAATCCGAAGAGGAAGCCCTTCGTCGGTGCGCGAACGCCGAACACCTCGAAGAACACCCAGCAAACGAGCATGAGGCCGATGTACGTCGCAGTGACGACCAGCCAGCGGCAGACCAGGGTGCGCCGGCGATCCTGAGGCGCGTCGTGGACGAAAAAGCCGAAGTAGGTCGACACCGTCAGCACCCAGAAGGAAAGGACGGCCTCAGTTCCCCAGTTCGCGGCGAAGAGCGAGTAGAGAACGCAGATTGCGAGGAACGCGACGACGCGTAGCGCTTTGCTCCACCGGCGGCTCGGCCTCATCAGCGCAAGAGCGCCGAGAAAGACGAAGGCTTGGATCGCCAGGAACTCCAAGCCCAGCGTGAGCAGCAGACGCGGCGCAAAGCGCCTTCCGACGTCGGGGATGAAGATCGCCGCGAGACACCACGCGGCGAGCACCAGCTCCGGCCCCGCGGCCACGCCGCCGCTGAGGCGGCTTCGGGCACGTAACGTATCCACTGCCGTCACGTGAGGATTGTAGGACCGCGCCCAAGTCGAATTGTCACAGTTTCTCCTCCTGTATGATGACGGCCTTACCTTACAAGCCGGCCCGACGGGAGGCGCCATGGCGATGGTGTTTGCTCTCTTTTTCGTTTCCGCGTTGTCGGCGGCAACGCCGCTCGAACGTGATCGGCCGCTCGCGGCCGATATCGCCGCTGGCGAGGTTCACGAGTATGCGGTTGCCGCCACTGCAGGCTCACTGCTGCGCGTCGTGGTCGAGCAGCGCGGGATCGATCTCGTCCTGACGGCGCATGCTCCCGACGGAGCGAAGGTCGGAGAAGTCGACAGTCCGAATGGTGCAAATGGTCCGGAGCCCCTGGCGTTCGTCACATCGGAGGCCGGGTCATACCGGTTCGAGGTCCGTTCGCTCGAGAAGGACGTCAAGCCCGGGAAATACGAGATCCGCATCGCGTCGGCGCTCACCGCGGCAGAGCTCACAGCGATCGAAGAGGGGATGCGCCGCCACGCCATACCGCTGCGATCGGACGAACCGGCAGCGCGCTGGAGGATCTCGAGCCGCTGGCGCGCATCGTGGGCGATGCGCGCATCGTCGCTCTCGGCGAAGCGACTCACGGCACGCGCGAGTTCTTCCGGCTGAAACATCGCATCTTTCAGCTCCTCGTCGAACGAAAGGGATTCAACGTCTTTGCGATCGAGGCGACGATGCCCGAGGCGTTCGACGTGAACGCGTATGTTCTAACCGGCAAGGGCGACGCCCGGAAAGCTCTTTCAGGGCTCTATTTCTGGACGTGGAACACGGAAGAGGTGCTCGAGCTCATCGAGTGGATGCGCCGCTACAACGCCGATCCTTCTCATCGCAGGAAACTGAAGTTCTACGGGATCGATATGCAGTTCGCCCCGCGAGCTGCGAAAGTAGTGCGCTCCTATCTCCAGCACGTCGATCCGGTGCTGGCGAAACGATCCGAGAGTGTTCTGGCACTGCTCATCGATCCGTTCGCCGAGCCCGATTACGACATGCTCGACGACGAGCGCCGCCGCGCTGCGAAGATGACCGTCGATGACATGGTGCGCGTGCTCGATGCGAACAGACACGAGTACGAGAAGAAGAGCGGCGCAGCCGCCTTCGCGCTGGCGCGCCAGCACGCCGCGGTGCTTCGGCAGAATCTCCAGTCGCGTGAACCGGACGGTGACTGGCGAATACGTGACAGCGCCATGGCGGACAATGTCCGCTGGATCCTCGACCATGAGGGCGATGACGCGAAGGTCGTCGTCTGGGGGCACAACGTGCACGTCGCAGACGTCGATGGAATGATGGGTAAGCATCTGCGGGAGACGTATCGCGCGCGCCTGCACTCGATCGGTTTTGCGTTCAACGAGGGGATGTTTCAGGCGCATGACGCTCCCGGCCCGGCAGCGAAAGGTGTTCAGGTCTTTACGGCACCCGCGGCCCCGGCGGGTACTTTCGAGTGGATGGCCACTCGGCCAGCGCATTGATGCGACACCGTATCGGGGAAAGCGCGTGAGGGTCCGCTCGTATGCCAGCAAGACGGGACGCGATGCTGCGTACGTCTATCTCATCGTCACGCGCGGATCCCGAGCGGCTCAACCGCTGATCGCCAGGCAGCGACAGCCGGTGACGGGCAGGCAATGGCGTGAGTACGTGGTCGAATCCGAGATTCCTCAGGACGCAGTCGACCTCGAGTACGGTCTCGCGCTCGCCGGCACCGGCGAGGCGTTCATCGACAGTGTGACGGTGGAGACGATGGCAGCGGCTGCTTCCGCACCGTGATTCATCGACTGCACAGTCGGCGTCACCCTCTGTCTGATCGTGATTCCGTGGCCGTACGTCATCGATACGTCGCGTTCACACGTTCGATGCCCGCCTCTCCTTCTCGTGCTGGCGTGGCAGATGTACGGTGAACACGGTACCGGTCGCCTCGGACGAGGCCACTGCGATCGTTCCGCCATGGGCGGTCACGATCTCGCGCGCAATGTAGAGACCAAGGCCGATTCCTCCGCGTGCCGGTCGATCGCATGCGGGGGCCGGCGTGAAAATCCAGGGAGCGGTTGTGAAGCCCGTGTGAACCGACGGAGAGAGCGGGTGAAGCCGACCGCGCCAGCGGCTCAATTTACGGAGAGGTCGCGCCCCTTTACGTCGTATTGACACGGGGTTCAAGTTCGAGCGGACCGCTCTGGCGGATAGTGCGCGGCCATGGAGAACGCGCAATCCCCCGCCACCCGTCCGCTCGACTCATCTTCTTCTCGGAACGACAACGAGGAAGTGAGCGCCCCGCGGTATCTCGGCATCGCGCTGCTGATCTTGATTGCGGTACTGCTTCATGCGAGCACGGCCCGCGGTCAAAACCTCGGCCGGGCCTCGGTCAGGGGTCAGGTCATGGACGAGGGAGGCGCGACCATTCCCGGAGTCACGGTGACGGCCAACCGCGCCGGTACATCCCAGGACGAAGCAGCGATCGCGGTGACGGAGCTGAGCGGTGAGTTCAGCATCGAGAACCTTCCGCCCGGCGCATACAAAGTCGAAGCGAACCTGGATGGGTTCCAGACTGTCTCCCGCCAGGTCACACTCGTCACCAATCAGGTCATTCAGGTTTCCTTCAAGCTCGTCCCGGCCTTCACCGAGACCGTGACCGTGAGTGGGGCCGTGCCCCAGACCGGAGAAGTAGCAATCCTGGAGAGCCGGCGCCAGGCCGCTGTGGTCAGCGATTCGATCTCCGCGGAAGAAATCCGAAAGACTCCCGACTCCAATGCCGCAAGCGTCGTCGAGCGCCTCACCGGCGTGACTCTGCTCGGCGATAAATACGTATTCGTTCGTGGACTCGGCGAGCGTTACAGCGGCTCGACCATCAATGGCTCGGCGCTCCCCACGACAGAGACCGAGAAGCGCGTCGTTCCTCTCGATCTCTTCCCGGCCAGGCTGCTCGATTCCGTCAACGTAGTGAAGACTTTCACGCCCGACAAGGCGGGCGATTTCGGCAGCGGCGTCGTGGAGTTGACGACGACTCAGTTTCCGAGCTCGCAGACGCTGAAGTTGACCGTCGGCGGCGGCTACCAGAGCGGCACGACCGGGGCCCGCTTCAGCCGCTACAACGGGGGATTGAACCGGATGGGCCAGGGCGGACAGGCCAGGCCGTCGAACATTCCTGCGGAGTTTCTGCAGCGGCGCAGCACTCTGAAGCCGGATGGATTCACGTCCGCGGAGCTGCAGGCCATCGGTCGATCGATGGCCGGCGTGTGGACCGGCCGTGAAGCAGGCTCCGCCTCACCGGCAACCGACCTGGCCCTGATGTACGGCAATACCTTCGGTCGTTTCGGCGTGGTCTTTTCCGCCGTCTCCAATCATGGCTTCGACACGATCGAAGAGGAGCAGCGGTTCTTCGGCGTCGATTCGGGCCGGCTCGTGCCCATCAATGACTACGATCTGACGTCGTACCGCGAAAGCGCGAACACGGGATTCGTCGGCAACTTCTCGGCGCGACTCAACGAGCGGAACCGCGTTTTTCTGAACTCGGTGTTCACGCGCGACGCCTCGTCGGAAGACCGGTACCAGGAAGGTCTTCAGACCAGCACCGGCGGCGACATTCGCGACTACCGCGTGCGTTATCAGATCGAGGACATCCTCTCCACGCGCCTCGGAGGAGAGCACAACGTGGCCGGGCCAGGCCGCCTGGGCAGTCTGCTCGAATGGAACCTCACCCGATCGCACGCCACGAACGATTCCGACCTGCGCGAGAACATCTACCGTGAATCCGCCCCCGGGATCTTCGGGCTGCAGACCGCGTTCGCGGACTCGGGCAAGGTCGAGTACTTCAGTCTCACCGACGATCTTCGCCAGGGTGGCCTGGCCTATTCGATCTTCTTCGCCAACCAGCAGGGTTCCTGGTCCGGATCGCTGAAGGCGGGGGCAGAGAGGCAGGAGCGCGTCCGCGACTTCGGCGCGCGGCGATTCCGCTTCACCACATCCAATGCCGCCCAGTTCAACCTGACGCTCACTCCCGACGAGGTGTACCGGACCGAGAACATCCGTCCCGACGGTTTCGAGATCCGGGAGTTCACCGGAATCAACGACGCCTACGACGCGGACCACGAGATCAGCGCCGGCTACCTCATGACCGACGCGACGCTCGGAAGATGGCGTCTGATCGGCGGGGCACGCTACGAGCGCTCGATTCAGAGTGTCACGACCTTCAATCCCTTCGACACGTCCAACAAGGTGGACTCGGTTCGAGTCGAGAACGACCTGCTCCCTTCGGTCAACTTCGTCTATGCGTTGCGTCCGATGACGAATCTTCGCCTCTCCTACGGCCGTTCGGTGAATCGCCCGGAATTTCGTGAGCTCAGCCCCTTCAACTTCACCGAGGTTGCCGGCGGACGGTCCGTGGCCGGGAATCCGGAGCTGGTGCAGGCCACGCTGGAGAGCTTCGATGTCCGCTGGGAGACCTTTCCGCAGTCGGGCGCGGTGATCGCCGCCAGCGTGTTCGTCAAGCGCATCGACAAGCCCATCGAGCGCGTCGTTCAGCCCGCCGGTGACTACCGCCTTTCGTTCGTCAACGCCGACAGCGCGGAGCTCTATGGCATGGAGCTCGAGTTTCGCCGCTCCCTCGCGTCGATCATCCCCGCCCTCCGGCTCTGGTCCGTCAACGTCAACTATGCGCACATCCGATCGGACGTGGCCGTCGGCGATCACCAGTTCTCGGTGGTGACCAGTACGGAGCGCCCGCTCGAAGGACAATCGGACAACGTAGGGAACGTGGCCCTCCAGTTCCATCATCCCCAGTGGGGGACGATGTTCCGCGTTCTCGGCGCGTACAGCGGCCAGCGCCTGACAGAGGTCGGCGCCTTCGGCCTGCCCGACACCTACGAAGATTCATTCACCTCCTTCGACGTCGTGCTGTCCCAGAGCATGGGAGCGCGGGTTCCGGGCGTGGAGGTCAAGCTGGCGGGCTCGAACCTGTTCGATGCCCGGCGCAGGTTCGTGCAGGGCGGTGAGATCCAGCGCCTCTTCGATCCGGGCCGGAAGATCAGTCTGAGTCTCAGCTACACACCCTTCTGATTCGCCCACCGTCGTTGCAATCAAACCAAAGGAGACTTGCAAGCAATGCGAAAGATGTTCGTTCTCATGATGGTCACTTTCTTCGGCACTCAGGCCCTTGCGGCGCGCACCGATAGCGGGCTCACATTCGGCGAGCGTGCCGCCGGCAAGCAATGGGTCAAACGGGCATCTCTGTCGGCCGTGGCGATGGAGAAGGCTCTCGTCGATGCCTCGCTGGCTCACGTTTCCGGAGCCCGTCCGATCATTCTGCTCGAGACCAACTACTACACATTCCTGGCGGGCGAGCCGCTCGAGCTGCGCGTGACCATCGATCCCAACGGCTTCGGCTCGGCGGTGACGATGTATCTCTATCAGGAGAACCGGATCACGGGCGAGCGCCGCTATCACAGTGTGGCCGGCGGTCTTCTCCCGGCCGGCCAGCAGGCCGACCTCTTCGGCTCCGTCAGCTCGCGAGTGCCGGTGTTCGTTCCGGCGCTGAACGACTTCGTCCTTTTTGGCTCGACCGGCACCTCTTCGGATCTGAGCTGGAACGTCGCCGGTGCTCTCGGTGGAGCGACCACCGTGCCCGCCGGGCAGCCGGGTCTGCATCAGTGGGTCATGGAGCTTCGCGACGCGGCAGGCAAGCGCGTGCTGGCCCGCTCGAACGCCATGTACTCCTTCATCAACGGCAGCGTCGAGGTGAGCGGCACGATCACCTCCTCCACGACCTGGACTGCCAATCAGCGCTACGTCCTGAACGACTTCGTCGGTGTGGCTGCTCCAGCCGTGCTGACCATCGAGCCGGGCACGGTGATCTACGGCGGTGATACACGGGCCACGCTCTTCATCCAGCGCGGAGCGAAGATCATCGCCGACGGCACGGCCCGCCGCCCGATCGTCTTCACCTCCCCGCAGCGTGTCGGCTCGCGGGCGCAGCAGGACTGGGGATCGCTCGTCGTCTTCGGTCGCGCTCCGATCAACGTGGAAGGGGGCCAGAGTTTCATGGAAGGTCTGGCCAGCCTGCCGGAGTTCGCGTACGGGGGAACGGATCCTGCCGATTCGAGCGGCATCCTCCGTTACGTCCGCCTCGAGTTCGGCGGCTTCCTCATCGCCACCAATCAGGAGATCAACGGTCTGACGCTCTGCGCCGTCGGCACCGGGACCGTCGTCGATTACGTTCAGGTCCTTCACAACGCCGATGATGCGTTCGAGTTCTTCGGGGGCACGGTCAACGCCAGCCATCTTCTGGGCGTGGCCTATGCCGACGACGGCCTGGATTTCGACCTCGGATACATCGGAAGCGTTCAGTTCGCCGTGCTGATCAAACGCCCCAACGACGAGGCGGACGGCAACATTCTGACCGAGTCGGACAACAACGGGCAGGGCAGCGGCGCCACACCGCTGACCAGCCCGCTGGTCTACAACGTCACCGGCGTGCGCACCGCGGCCACCAACGGCAACTACGGCGCGGTGCTGCGCCGGAACACGGCCGGCAAGTTCTACAACATGATCGTGCAGGGCAGCAAGAACGCCCCGCTCAGTCTCCGCGACGCCTCCACGGCCAGCAACGCCAACTCCGGCCTCCTCGTCTTCGACAACTCCATTCTCTTCGGCGATTTTTCCGACGCCGCGTTTCCCGGCCGCACGGACGGTGAGCAATCCCGGAATTTCGTCTTCACGACGAACACCCGCAACCGGAACGTCGATCCGAAACTGGCGATGGACTCGGCCACTGTCAGCAAGACCTACTTGCCCGATCTCGAGCCTCTAGCCGATTCTCCGGCTCTGGACGCCGATTTCGTGGCCATTCCGCCCGATAACGGCTTCCTCCAGGTCGTCGATTACCAGGGGGCCATCGGACCAGGCGACAACTGGATCCTTACCGGCTGGGCGAATTTCTCGGACAACTAGCGAGCTCTTGAAGGAGAGACCAACGATGAAAACACGCTTTGCACTTCTGCTGCTTCTCCTGGCGCTGGTGCCCGCGGCGGTTCACGCCCAGTCGTTCAGCGCGAACCTCGCCGGCGCAAACGAAGTACCCGGCCCGGGCGATCCGGACGGCACCGGCCTCGCCGTCATCACCATCACGGGTACGACCGTCCGCTACACGATCTTCGTACAAAACATCGCCGCCCCCACGATGGCGCACATTCACCGCGGCGGCGCCGGCGTCATGGGGGACATCGTCGTCGGCTTCACCATGCCCTTCAGCGGCGAAGGAGTGAACGGGGAAGTGACCGGCGTCAACCAGACGCTGATCAATGAGATCGTCGCCAACCCGGCCGGCTTCTACGTGAACGTGCACAACGCCGAGTTTCCCGCCGGCGCGGTTCGCGGACAACTGACCGGCGCGCCGGCCCAGGACGGTGCGCGGACTCTCTTCCTCCCGGTGGTCGGTAAAGTCGCCGGCGCCGCCGGAACGAATTTCGTCTCCGATCTGCGCATCATCAATCAGACCGGCTCCACCGCGAACGTGACGCTCGACTTCTTCGCCAGCTCCGCAGCGGGTCAGTCCGCTCCCACCTCCACCCGTACGCTGACCGTAGGTCCCGGGGCGCAGGCAGTTCTGAACGATGTCATCGCTACACTGCCGGGCGCCGGCGGTCTGGGCGGGCTGCGCATCACCTCCGATCAGAACATCAGCGTGATCGGTCGCGTCATCAACGATCTGCGCGGCTCCAATCAGGGGACCACCGGCTTTGCCGTCGAAGCCACGGAGCTGGCCGGCGCCGGAACGGCCGGCACGCTCGGGTTCCTCTCTCAGGCCAGCGACAGCGATATCGGCTCAGGCGTGGGATTCCGGACGAACATCGGATACTTCAATCCGAATCCGACGCCGGCGACCGTGACGTTCACGGCGCGGCGCTCCAGCGACGGAGCTGTGCTGGGATCATCGACCGTCACCGTGCCGGGGTTCAGCCAGGTGCAGCAGGGCGCCTTCAGCCTGATTTCCAGCGTTCCTGGTGCCGATCGCATCCAGGCGGACTTCTACGTGACATGGACCTCCACCGCTCCGGTCTTCGTTTACGCGGCCGTCAACGACAACCGGACCGGCGATCCAGTCCTGGTGCAGTAGCCACATCGATCAGCGTGTCGCTCGAGTCGTTCGCGTTCTCTGCGAAATAGCAAGACGCCCTCAACCGGTCTTCGGCCACCCTCTCCCGCATAGCGGGAGAGGGTGGCTGGGTCGCGGATATGTACGCGCGGGAGACCCGTTCACCACGCCGTTCGGTCGCGAATTTCACGACGCTCGCAGGCTGGCTGCATGCAGGCTCAGGACGAGCGCCGCCGGACCGTCCTCAAAGCTGCCGGAGCAGCGATACTTTCAAAATGATCTGCCGCTCGCGCGGGAAGTCGCCGACGAAGCCGTCGCTGTCGAGCGCCGCGTAGAACGAGTAGAGCTGCAGGCGAGGATTGAGCGCGAGGCGGATCTCCGGCGCGACGAGCACGGTGGTCAGTGTTTCTCGTTCTGCCTGAGCCGGTGAGAAATCCGGGTTAACGGCTAACGGGTCAGTCGCTCGACTCGATCCGGTAGTTGGCGCTTCCTTGGTGATGACCACGTCGTGGGCGTGCGACTCGCGGAGGCCCGCGGCGGTGAACTGGGCCCTGGTACGCAGTTCGTGACTCGGGGAATTCTGAAAGTCTCGTATCTCCACCAGCGCTGACGCCGGCCCGATGAGCTGCCCATCGGTCCAGGAACGCCCGAGTTGCGCGTCCATCGGTCCAGGAACGCCCGAGTTGGGCGTTCACCATCTCGTCGTCTCGCCGGAAGTGACCGAAAAGCAGGAAAGCGGCTAAACTCGTCGCCTCCCATCATGGCAGTCACCACAGGAACCCGTCTCGGGCCTTACGAGATCGTTTCGCGCATCGGCGCCGGTGGAATGGGTGAGGTCTTTCGCGCAAGAGACATCCGTCTCGACCGCAGCGTCGCGGTCAAGGTTCTCCCCGCCCATTTCGCGCATGACGCGCAACTGAAGCTGCGCTTCGAGCGCGAGGCGAAGACGATCTCGCAGCTCAACCACCCTCACATCTGCACGCTGTTCGACATCGGCCAGGAAGATGGAACGGATTTCCTGGTGATGGAGCTTCTCGACGGCGAGACTCTCGCCGACCGGCTCGCCCGCGGACCTCTTCCGCTCGAGCAATTCCTCCTCTACGGCGTCCAGATCGCCCAGGCGCTCGACAGGGCGCACAAGGAGGGCGTCGTCCATCGCGACCTCAAGCCGGGGAACGTGATGCTGACGAAG
>DATKCA010000137.1:0-5619 GCA_035544675.1 Thermoanaerobaculia bacterium | reverse complement strand
TCGTAATGCACAACCTCGGCGCGAATGAACTTGTTGACGAAGTCGGAGTGGATGACTCCCGCCGCTTCCTGCGCCGTCATTCCGACGCGGATCGTCCAGGCCCGGCACTCGTCTTCCCCGACCGTCAGGAACGACTGCAGCCCGAGCAAGGCGTAGGACTCGCGGATCAGCGTGTCGAGCGCGGACTCCCTGATCCCGTACTCGTCGAGAAACAGACGCGCGTCATTGTCGGAAAGCTCGGAGATCTCCATGTCGATCTTGCCGAAGAATGCGAGGACGCGCGTGCGCAGCCCCGCTTTGGCCGCGGCGAGGCGGCCCACCTCCTCCTCCATGACCGGCTGCTGCGACTCGTCGAGCGAGAGTGCGATCAGCATCGGCTTGAGCGAGAGGAGCTGATAGGTCTTCAGGATGTGCAGCTCTTCGGGAGAGAGGTCCTCGTTGCGCAGCGGCTTCTCCTGGTGGAGAAGGGCCAGGCATTTCTCGAGGACGGGGAGCTCTTTTTTCATCTGCTCGTCGTGGGCGCGCCCGATCTGCTTGTGGATCTTCTCGACGCGCGATTCCAGGACGGCCATGTCGGCGAGAATGAACTCGGTCTCGAACGTGGCCACGTCGCGCAATGGATCGATGCTGCCCTCCGGGTGAGGCACCGCGTCGTTGTTGAAGAGGCGAACGACCTGGATGAGAGCGTCGTTGTTCTTCACGGCGGAGAGGAAGCTGGTGGTGAACTGCGCGGTGCCGCTGGCCCCTTTCTTCAGTCCGGCCACGTCGACGAACTCGATGGTGGCGTGCACGGTGCTCTTCGGGGAGAAGAGGGCGGAGCAGCGGTCCAGTCGCTCATCGGGAACCTTCACGACGCCGAGATGGGCGTCGGTCCTGGCCATCGCCGCGGCGTCGAGATGAGTCCTGGTGATGGCCTGAAAGAGCGTCGACTTCCCGGAAAACGGAAGTCCGACGATGCCGAGTTGCATGAGGTTTCCTCCCTCCGCGGCGTGAGGTTGCGGCACGAACGGAGCGCGCGCTCGCGGGTCCTCTTTCACCTGTACCACGAAACCGCGGCGTCATGCCTTCAGTGCGGCTGATCGAGTGTGCCGCTGAGGCGCGGGTGAGGACACCCGCGCTCCATTCCGTGGACAAATGTGCCGCCACAACGCATGGAGCGCCGGGTGTCCTCACCCGGCGCCCCGGGCGGGGCGGGGGGACGACGGATGGCCTTCCAAAGCAGGAGGTCTCTCGTCCACCAGACTCAAGGTAAGATGACGATGCCATGGTGTCCGGATTGCAAGTGCGTAGCGCGGCGGCCATGGATCGCGGTGACAATTTTGCCAGGCCCTTCTGATTCGATGTCGTTAGCGCGACGCCTGGCCCGCAGCGGGGTTCTGGCGCTGCTGATCGTTACCGCGCTGACCGCCGCTCACCAGCACCGGCTCGCGCCCGCGCAGACCGGCAACGCGATCTCGCAGGCCGAGAGCGTTGCCGGAGCAGCGTCGCGGCTCTCCGACTGCGCGGTGTGCCGCGTTCTGCGGTCGAGCGAGCCCGCGCCGGTGGCCGAAGTCCATGCCGTCATCGGCCGGGCAGCAGTCATTGGTCAATCCGACGACGACCTGCCGGTCGCCCTCCCGCTCCCGCGCCGCTCTCCCCGCGGTCCTCCGCTTTCCGCGGCCTGACCCTGCCTCTCATCACCGCGCCGCTCGCATGGCGGGCGGCGCATGCCTTTGGAGAGCGATCCCATGAAACGTCTGTTCCCTCTGTTTCTGACAATCCTTGCCCTTCTCATGACGGTCCGCGTCGAAGCACAGCCCACCGGCAGCATCGCCGGCAGGGTGAGGTCCGCGACCGGCACTTCCGTACCGCGAGCAACGGTCACACTCGTGGAGACGAACCAGACCACCAACACGAGCGCCGACGGCGCGTTCCGTTTCGAGAACCTGCCGGCGGGCACATATCACGTGGCTGTCGAAGCGCCGCGTCTGGGCGCCTCCGTCGCCGAGATCGAGGTGGCGGCCGGACAAACCGCGCGCCTGGAGGTGACCGTCGACCAGGCCGTCCACCGCGAGGAGATCGTCGTCACGGCAACACCTGGCAGCCGCGGCTCGTCGGAAGTCGTGCAGCCGGTGAACGTCCTCACCGCCGAAGATCTCTCGGCACGGATGCAACCGACCCTCGGCGAAACGCTGGCGCAGGAGCCGGGCGTCTCGTCCACCTATTTCGGCCCGGGGTCGAGCCGGCCCGTCATCCGCGGGTTGGGCGGCGATCGCATCCGCATTCTGGAGGAAGGGATCGGCACCGGCGATGCTTCGAACGTCAGCCCGGATCACGCGGTCAGTGTCGATCCGTCCAGCGCGGAGCGCATCGAGATCGTGCGTGGGCCGGCCACGCTCCTCTACGGCAGCAACGCCATCGGCGGAGTGGTCAACGTTCTCGACAACCGCGTGCCGTCAAGTGTTCCGACCGAGATCACCGGGCGCGCGGAACTGCGGCTCGGCAGCGTGGCCGACGAACGGGGAGGCAGTCTCTCGGTGGAAGGTGGACAGAGCAAGCTGGCGTGGCATCTCGATCTGCTGCAGCGCGACACCGGCGACTTCGAGATCCCGGGGCCTGCCGACATTCATTCAGACGAAGACAGCGGACGGCTGGAGAACAGCGCGACGCGGTCGACCGGCGGCACGATCGGCGCGTCGTACGTCGGATCGCGGGGCTTCATCGGAGCGTCGTTCAACGGCCTCGATTCCAGGTACGGAATCCCGGGACATCATCACCACGAAGAGGGTGAAGAAGAAGAAGAGGAGGAAGAAGAGCAGGTGCAGATCGACATGCGGCAGCGCCGCTTCGACGTCCGCGGAGAGCTGCGTCCCGTCTCCGGCTTTTTCCGGAACCTGCGCCTCCGCGCCGGACGCGCCGACTACGAGCACGTGGAGCTCGAGGGCGACGAAGTGGGGACACTCTTCACCAATGAGTCGTGGGAGGGGCGGATCGAGGCCACGCACCGCCCGCTCGGTCCCCTCACCGGCGCGATGGGCGTGCAGCTCATGACACGCGAGTTCGCCGCGATCGGCGCGGAGGCGTTCGTGCCGCCGAGCGACACGAACGCGCGGGCGGTGTTCCTCTTCGAAGAGGCGACGCGCGGGCAGTGGACGGTGCAGTTCGGCACGCGGTTCGAGCAGCAGAAGGTCTCCGTGGAGGGCGACGAACCGGACCGCTCGTTCGGCGGCATCTCGGGCTCGCTGGGCGCCATCTATCGCCCGATGCCGCAATACGCGGTCGCGGTCTCGCTGGCGCGCGGCGTCCGCGCTCCCACGGCCGAGGAGCTCTACTCGAACGGGCCGCATCTGGCCACTTCCTCATTCGAGATCGGCGATTCCGCACTCGATGAAGAGACCAGCATCGGCGTCGACGTGTCGCTGCGGAAGACCGAAGGGAAGTTTCACGGCGAGTTGAACCTCTTCAGCAATCGCTTCGACGGCTTCGTGTTCGGCAATCCCAGCGACGAAGAGGAGGACGGATTGCGCGTCGTCCGCTATGCGCAGGCGGACGCGCACTTCCGGGGCTTCGAGGCCGGCGCGCACTTCGAGCTGTGGCATTCCGAGCCCCACCACATCGAGCTGGGACTGGGGACCGACTACGTCCGCGCCACGCTCGACGGTGGAGGCAATCTGCCGCGCATCCCCCCGCAGC
This sequence comes from Thermoanaerobaculia bacterium, assembly GCA_035544675.1. Lineage (GTDB taxonomy): Bacteria > Acidobacteriota > Thermoanaerobaculia > Gp7-AA8 > Gp7-AA8 > DATKCA01. Next base: position 1,947 of record DATKCA010000137.1, on the reverse strand, counting down.
GCCATTCGGCGTCGCTCACCTACCAGGGAGCTCGTTTCTCCGGCATGGCCGAAGTCCGTCGTGTGACGGCGCAGAACCGCGTGGCCGCGCTCGAGGAGCCGAGCCCCGGCTACACGATGGTGAACGCGAACGTGTCCTATCGATTCTTTCTTGCCGACACGCTCCACGAAGTTCTGCTGCGCGGCACGAACCTGACCGACGAGCTGGCCCGCAGCCACGTGTCACCACTGAGGGAAGTCGCGCCGCTGCCCGGCCGCGACGTGTCGCTCTCGTACCGCCTTTCGTTCTGAACGAATCGCGCGGCGGCGATTCAGAATCGCCGTCGCGCCAGCCGGATCCGCTTCGTCGTGGCGGTCTGATCGGTCCATGCGAACCACACCTCTCCCCCCACCCTGGCCAGGCGCGGAAAGCCGGCCGCCCGCGCCGTGCTGGAGTCGGCGATTTTCACCGAGGCGATCGCGTCGCCGCCACGCTGGACCCGGCGGGCCCGGATCTCCGCGCCCGCAGGCGTCTGTTCCAGCCATGCGACGAGCGCGGTCTCTTCATCGAGCATGACGATGTCCACGCGGCCTGCCGGGTTGCCGTCGTCCACTCTGAGCGGCGGCGCGAACGTGCCCCCGCCATCGCCGGAGAAGGTGACGTAGACGCGTCCCAGCTCGCCGGCCGCGGTGAACCACGCCGCGGCAGCGCGCGTTCCGATCGCGTCGATCTGAGGTCCGTTGACCGGGCAGCCGTCGATCTTCCAGCCGTCGGGGTGCAGCGTTCGAGGTGCTGACCAGCCCTCACTGCCCTTCGTCACGTACGAGATGTCCCGGATCTCGCCGGCCGTGCGATCCCGGTAGACGATCACCGGACCCGCCGCTGGCATGGCCATCCCGGTCGTGCAGCATTCGCACGCGCGGCTGTCCAGCTCGACGTCCTCCCCGATCGAACCGGCCGCGTCCACGGTCGCGTAGCGGAGCGTCATCTCCCCGGCGTCGTGCTCGTGCGCGCCCGGCTTCATGTTTCGACCATCGAGCCACGTCGCGCCGACGCCGCCCCCGGGCAACGGCGCCAGCGTGGCGAAGCCGTGCTCCGTCTTCGTTCCATCCCGATTGAGCAGGAATGGCGCGCTCCACGACTTCCCGCGGTCTCCGGAGACCGACATCCGGACGTCGTACGCGTAGGTGCCGGGTCCGCTCTTCTGGAGCCAGTGCGCGAACAGAGTGCCGTTGGCGTCCCCCACGACAGACGGGAAATCGGCCCAGTTGACGAAGAGGTCGTTCCGCTCGACGACGTTCGAGGCGGGACTCCAGCGGCCGTCGCGGTACTCGGCCACGCGGACCGCGACGCGGTCGGTCCCGCTCACCGGCTCGAGCCAGCTCATCACCACGACTCCTGCGCTGGTGGCCGAGAGGGACGGAGCGCTGGCACCGTCGCCGGAAGGTGTGTCGATCGGTTCGACCCTCGTCCCGGCCTCCACGCGCACGCCGGACTCCTCCCGTCCGAGCTCCCGATCGGTGCACGCGAATGCCAGAAGTACGAACACCATCACGGTGACATGTCTCAAGGAAGTCCTCCAGAAACCGGATTGTATGGGCCATCGCCAACAAAACCGGCACGACCCGGGATGAAAATGCAATCATTCCGGGCCGGTGGAGCGCCGCCGGCTCGGCGGCCGCCGGGTCGGCGGCGCTCCACTACACCCCACATGGCACCGCTCATCGTCCTCATCCTTTCCGCCATCCTGCTCCGGGGAGCCGGCGCGGCAGGCGTCAGGCGGCTGCAGTCGTGGAGGACGGTCGTGACCGTGGCTCTGGCGATCATGTTCCTCTTCACGGCCGCCGCGCACTTCAACGCGATGCGGCACGATCTGGCTGCGATGATCCCTCCGCCGTTCACCGGCGCGATGTGGGTGATCTATGTGACCGGGGTGCTGGAGATCGCCGGCGCCGTCGGACTGCTGAT
>DATKCA010000136.1:0-14463 GCA_035544675.1 Thermoanaerobaculia bacterium | reverse complement strand
CTCGCCGAGGCGCGTTGATCTGCGGTGGGTGCCGGCGGAGCTCCTGTTCGAGCGCGGCATCGAATCCTTCACCGACGTGCCTCTGTGGGTCTGGAGAAAGGAGCGCGAAGGAGGATTCTTCCGGGCCCGCACGACCCGGGCTGAGGCGGCGGGGCTCCGCCCGCGAACGATTCAGCAGTCGTTCCGTCCGATGATCGACGCCTACCTGCTCCACCACGCGGATCACGATCTGATGGCGGGACCGGCGATCGCGCGGCGCGAGGCGGAGCTGCTCGGCGAATGGGATCGGCGGCTTTAACCGTCGTATTTCATTCCCGTGACGATTGAGCGGCGCTTCGACGGGGTAACGGCCCTCATTGCGGAGAGGCTCGACTCGATTGTTAACAAAGGTCGGCTTGTCGCGTCTCACTGTCGAGCGCCATCGCCGTGTCAGTCCTCATCGTCATTCTCATCATGCTGACTCCGCCTGCTGCGGCGGCGCCCCCGGTCGTCTGGGGAGAACTGGAGCCGGGGACGCACTCGGTCGGTTTCATCTCAGTGCTCGAACGGGACCGGGCGCGGGGTTACTTCTCCGATTTTTCGGACCGGTCTCGCGAGATCGGGCGGCCGATTCAGTTCGCGGTCTGGTATCCGGCGGAGGCTGGAACCGGAACCGCGATGGATCTCGGCGACTTCATCGAGATTAGAAAGAGCGAGCTCGGTTCGGCAACTGCTCGTGAGGCTGAGGAGATCGCCGCGGAATACCGGAGGGGCCCGATGCGCCCCTACTTCGACGGCGAGCCGTCGCAAGCCGAGTGGGAGTCGATTCTCGCCGTATCGATGGCCTCACGCCGCGATGCGGCTCCTGAAGAGGGACCGTTTCCGTTGGTTCTCCACGCTGGCGGGGGTGCCACGGCGCAAGGGGTTCTGTTCGAGCTCCTCGCCAGTCACGGCTACGTCGTCGTCAGCCTGCCGCTCCTCGGCACCGGGCCGGCGTGGCACGGACGTGGCGAGTGGACCGTGAGGGCGATCGAGGAAATGGAGTCGGACCTCGGTCACGCAGCCCGTTGGGCGTCCCGCCTGCCGTACGTCGATCCTCGGCGGATCGCGGTGATCGGCATGTCTGCCGGAGCGAGGAATGGAGCGCGGGTGTCCTCACCCGCGCCCCGGAGAGGGATCAGTTCAAACGGTCGACGTCGTACGCGGTAAAGAGCCCCGAGCGCGACCAGTCGCCGTACAGCTCGACGTAGTCGCCCGGCCGGACTTCACGCCGGCGATCGCGCATCACCACGGTCACGTAACTTCCCGTCGCTTCGTTGCGGATGACGAACGTGTCGCGGCGGTAGTCGACGCTCTCGACGTAGCCGCGCAGCTCGCCGCGCGAATACGAGCGGCCGTAGCCGGCGTCGTAGTAGTCGTAGTAGCCGAGCGGGTTGTAGAAGCCGCCCAGGTTGATGGAGAGGCCGACGCGGAAGCGGTCGCGGTGGTAGTACGAGCCCGGGATGAAGAACGGATACGGGGCCCCGCCGATCCAGACGCGGTACCCGCTGCCATAGCGCGCCACGCGCGAGACGCGGCCGTGCGCGTAGTACGGCTGGCGCGTGTAGCGGCGTCCGCCGCCGCCGGAGAACGAATGCTGCCCGCCACGGAAACGGCGGTCGTCCTCGCGGGTCTCGCGCCCGCGCCCGCGATAGGCGAGGCTGCGGTCACGATCGCGCTCCACCGCTCTCGCGCCCGACCGGTTCCGCTCGCCCCCCGATGCACGCGAGCGATTGCGATCGGCCGCGCTCGGTCGATTGCGATCGGCCGCGCTCGCACGCGAGCGGTTGCGATCGATGGCGCCGGACCGGTTTCGCGAATCGTCGCCACGGCGCACCTGAGGCCGCTCCGCCGGCCGGGCCGCGACGCGCTCCCGGCTCACCGCCGTGCGCCCCTCACCACGCGACCGCGTCACTTTTGAAGGACGAGAATCCGCAAAAGCGGACGTCCCGACGAGGGTCGCAAACAACGTCACAGCAGCAAAGCGCATTGCCAACCGCTTGTTCATCTTCAATTTAGCCTCCTGGGATCAATGAACAGCAGAAGCCGCTATCGCAAGAATCGTGTCAGCTCGCGCGCGCCCGATGTTACGGAATCCATCTGGCGATGTTGGGACCTGAGCCGAGGCGTGTGGGGCTCTGGTCCGCGGCAGTGCGGTACTCTTCTCGCGCCCCGGTGAGCGGCAGAGCGTGGTCCGGCTGAGAAACGCCTATGGAAAGAATCGAATTCAAGCGATCGCCCGCGAAGACCGCGGTTCTCCTTCTTGGCGCGTTGCTCTTCGTGGCCGTCGGCATCTTCCTGGCAATGACGGGCGAAACGGCCTTTGATCGAACGATGGGCTGGCTCTGTGCTGCCTTCTTCGGCCTGGTCGTCGTCGCGGCAGCGAAGAACGTCGTGAAGAGCGGCGTCGTGTTCGCATTCGATCTCAGCGGCATTTCTGACGAGAACCGCGGCGTGGTCATTCCGTGGACGGAGATCGAAGAGGTGGTCGTCATTTCCATTCACGGCACCCGATTCCTCGGGGTCTCGCTCCGCCAGCCTGAGCCTTTCCTGGCGCGTGTGTCGACGTTACAGAGGAAGGTGGCCAAAGCCAACGAGGCGATGGGGCTGGGACACTGGGGATTCACGTTTGCCGGGATCACGCCAGGCATCGACGAGGCCATCCAGTTCGTCCAGCGGAACGTACCCGCGGTTCGAGCGCCGGAAGCCTGACTCCACGCCCGGATTTGGACGGGCCCTCATTCGCCGGGCCGGTACCAGTGCATCAGTTGACGATGCACGACGTCGAGGGCCGACGAGACTTCGCTCAGGCCGGCCACGACCGAATCAAGAGCTGCCGGTGCGAGTGCTGAATGAACGATCCGGTTCCGGCGCTGATCGAGCAGCCGGCTGCTGTCGATCGCATCCTGAAACTGGGCGCGGATCGACGGGGCATTCTGGCCACCCCACCGGTTGATGAAGGGATGCACGATTTTCTCTGCACGTTGGATCGTGTCAGCGAACGTTTCTCCAGCCATCGACGTGTGAGCGGCGCCACGGCCCCGGCCATCGGTGCAGAACGAGATGATCCGGCGGAATTGGTCTTCGAGTGTCTGAAATGCGGCGATGCTCCGGCCGATGGCGCCGTCAATTGCAGTTTCATCCATGTGCAAGGCGTCGCTTCATCATTTTCTCCTCTGACGCCTGCGGAGCATAATGCGCTGCGCAGCTGCGGGACATCACGATGAAGAACAACCTGGCGAATCTCGTCGCGATTCTCGCCGCCATTCTGGTGACGGGGAGTTGGCTGCCGCAGGTCGTGAAAACGTGGAAGACGCGGCGTGCCCAGGACTTCTCGTGGGCCTGGCTGGCGGCGTTTTCGGTCGGCGTAGCTTTGTGGGGCGTTTACGGAGTTCTGCGGGACGACCTGGCCCTCATCCTCACGAACGTGCTCACGCTGTTTCTGGTCCTGAGCATCGTCGTCGTGAAGATGAGGGAGGAGCGATGATGAACACCCGAGGAGAGCCGGCGTTCCTCGCGGTCCTGCTTCTTCTTCTGGCCGGCTGCGCCACGGCCGACCGCTCCGACATCTCCTTCGACGTCGTCATCGACATGACCTGGGCCTTCGACGAACGGACGCTGTACTGGCCGGGCTCTCCCACCACGTTCGAGCTCGAGCAACTCAGCTTCGGGCAGACCCCGGGCGGTTATTTCTACTCCGCGAATTCGTTCTGCTCGCCCGAGCACGGCGGGACGCATCTCGATGCGCCGATTCACTTCGCCGAGGGAAGGCGGACGGCCGATCAGATTCCGGTCGAGCAGTTGATCGCGCCCGCGGCCGTCATCGACGTCAGCGCCAAAGCAGCTGCGGACGCGGATTACCGGCTCACTGCGGACGATGTCCGCGCGTGGGAGTCGCGCCACGGTGCGATCGCGCCCGGAACGATCGTCCTCCTGCGCACGGGATGGGGATCGCGATGGCCCGATCGGCGCGCGTACTTCGGCGACGACCGCCCCGGCGCGACCGACGCGCTGCACTTCCCATCCTTCGGTGAAGACGCTGCCCGCCTCCTCGTGGACGAGCGCCGCGCCGGCGCCCTGGGCGTCGACACGGCCAGCATCGACTACGGACAGTCGCGCGACTTCATCGTCCATCGCATCGCTGCCGCGGCGAATGTGCCCGGCCTCGAGAATGTCGCGAACCTGGAGAAGCTGCCCGAGCGCGGGGCCGTGGTCATCGCCTTGCCGATGAAGATCGCCGGCGGGTCGGGCGGGCCGGTGCGGATTGTGGCGCTGGTGAAGAAGTAGCGAACTGCTTGTTCATCTTCAATTTAGCCTCCGGGGTTCAATGAACAGGCAGAAGCCGGTATCTTGAGAATCGTGTCACCCTCGATCTCGTGGACGATCCGAACGTCTCCTCAGTTGCCTCCCTGGAAAATCAGATCTCCCGACGCGTTTTCCGTCGATATGACGAAGGGAAGCACGGCGCCATTACCGCCTACCACCTCGATGTCCATGGAAACGTTATGAAGGTCGCTGAGCAACTGCCGGTCGGCACCGATCACCCACTTGCCGAGGTTTTCGATCTGAACCATCTCCCTCGACTTGAGAGTGATGTCGCGCGAGCGTCGTTCCAGAGCAGAGACTTTCATCAATGGGTACGAATACCGGAGGGTCACCCGAACCGTTACTTCCGCTCCCGACGTTTCGATCAGCCCGAGGGTCGATTTGAAGGTGCCACGCTGCGCGACGGCAATGGACTGATCACCGGCGTCTTCGATTCCGACAAACCGCTTCGCGATTCCGGCAGCCGCCGATGCGGTCAATGGCAGTGCCGGTGTACTCGTACCGATCGAGCCGCGTCGCTGCATCGAGGTGAAGGCAGTGCGACCGGTCACCACAACCTCACCATTTGACGGCGTGACCACGACGTAGCCCGTGCCGCGCGAACTGCGGGCAAAACGCTGAACGACGTCGGTGAGTGTCGAACTGCTCATGGGCGGCAAGGTGATGCTCTCCTCGGCGGTGGCGGCTCGCTCGAGGGTGGCTCGCGCGTCCGACGAGTCCGGCCTGCCCCGGACCAGTCGCGGCCGCCCTGTCCGGGATGATCCAAAATACGTGACGCGCACTGTCGCGGAAGTGGTTCCCGGGTTGACGATCGTGATGTCTGTCTGCAGCGCCCTGTCGCCTTCGCGCAGAGCGGCGGCGAGCGGAATGATGACCGGCTCCGACCGTGAGAATCCCAGCCACTGGCTGGAGTCGACGATGTTCCACGAATCTTTGCTGTCGTCGTCGAACTGCACCGCCTCGGCCACGAACCGCCCCACTCCAGCCAGACCGGTGACCCTGGCCATGACGGCACCTGCCGGTATCGCGTTCGGCAACGCCAGAGCGCCAAACGCGGTCAGATCGTCGGGCGGGCGTTGGACGCCGATCGATCGACCCTGCGCGTCGAAAAATTCGACCATGACGCGCACGGGAGCTCCCGAGACTTCCTGAACGAAGACGTCTGCTCGTGTCGCGGCACCTTTACTGACGCCCAGCAACAGCACGTCCCGTCCGGCCGGCGTACCGCGGTCGGATCGGAATGCGGTAACAGCGGTTCCAAGTGTGCCTCGTCCGAAACCCTCATCGATCAGCATCGCATTGAGGGCGAGCGCATCGGATCTGGATGTTCGCATGTGGAAGCTTCCAGTGCCGGTGGCCTGACCGAAGACGCTGTTGATGACATCGAACATCGATCTGGGCAGGTTGGGGCCGAGGTTGGACAGAGTTGCTACTCGCGGCGGACCGCTCAGAGCACCACTGCCGATGAGAAAGAGACTCACATCGCTGCTGCTGGCGCGCGTACTGGCCAGGGAGACGTTCGTTACCACACCAGCCGACCGCCGCAGCGCCGGCATGAACAGACCGATCTCGCCGCTGATGAGCGGAGGAACCGTGGCGGCTGACGTGCCTGACGGGATGACGCTGACGACCGAAACGCTGACCTTTGAAGTTGTCGGTGGCTGCGTCGTCGTGAGCGTCGACCTTTGGGCGCTCCCACCGCCGCCGGCGGATCGGTAAACGAATCGAAGCGCTCCCTCCGCGGACCCGAATGCCGAAGATGCATCCGACCGCTGCGAAAGGTCGATCTGGAACGTAGGAGTGACGGATGCACCTGCAGCAATCGTGAGCGCACCCCCCGGCGGCACGATCCACGGCACATCCGCGACGAGGAATCCTGTCGCCGGTCCGGTGCCATCGTTGAGCAAGGTAACCGATCCCGAAACGACAGGGTCAACGACCGTCACACGATAGTCGACGGCGATCACGTTCGGAGTTCCCGCCGGCGGCGCCGACGCAAGAAGCTTGACCGGAATCGTCAATCCATCCGGAACACCAGCCCCTCTCGGAGCCGACGAGCCTTCGTAGGAGCCCGCCGGAACTGCGGCTCCCGTCAGCGTGACCGTCTGAGTCTGACCGGGGCCGAGCACGAAGGAATCAGGCGATTGCGCGAAGAACGTTCCCACCTGCGACAGGGTGATCGCGGCAGGTGACGTTCCGGTATTCGTCAGGACGTAACTGTCCAATCCCCCCGCCATTCCAGCTTCGCTGATGAGGCCCGCCGGCAACGACGCAACCGCTACGAGTGGCACAGCGGCTGTGACAGTGAATGGAGTCGGGCTCGACGCCGTCCCTGCGGGCGTCGAAATTCCGACCGGGCCGGAAGTAGCCCCGGCCGGCACACTCGTGGTGATGAGCGAGTCACTGTTCACCGCGAATGTTGCCGGTGCTCCATTGAACGTCACCGTAACGGTGCCGGTCAGTCTCGCACCAATGATGCTCACTGCGCTTCCGATCGGACCGGCGTCCGGCGTAACGCTGCTGATGACCGGAACGGCAATGACGTTGAATTGGCTGGAGCTCGTTGCCGCTCCGGCGGGTGTGGTCACGGTGATCGGTCCCGTCGTGGCTCCGGCTGGAACCGTGGTCGAGATCTGCGTGTCGCTGCTGACGAGAAACGTCGCCGTCACCCCGTTGAACTTCACGGACGTCGTGCCGTTGAAGCTCCTCCCGCTGATACTGACCGACGCGCCGGGCGCTGCCGCGGCCGGAAAGAATCCGCTGATCGTCGGCGGGCCTGAAATGGTGAAGACGGGTCCTGTCGCCGTGCCCGCCGGTGTCGTGACTGTGACCGGTCCGGTCGTCGCTCCGGCCGGAACCGTGGTCGCGATCGACGTATCACTGCTGACGAGGAACGATGCTGCGACGCCGTTGAACGCCACGGCCGTCGTACCGTTGAAGTTCGTTCCGAAAATGCCCACCGAAGTCGACGGCGAGCCTGATTCGGGGAAATATCACGTGATCGTCGGCGGGCCTGAAATGGTGAAGACAGGTCCTGTCGCAGTGCCCGCCGGCGTCGTGACTGTGACCGGTCCGGTCGTCGCTCCGGCCGGAACCGTAGTCGAGATCTGCGTATCACTGCTGACGATGAACGATGCTGCGGCGCCGTTGAACGCCACGGCCGTCGTTCCGTTGAAGTTCGTTCCGAGGATGCTCACCGAAGTCGACGGCGAGCCCGATTCGGGGAAGTAGCTGGTGATGGTCGGCGGGGCGGTTTGAGCAAGGGCGGGTGAGCCCCATCCGATGGAGATGATTACGCACAGAAAAAAGCCAACGCTGCGTACCGACACTGGGCGCATGGGTCGGGAAGGTAGGTTGAGCAGAGAGTTCTCCTGAGGTCCTGGGATTGGGATGTCGAATTGTACGCCATCACGCGGATGGAAAACGTGTCGGGCGAGGTAAAGCACTGTCGGCGCGTTGAAGGAGATCGCCTCGCGAACAGCTGAGCCCGCATGGCCGGCCGCGAGCTGTGGAGTATCTGCGCACCCAGATCAGCTCACGCCACCAGCACGTCCTCGATCCGGATCTCCGACGCCAGCGTCTTGGCCACCGGACACCGCCCCGCGATCTTCAACAGCTCCTGCCGCTGCTCCTCGGACAGCGGACCGAGCAGCCTGATCTCCACATGGAAGCGGTGGATGTAGCCGCTTTGCGTCACGCAGTCCGCACAGTCCTTCGCGTGCTGCCGATCGTGCGTGACCGTGACGTCGACGCCTTCCAGCGGCAGCGTCTTCGCCTTCGCGTAGTAGTGCAGCGTCATGGCCGTGCATCCGCCGAGCGCCGCCGCCAGCGCGTCGTACGGCGTGGGCCCCTTGCCCTCCCCGCCCGCACTCTCCGGCTCGTCCAGTACGAACCGGTGCGGTCCGGCCTCCACCTCCGTCAGAAACGATCCGCGCGCACGCAGGGTCACCGGTGTAGTCGCCATCGATGAAGCATACGTTAGGCGTTGCCGGAAACCGGAAACCGGAAACCGGAAACCGGAAACCGGAAACCGGAAACCGGGCCAGGCTAATGCTCCCGTTTCGGTGAACTGCGCATGCTGGCGGTATAGCACCGAGTCCGGTCAACGCGCGCCGAACATTCGGTCACGGATACAGCACGATGACCGCACCACTGGCCGCGGCGAGAATGCCGAAGAGGACCAGGACGCGCGTCAGCATCTGCCGCGAGCCGGCGACCGCCACGATGCCGGCCTTGAAGACGAGGTTGGAGATGAAGGCGATGAGGATGACGCGCCACGCCTGCGACGCGTCGATATGTCCCGCGCCCGACAGCTTGGCCGTCGACAGCGTGATGGCATCCACATCGGTCAGCCCGGCCACGGCGGCCACCACGTACATGCCGGCGGTGCCGGCCTGCTCGCGCACCCATTCCACGGCCAGCAGCACCACCGCGTACATGGCCGCGAAAACGAGCGCTGCGCGAAGCATGGTGGGGTTCTTCTGCTCCGGCATCTCCTCCACCCTGCCGCGCACGCGCCACCACACAAGCAGCGACAGCACGACGGAGACCGCCAGCACGATCGAGATCGGCACCGCGACGGAGCCGAGAAGTCCGGGCGCCACCACCGCCACCTCGATGAGCACGCGCACGAGCACGACCGCCGTGGCGATCATCACGATCACGGCGCCCAGCGGCGCGGCGCTCTCGTCCTGGCGGGCCCGCCGCGAATAGCTGACCGTGGTGGCCGTGCTCGAGATCACCCCGCCCAGCAGCCCGCTGATCAACGCGCCGGTGTCGCCGCGGATGAACTTGTAGAGGATGTAGCCCGCCAGGTTGATCCCCACGATGAGCACGACCAGCAGCCAGATCTCGAAGACGTTGAAGACGCGCCAGGGACCGAAGTCGCGGTTCGGCAGCACGGGCAGGATCACCAGCGACAGCAGCGCGAACTGCATGATGGCCCGGACGTCGGGAGTGCCGAGGCGCTCCATGATGGAGCGGGCGCGCTCTTTGGCCTGGAGGAGAACGGCGATGCCGCCGCCCAGGACCACCGCCAGCCGGTCATGACCGAGGACGGGAAGCGCGCCGACGAGGAACATCGCCACCAGCGCCACTTCGGTGGTGAGACCGCCGCCGTCGCCGCGCTGGCTCGATGCGTAGTGACTGACCGCCGCGATGATGGCGACGGCCAGCAGCCCGCTGGCGATGACCCATTCGCCGATGAGCGCCGCCGTCGCCCCGCCCACCGAGACCAGCGCGAACGTGCGCAGCCCGGCCGCGGTCACCGGCTTGGTCTCCCGCTGCAGGCCGACCAGCAGGCCGAGCCCCAGGGCGATGACCAGGTCGACGAACGGGCTCGCCGGCGTCACCACTCGATCGTAGCATCCGCGCCGCGTTATGCTTGACGCCATGGATCGATTCGGCGAGAACCACTATCTCCTCCGTCGCAAGCTCTTCTCCTTCATCCACACCGGCTTCACCATCTTCAACGCCGCCGGCGCGCCCCTGCTGTACGGCCGCAAGAAGGGCTTCAAGCTGAAGGAAGACATCCGCCTGTACGAGGACGAAGGCCTCTCCCGCGAAGTGCTCTCGATCCAGGCGCGCAGCGTGATCGACTTCTCCGCCTCCTACGACGTCACCGACCGCAGCGGCACTCGACTCGGCGTCCTCCGCCGCAAAGGCTTTCGCTCGCTCCTGCGCGACGAATGGCAGATCCTCGGGCCCACCGAACAGCCGATCGCGGTGATCCAGGAGGACTCGCAGATGATGGCGCTGCTGCGGCGCTTTCTCTCCAATCTGATCCCGCAGACGTTTCACATCCTGGCCGGCACCTCCCCCATCGCGGAGATCAAACAGAACTTCAACCCCTTCCTGCTGAAGCTGAACCTCGATTTCTCCCTCGACACGAGGAAGCAGCTGGACCGCAGGCTCGGCCTGGCCGCGGCCGCGCTGCTGTGCACCGTGGAGGGACGGCAGGGTTAGTCCTTAGTCCTTAGTCCTTAGGCTCATTCCTCGTGAAGTCCGCATTCGATCGACGGCTTCTGTGGAGGTCAGGCAATCCTGCCTGACCAGCGAGGACAGGCAAGATTGCCTGTCCTCCACTTAGTCGTTAGGCCACCGCCTGACGTCGTGAGGACGACGGGAACTATACTTCCGGGATGGCGGCGCCTTCCGACGTCGACTTCCTCCGCGCCTTCGGTGAGCGCATCCGCGGCGAGCGCGCCCGCCGCGGCATGAGCCGCAAGCTGCTGGCCACCCAGGCCTTCATCTCCGAGCGCTACCTCACCCAGCTCGAGTCGGGAAAGGGCAACGTGTCGATCCTGCTGCTGCGGCAGATCGCGGCCGCGCTCAATCTCCCCCTCAGCCGGCTCGTGGAAGACGAGCCGCCCTCGCCGGAGATGACCCTGATCCGCCAGTTCCTCACGCGCCTCTCGCCTTCCCAACTGAGCAAGGCGTACGAGTCGCTGACGGCCGGATTTGCAGCGGATGCCGGCGCGGCGCGGGCCCGGCGCATCGCCCTGGTCGGCCTCCGCGGCGCCGGCAAAACGACCCTCGGCACCTCTCTGGCCGGCGCGCTCGACGTCCCGTTCTTCGAGCTGGACCGCGAGATCGAGCGCCTCTCCTCCACCTCCCTCGGCTCCGTCATCGAGCTCTACGGCCAGAGCGCCTATCGACGCTACGAGCTCCAGGCGCTGCAGAAGCTTCTGGCCACTCATCCCCGGTTCGTCCTCGCCACCGGCGGCAGCATCGTCTCCGAGCCGGCTACCTACGAGCTGCTGCTGCGGAGCTGCCTCACCGTCTGGGTGCGCACGACACCGGAGGAGCACATGCGGCGCGTCGTCGCGCAGGGAGACCTGCGCCCGATGGGACAGTCGAAGCAGGCCATGGCCGATCTGCGGCGCATCCTCGAGGAGAGAAACGATCTCTACGGACGATCCGACCTCACCGTCGAGACGACCGGGATCGCCCCTCGCAAGACGGTTCAGACACTGCTGGCACAGATTTCGGAATTATAGTTCCCACCACGAGATTGGAGCTTTCATGATCACTTTCGACCGTGAGCCCGGCAGCTATCAGCACTGGCGCCTCACCTTCGACGGCCCCCTCGCGACGCTGACCCTCGACGTCAACGAGGACGCCGGCATCGACGACGGCTACAAGCTCAAGCTCAACTCCTACGACCTCGGCGTCGACATCGAGCTGCGCGACGCCCTCGACCGCATCCGCTTCGAACATCCCGAGGTGGGCGCGGTCGTCATCGCCAGCGGCAAGGAGCGGATGTTCTGCGCCGGCGCGAACATCTACATGCTCGGCAAAGCCGCCCACGCCACCAAGGTCAACTTCTGCAAATTCACGAACGAGACCCGCAACGGCATCGAAGACTCCTCGGAGCATTCCGGTCTCAAGTTCCTCGCCGCCGTGAACGGCACGGCGGCCGGCGGCGGATACGAGCTGGCGCTGGCCTGCGATGACATCGTCCTCGTCGACGACCGCTCCAGCACCGTGAGCTTCCCGGAGGTGCCGCTGCTGGCGGTGCTGCCGGGGACGGGCGGGCTCACGCGGCTCGTGGACAAACGCCACGTGCGCCGCGATCTGGCCGACGTCTTCTGCACGACGGCGGAAGGGCTGGGCGGCGCGAAGGCGAAGGCGTGGGGGCTGGTCGATGAAGTCGTCCCGCCGCGGCTCTTCGCCGAGAAGGTGAAAGAGCGCGCGCTGGAGCTGGCGAAGAAGACAGATCGCCCGGCGGATGCGCAGGGCGTCGCGCTCACGCCTCTGCCGCGAACGATCGATGACGCGGGGATTCACTACGAGCACGTCGACGTGGCGATCGATGGGGACGCGCGGACGATCACGATCACGGTGACGGGACCTGAGGCCGCCAGGAATGGCGGCGCCCCACCGGAGCAGCTCGGTGCGAGCTGGTGGCCGCTGGCCATGGCGCGCGAGCTCGACGACGCCATCCTCCACCTCCGCACGAACGTGCGCGATGCCGGCATCTGGATCCTGAAGACGCGCGGCAGCATCGACGCGATGCTGGAGATGGATCGGACGGTCGCTCAACACGCCGGCCACTGGTTCGTGCGGGAGACCATCGGGTTCATCCGGCGGATGTTGTCGCGTCTCGACGTGTCGTCGCGCAGCATCTACGCGGTGATCGACAACGAGTCCTGCTTTGCGGGAACGCTATTCGAATTTGCGCTCGCGGCGGACCGCTCCTACATGCTGACCGCCGACGAGGGTCCGCGCGTCGCGCTCAGCGAGATGAACTTCGGGCCGTACGCGATGGCGAACGGCATGACGCGGATGGAGACGCGGTTCGGCGGAGAGACGAGTCTGCGTGATCGCATCGAAGAAACACTCGACGCCGATGCTGCGATGGAGGCAGGTCTCATCACCTTCGCGCCCGACGAGCTGGACTGGGACGACGAGCTGCGCCTGGCCATCGAAGAGCGCGCCAGTCTCTCCCCCGACGCGCTCACCGGCATGGAGGCGAGCCTCCGCTTCGGCGGACGGGAGACGATCGCCACGAAGATCTTCGGCCGTCTGTCGGCCTGGCAGAACTGGATCTTCATCCGGCCCAACGCGGTCGGCGAGCAGGGCGCGCTGAAGCTGTTCGGCAGCGGAACGAAACCGAGATTCATATGGGAGAGGGTGTAACTCTGTAAACCTCTGTGTTCTCTGTGAACTCTGTGGTGAAAACAACCACAGAGAACACAGAGGACACAGAGAAGGACGAAGAACCATGATCAATTACGACGACCGCATCCCGAACAACGTCGACCTCTCCACGAACAAGACGCTGCAGCGCGCACTCGAGCATTGGCAGCCGCGCTTCCTCGACTGGTGGAAGGACCTCGGCCCGGCCGTCTTCCAGAACAACGACGTCTACCTGCGCACGGCGACGTCGGTCGATCAGGCCGGTTGGGCCACGTTCGGCATGGTCCGCATGCCTGAATACCGCTGGGGGATCTTCCTGGCCGACCCGAAGCCGGACCGCACGATCGGATTCGGCGATTCCATGGGAGCGCCGGCATGGCAGGTCGTTCCGGGCGAGCATCGCTCCACGCTGCGCCGCCTCATCGTCACGCAGGGCGACACCGAGCCCGCCTCCGTCGAACAGCAGCGCGCCCTCGGCAACAGCGCGCCGTCGCTGTATGACCTCCGCAACCTGTTCCAGATCAACGTCGAAGAGGGACGCCATCTCTGGGCCATGGTCTACCTGCTCCACGCGTACTTCGGACGCGACGGCCGTGAAGAAGCGGAAGGGCTGCTGGAGCGTCACTCCGGCGACGCCGACAAGCCGCGCATCCTCTCCACGTTCAACGAGCCGATCAACGACTGGCTCTCCTTCTTCATGTTCGCGTACTTCACCGACCGCGACGGCAAGTTCCAGCTCAAGGCGCTCGCCGAAAGCGCATTCGATCCGCTGGCGCGCACCTGCCAGTTCATGCTGACCGAGGAGTCGCATCACATGTTCGTGGGCGACACGGGGATCGGGCGGGTGGTCAAGCGCACCGTCGAGGTGATGAACGATTTGCGCACCGACGATCCGGTGAAGATCCGCGCCGCGGGCGCCATCGACCTGCCGACGATTCAGAAGTACATGAATTTCTGGTTCAGCTCCGCGCTCGACCTGTTTGGCGCGGACATCTCGTCGAACGCCGCGAGCTACTTTGCGAACGGCCTCAAGGGACGTCCCGACGAGTCGCTGTACGACGAGCATCGCGCCGCCGGCGACTACGACCTGGAGGTCCCGGACGGGCGCGGCGGCGTGAAGATCGAGACTGTCGCCATGCGCAACGCCATGAACGAGGTGATTCGCGGCTCCTACATCCGCGACTGCGAGAACGGCGTGAAACGCTGGAACAAGATCATCGAGAAGGGCGGCGTGACGTTCGAGCTCGCTCTGCCCAGCGGGCGCTTCCGCCGCACGGTCGGTAGCTGGGGGAACGTGCCGACCGATCCGGCCGGCCAGCCGATCTCGCCGGCGGCCTATGCGGCCGGTCTGCCGGACTGGCTGCCCACCGCCGAGGATCGGGCCTTCGTCGCGTCGGTGATGAAGCCGGTGCTGGAGCCTGGGAAGATCGCCAACTGGATCGCGCCGCCCGACCGCGGCATCAACAATCTGCCGGTGGA
>DATKCA010000135.1:0-55384 GCA_035544675.1 Thermoanaerobaculia bacterium | reverse complement strand
TTCGAGCAGTTCCGTTCCTCGGGCACCACTCGCGTTCACGTCGACGACCTTCTGCTGATCCGGTCCGTAGACGGTCACGACGACGTCGATGCCGCGCTGATCGAACACCACGCGCAGGAAGTCACCTGTTTCCAGAGCGAGGGAATACGAATGGGTCTCGCCGCCCGCCAACTGGCGCTCGACGGGCTGGCCGCGCTCGAGAGGAGTGACATTCTCCTGACCTGCAGCGAGCGCCCCGAGTGTCGCGCTGAAGATGAGCACCGCCGCTCGGCGCATAAGTGAGCCCCCTCTCTTGTAGAGAACAACTGCTGCAGTGCCTATATTGTGCCGCGAACTGCGACAAGCGGTCGACGCACTGCCGCAGCATTCTGTGCGAAGCCCGTTGCGTCTGTCGATCCATGGAGCGAGCCGCGGGACGGCGGAGCAGCTCGAGACTCTGCGGCGGCTGGCGAAGCAGCGCTCTTCACTGCACCCGGATCGCGGAATCGCCGCTGCCGTTGTCGATCGACTGCACGAACGGGAACACGCCACCACCGCTGACCACCGTCACGTCGAGCTGCGTGTTGCGCAGATCGCTCAGGCTATCGCGCGACGGGCCGATCACCGCGCGAGCGATCTCATTCACCATCAGCAGGCGGTTCGCAGGAATCCGCACATCCACGCTGCTGATGCCCAGAGCGCTCGCTTTGCTGCCTGCGCTGAACGAGTAGCGCAGGGTCAACCGGACCACGGCATCCTGCCCCGAGACCTCCACCAGCCCGACATTGGACCGGTACGTGCCGGGAGCTCCAGCGGCCGCGGTGGCCCGCGAGGAATCGTCCACGCTGGCGAAGCGGCGCGATTGGCCCGCGGTGAGCGCGGCGGTCGCGGGCAGCACCGGCAATGCCGTGCCGAAGCCGCCGGCGCGGCCGGACATGGTCTGCATCGAGCGCGCGGTAACGACGACGGGGCGCGCTGCCCTCACGCGCACCAATCCATGGTTGAAAGCGACCGGCACCACGACCGTCTGTCGCGGACCGATCGTCACCGCCTCCGTGGATTCCAGGACGCCATTGGATTGCACGGCACGACGCCGGCCCGGGTTGACGAGATTCTCGACGACGACCTGCAGCGGGCTCGCATCAGGGTTCAACACATACAGCGAGTTCGCAGTGATCGCCCCGGCCGCCGCTGATGGAACGACGGCGACGACCTGCTCGCCTGAGGATTCTGTCAGCAGCTGGGAATCGACGATGGTCCAGACATCCTGCGTGCCGAGATCGACGACCGCGGCGTAGCCGACGATCCTCGCTGCGGTGCGCGATGTGTTCGTGATCCGCACCGATGCCGCGCTTGCGGGCACGGAATCAGGCAGCGACAGCAGTCCGAAGGCGGCGATGCTCTCATCACGGCGCGAGCTCAACACGGTTCCCGCTGCATCGAGATACTCGACCGTCGCCGCCGCGGCCACGCCGGTGACCTCCTGCACGAATACGTTGGTGAGGCGCGCCGCGCTCTTCTCCACTCCGGCGAGGTGAATGACCGCATTCGGCGCGGCGGAGAGATCGGAGCGGAATGTCGGAAGCACGGTGATGAACGTACCCACCGGGCTGGCCGTGTTGGTCTGCACCCCCGCCAGAGACACGCGCGGCAGGTTCATGCTCCGCGCCTGCACGGTTCCGGTCGCGGCGTTGCTCGCGAAAACGCTCTGAAGAATCGATGGCAGTGAGAGACCTGCGTTCGGCGCAATCTGGTCGAGCGATCCGAGGACGGGCGGTGCGCCGGGAGAACCGAGGTAGAGCCTGAGGTCGGAGACGGCGTTGCCAGCGACGGACAGCAGCACATCGCCGGAAGACCCGGGAAGCTGAGCAAGCCCGGGAACGAAGTACGCCACTTCACCTGCGGCGAGCGGCGGCGGTGCCGTTGGAGTCGCCGTGGCTTTGACGACGTCGACGACCGTGACGGAGATCGACGAGGAGCCGGAGCTGCCCCCCGTTTGGGCGATCCGGTGAACCAGCGACGATCCCGCGAAATCGAGATACGTGAGCGTCAGCGTTCCCACCGCAGCGCCGGCGGGCGACGCCGCGTCCGGCCGCAGGGCCCGGTTCGTGGTGAACGTCACTTCCTTTGTCGCACCCGGCTGGATGACGACGACATCGGTCTGAGGAATCAGCCATGCCGCATCCGACGTGACGATTCCCTGGAGCACTCCGGTCCCGGCGTTCGTGAAGCTCACCGATCCGCTCGGGTTCTCGTTGGCGGGAGCAGCGATCTCGGTCCGCGCCAGCGCGGTCGTCGGAGCGACCGTGCCGGTGGGAGGTGCGGCCAGAAACAGGCGGACCGCAATCCTCTGACCGAAAGGCACGCCCGCTCCCGATGGCAGCGACGCCCCTTCGTACTTGCCGGCGGCTCCAGCCGTCGACGTGATCGTGACGACCTGGGTCGCTCCGGCTGCGAGATCGAATGAAGTGGGCGACTGCGTGAAAAAGTCGCCGTCCTGACCGAGCGTGATCGTCGTTCCGACGCGGCCGAGGTTCGTGAGCGCGAAGCGGTCGGCTGCGCCGGCAGGTACGCCGGCGAGCCCGACGATTCCGCCGGGGAACGAGGTGACGGAGACGATGGGCACGTCACCCGGATCGACGAACACCGTCGCGCGCGCGAACGACGTCACGCCGGAACCGGTCGCAGTCAGCGTGTATTCAGTCGTCGACGACGGCGTGACGGCGATCGATCCGGACGTCGCCACCGCGCCGATGCCGTTGTCGATCGAGACCTCGGTGGCGTCCGTCGTCGTCCATGACAGCGTAGCGATCCCGCCCTTCTGGATGAAACCGGAGGAGGAGCTGAACCTGATCACAGGTCCGGGCGCGCGCACGGAGATGGAGACCGCCCTCTGTGAGGTGCCAGCAGATCCGCGGGCGGTGAGCACGTAGGTCGCGCCCGCCTGCAGAGAGACCGAACGCGATCCGCTGAGCGGCACGGGGCCGACGCCCTTGTCGATCTCCACCGACGTGGCGTTCTGTGTGATCCATGTGAGAGTCGTCGCGCCGCCGAACGGGACCGTCGTCGGAACGGCGGTGAATCGCACGATCGCCTGCGCCGGATCACTGACGCCGATCTGCAGCCGCACATCACCACACCGGCATAGAAACAGCCCTGCGTATCCACCTCGGCGAAGCGGATGCGGACGGTTCGGCCACCGAGACCGGCGAGCGTGGCCGTCTGAGTCTGGTAGCCGAACCGGCGAGGATTCCCGGGACCGATGGCCAGGACGTTCTGCAGGACGTTCAGGGTGAACGGGTTCGATGCCGGGTCGATGACATCGACACGGAACTGCTGATTGGGGCGCGCCTCTATGCTCAGGCTGTCGGACCCGACGAAGTCGGCCGCGCTGCGGATGTAATACCGGAACGAGAGCACCGGCGCGCTGCCGGCCGGAATGATGACGTCCTGGTACAGCACGTGCGATCCCTCCGCCGCCTGCGTGGTCATCGCCGCAAACGAGCCATCCGGGGGAGGCTCGACGTCATCGGGTCCGCAGGTGCTCGTCACCGGTCCCGTGGTTCCCGTCTGGGCCACCCAGGTCCCGTTTCCACCCTGCTCGTCCACGATCGACCAACCGGGCAGCAGGTTGGAGTTCGGCCCGCCATTCATCTCGAAACTGCCGTTCTGAATGAGATTCGTGGACTGAGCGAGCGCGGGAAGAGAGAGGGCGGCCAGGGAGGCCGCAGCGAGTACTCTGATGTTCACGGTGCGCGAAGTCTGGCACGGGTGGAGTCGACGCGACAACAGCGCTTTTTGGTGAGTGGCTTCGCGTCTCACGCGATGGCGTGGCCCGGTCGATTTCCGCCGCGAACGGCTGCAGCGTTTCGGACACCGCCGGTAGCTGCCTTCCGCCTCGCTTCAGTTGCGCGCTCGATGGCTTCCGCGGTTGTGGGGGCCCGGCCGTAGCCCTGGTACCGGTACCACGGACGCCGGGAGAGCAGCCTGTGGCTCATGGAAACGTCTCACGTTCTCCGAGAGTCGCTTCGAACGCGAGTACGCAACCGGCGCACATGACTCGGCGTTCAGCAATTGTGAGCGAGTTTTCAAATGGCGACGGCATTCTGCAGAGTCCGCAGAGAAGTATGGTTCCCGGCAGTGGCCAGGTACTTCCAGCCACTTCGAGCTGACCGTCGACGGTTGCCGCTTCAACCGCGTCCTTCTTCGCTTCGACCAGGATGTCGATACAGATGTCAACGCATTCGTCGCAAATCTGCACGTTTGGTCCTGCGATTAGTTTTTTCACGGCACGCTGCGATTTGTTGCAGAACGAACACTTGAGCACCTGGCCCGGAGGAGGTGTCTGGTGCGCCGAGTGCTTCTTCTCGCGGAACATTCGTGGTCTGCCCAACGCATCTGACGCTCAGCTGCGCGGCCGGTTCCACTCGCCACGAGCGACGCCGTTGAAGCCAGGATGCACGAGGCGCGGAAGCGCCGGGCCACGAGCGGGCCGCGCCGGGTGCTACGACGCCGAGTTAGATGGAGTTAGATGGCGGGGCCACCCGCTGCCGCTCTCGTCCAAGACTCCACCCGCACGCGAGGGAGCCCGCGAGCATTCCGGCGAGGTTCACGGCCGAGTCGATCGCGATCACTCGAATCGGGAACTTCTCTAGAACCGACCAAACGGCCATGCCCACGGTCATCATCAGCCACAGGGCCGCAGCCGCGTAGAGCGCCGGCTTCACCGCAAACGAGGCCTGCGTTGCGGCATGAGCAGCTATCGCGATCCCTATCGGAAATGTGAACACGACCCACAGGAACCAGACCTCCGCAGTCCACGGTGACGATCTTCCGATGGAATCGACGGCCTCGGACCACTCGCGACGCATGAATGCGAACCACGCGATACCCCAGACTAGGTTGTAAACGGCCATCCAAAGAGCCCCGCTTGCGACCACTCGAGGCCAATCAACGGTGCTTCCACTGCGGCTGCGCTGTTTCATAGCGTTTCGCGGCCACTCTTTGCCGCCCTTGTCGGGCGACGCGCCACACTGATGAATCACGGAACTCGAGGCAGCGTCGTGCTCGGCCGCTCCGGCGATTCCTTCATCTACGTCCGTCTAACGCATCTCACGCTCAGCTGCGCGGCCGGTTCCGCGTGCCGAAGCCACTCTCATTCTAGCTTGCGCTGCTCAAGGCAGCTCGGCTGCCGGGCCGAAGCCGGGCCTCGACAGCTGCTGCCGTAGCACCCGACGCGCCCGCTCGTGGCTCGGCGCTTCCGCGCCTCCTGCATCGCGGCTTGAAACTTCAGCGCTCGTGGCAAGTGGAACCGGCCGCGCGGGTGAACGCGTGATACGTTACTACACGCGTGTAAGATACGAACATCGGACATGGCTAGAAAGCTTGGCGACATCGCGGCAGAAGCGCTCGAACTTGAAAGAGAGTCGCGCGCAGCATTGGCCAAGACACTCCTCGACAGCCTTGATGAGCCGTCTGCAGACGAGGTTGGCAAGGGTTGGGTGTCCGAAGCTGAGCGTCGCTATCAGGACCTCAAGTCCGGACGTGCTCGGACGCTGCCATCCGAAGAAGTTTTTGCGAAACTCGAGTCGCGCGAAAAGCGGTGAAGTCTCGCTTTCATGAGGCAGCCGCGAAGGACCTCGCGGACGACATTGCCTATTACGACGCCGCAACACCAGGTCTCGGTATCCAACTATTGGTTGAAGTTCGCGCGGCCGTCCAATTCCTCGAAACGTTTCCGCTTGGCGCGCCAGAACACTCCGAAACTATGCGCGTGAAGAGTCTGGTTCGTTTTCCTCACAGTCTTCTCTACGTGATCGAAGAGAACGAAGTTGTAATTCTCGCCGTTGCCCATCAGCGCCAAGACTTCAACGCTTGGGTGGAGGTTGTGAAGACTCGCCGGTCGGGCGCCTAAACTAACTACGTTAGGCGGCGGTTTACCGGCTACGTCAAAAGCTACTGATGGTTTCCTCACAGATGAGAACGATGGGCGGACCACCAGTTGAGATTGATACCGCATGAGCGACCGCGTCCTGACCAGCTTTCGACGAAGCAGCTTTCGTCAGCACCTCGAGAGATGGAAAATGAAGCTCCGCTATCCTTTGAAAGGGAGGAGGCTCCCCGGTCGGCGTGCCTATGACTTTTGTTTGGACGAACTTCGCAATGCCTTCCAACTTCGGAACCATGGGGACGTGTTCGTCAGCATACGCGCGCTCGAACGCCTCAGAGTTTTTGGGGCGAGGATAAAGAACGACAATCTTCGCAACGCCCATGATCTTCTCCTTTGGTGACTGAATTCCCGCTGGGAGTATATCCAAGAAGATTCGCAGCTATCGCCTAGGTTCGTTGAGCGAGAAGCATCCGTCCGCCAAGGCAGACGTCGTCCACCCAACGCATCTCACGCTCAGCTGCGCGGCCAGTTCCGCGTGCCGAAGCCGTGATCTGCAAGTTTACGCTGCTCCAGGCAGCTCGGCTGCCGGGCCAGCGCCGGCACCGCGTCGGCTGCTGCGTTGGAGTTGGGCACTGTGCAAGGTTAGAACCTTCATTCGCGACGCATCGGATCTCTTGCGCCGTTGACGCCGCAGGCAGAGATGAAGCTATCTCTTTCGGTCGGTTCCTACTCCGAGAGAGTCGAAGTCAGAGTTCGAAGATTGTCGAACGTTTCGGCCGCTCCGAATAGAAGCAGCGGAATCGAGATGAGTGTTGCCACCACACCCAGTGGTATAGCAACGACAAAAAGCAGCATCCCGAAGAATCGAGCCGAGCCAACCGCCGCCGCGATGTGCCTACGAAGAACAAACGCGCCTACAGGAAAGACCCAAAGGCAAAACAGAAAGATGGCCGTCTGCAGCAGAGACGGGCCCGACTGAACTTCCAGGTCCACGAATCTATGGTACGGCCAGCGCGTTAAAGGTTAATAGAACGCCATGTTTCCGTCCGACCAACGTTTAGCCCGCGGACTTGCGCATCCCTGCGGCTTTCGCGGCAAGGTAGCACGCGGCGTATGCCGGTATTTTCGGGACTGCGCTGACGGCGTTGGACTTCGGCGGCGGCGGCTCGCACGGTATACGAATACTCGCAAACGGCCCGTCACGCCCGACGCTCTCCCCCGCGCCCTCACTCAATCCGGCTTGCGCTCTCCCTTTTCCTCGCGCTTCTCCTCGCGCCGGTCGTCCCGCTCCTCGCGCCGCTCCTTGTTCTCTTCGCGCCTCTCATCACGCCGGCCCTCCCTCGGATCGAAGATCGGCGGCGTTCCGATCCGCGGAGCCTCCCTCCGCAGCCTCTCCAGCTCCCGCATCGCGTCCTCGAGCTGACGGTCGATCTCCTCGCGCTCATCCTCGTCGAGCACATCGGAGTCATCGTCCCCACCCGGCCGCGACGGAATCGCCCCCGGATCGATGATGATCTGGACGTCATCCAGACCCGGCAGCCCCGTGGCCCGCTCGGCCGCCTCCTCCGGACTGATCACGCGCGGCTCCTCGAAGCCGATCAGGATCGGCGGGCGCTCGATACGACGCCGGCAGCGCTCGTCCGGCTCCGTCCCCTCGATGAATGCCTCTTCGAAGCGGACGCCGCACCCCGACTGCCAGAGCAACCCGCTGCCCGGCTCGATGGCCACAACGCTGACCCCGTCCGGCACGGCGATGTCGGCGCGCTTGTGCGGAGCCCGCACCATATACGCCGCCCAGATCGGCAACGCCGCCTCGGCCGAGGAGATGCGCAGCGGCGTGCCGTCATCGAATCCGACCCACGCCGCGGTCAACAGATCGGGCGAGTAGCCGACGAACCACGCATCGCGGTAGTCATTCGTCGTGCCGGTCTTCCCGGCCACGTGTCCGAGATTGAGTGAGCTGAGGTCCGACGCCGTCCCGCGCTGCACCACCCCGCGCATCAGCGTGTGCACCACATACGCGACCTCGGGCTCGATGACCTGTTTCTTGCGCTGCCGGAACCGGTAGATCCGCCGGCCGCCCGCGTTCTCGATCTTCTCGATGAGGTGCGGCTCGGTCCTGCGCCCCAGGTTCGGGAAAATCGTGTAGGCGCCGATCAGCTCGCGCATGGAAACGTCGTCCACGCCCAGCGCCACGGCCGGCGTGTCCGACAACTCGCCCTCGATCCCCGCATCGTCGAGGATCCCCCGCACTCTCCGCACTCCGACGTCGCCGGCGATCCGCACCGCCGGGGTATTCAGAGACTTCTCGAACGCCTCCCGCACCGTCACCTCGCCGCGGAACCGCTCGTCGTAGTTCTGGGGGCGCCAGATGTCGTTGCGCGCCAGCTGGATCTCGACCGGCTTGTCCTCGACGATCGTCGCTGGAGTAATGTCTTTCCTGGCCAGCGCCACCGCGTACGTGAACGGCTTCAGCGCCGATCCAGGCTGCCGGCGCATCCGCCGCGTGCGATCGAACTGCGACTTGCGGAAGTCCGACCCGCCCACCAGCGCGCGGATCCCGCCCGTGGACGGATCGATGCTGAGAATTGCCGCCTGAAGCGGATCCTTTCGCCGCAGCCAGCGATAGCGCCCGCGCAGCCGCTGCGTCCCGCCACGCACCGCCGCCTCCGCGGCAGTCTGCATCTTCCCGTCGATCGCGGTGTAGATCTTCAGGCCACCCTTCCGAAGCGTCCGCTGGCCTTCCTTCTCCGCCACTTCGGATCGAAGCGCCGCGACAAGGTAAGGATGCGGCGTGGCCTGGAGCGTCCCGTTTCGAAACCTGACGCGATCGTCCACGGCATCGTCGTGCTGCGACTCGGTGATCCACTCCCGGTCGCGCATGACGCCCAGGACCGCGTCGCGCCGCTGCCCGGCCACCTTGGCGCGCTCGTCGGGGTTATCGCGATTCGGCGCGCGGATCATCCCCGCCAGCAACGCCGCCTCGGCCACCGTCAGGCTCTTCGGCGCCTTGCTGAAATACGCGCGCGCGGCCTCGTCGAGCCCGAGGATGGCGCGGCCGTCGCGGTGTCCGAGGTAGACGTCGTTGAGGTAGGCCTCGAGGATCTCGTCCTTGGATAGACGCGCCTCGATCACCACCGCCAGGACGGCCTCGACCGCCTTGCGCGTGAACGTCCGCTCGGCGGAGAGAAAATGCATCTTGGCGAGCTGCTGCGTGATCGTGCTGCCGCCCTGCGCCACACCGCCCGCGCGCACGTTCTTCAGAGCCGCGCGCGCGACGCCGACCGGATCGATGCCAAAATGACTGCGGAAGCGCACATCCTCCGCCGCCAGGAACGCGCTCGGGATGTGGTCCGGCAGATCCTCCAGGATCACCGGATCCGTCATCCGCCACTCCCGGCCGTAAAGCGAAAGGAAGACCTCGCCATTGCGATCGATGATCTCCGTGGGCTGGCGCCAGGAGCCCGGCCCCAGCTCGGTGACGACTCGGAAGCCGTACCAGGAGAAGACCACCGCGGTGCCGGCGGCGAAGACAACGAAGAGAACCAGGATCGCGACACCGAGGCGGGAGCGCACGGCAGGGAGGGGGAGCAAGAAGAGAGCCGGGGGGGGCGGGGTCGGGAAAGTCAAAGGCCGGGCTCGGGCACGGGCACGGGCACGGGCACGGGCCCGCCCTCCCGAGGCCCGAGGCCCGAGGCCCGAGGCCCCGAGGCCCCGAGGCCCATAATGCGCGGCGTGAATCTTCCCGGGCCCCGGCCCCACCTGCTCGTCGGCAACCTTCCCGAGTTCGGGCGCGACATCCTCGGGTTCTTCACGAACTGCGCGCGCTTCGGCGACATCGTCCCCTTGCGCCTCGGGCAGTGGCCGGCCGTGTTCATCAACCACCCCGACCACTTCGACCATGTCCTGCTCGAGAACAGCAGGAACTTCATCAAGCACACGTTCTTCTTCCGCCACGTCACGGAGATCTTCGGCGCCGGACTGCTCACGAACGAAGGCGGGCCATGGCTGCGGCAGCGACGGCTCATGCAGCCGGCGTTTCATCGCGACCGCGTCGCCGGCTACGGCGCCACGATGGTCGAGTACGCGGAGCGGATGCTCGCGGAGTGGGATGCGCAGGCCGCGGGAGAGCGCGACCTGCACGGCGACATGATGCTGCTGACCATGGAGATCGCCACGAAGACGCTGTTCGGCGAGGACATGGCCGAGAAGACGGCCGCGGAGATCAGCAGCGCATTCAACGACGCCGTGGCCGCCATCGCCGTCCGCTTCCGGCGGCCCGTGAAGATTCCGGGATGGATCCCGACCCCGAGCAACCTCCGCTACTCGAGCGCGGTGAAGCGGCTGGACCGCCTGATCTACGGATTCATCGAAGAGAAGAAACGGAACGGCACGGGCAACGACCTGCTGTCGATGCTCATGGAGGCGCGCGACGAAGACGGCAGCGCCATGGACGAGAAGCAGATCCGCGACGAGGCCATCACCATCTTTCTGGCCGGCCACGAGACGACCGCGCTGTCGCTGTTCTGGACGTTCCATCTCCTCGCGCAGAACCATGAGGTCGAAGAGCGGCTGGCGGGCGAGATCGCCCGGCACGACGGTGACCTGACGCGCTGCCCCTATCTGATGAACGTGGTCAGCGAGTCGATGCGCCTCTATCCGCCCGCGTACGCGATCGGCCGCGAGGCGGTCGGCGACTTCGAGATCGGCGGAGTGCCCATCCCCGCCGGCACGACGGTGTTCATGAGCCCGTGGGTCAGCCATCGCGATCCGCGCTGGTTCGACGATCCCCTCTCGTTCCGGCCGCAGCGATGGGACAACGACCTCGCCAGGAGGCTTCCGAGGTTTGCCTATTTTCCCTTCGGCGGCGGCCCGCGCGTCTGCATCGGCAACTCCTTCGCCCTGATGGAAGCCGCGCTGATCCTCGGCTCCATCGTCCGGCGCTATCGCGTAACGCATGCGGGCGCAGAACCGGTCCCGTATCCGTCGATCACGCTGCGGCCGAAACACGCCACGCGGATGGCCGTGGAAATGAGGGAGTGAAGCAGTTCACAGGACGACACCGGCGTGATCCATATGTTGTGCTTCGCACTGGTGTTCCGGTTCGCCGCGTTCGAAGGATGAAGGAGCGGGGATGGTGAATCGAGCGCGAAAGTAACGCCCAGCGTTCCCCGTTCCTCCTGTGAACTGTGATCTGTAATCCGTGAACTGCCTCACCCGGCCCCAACTCTTCACGCGCGACCGCAGAGACCTTCGCGGTCTCCATCGCGAAGACTACGTCCGGGCGTTCGGCACGCTCGACCGGCGTGGTGTGCTGCACGTTCGGGACATCGACATCGTGCGCAACAGCCGGCGCGCCGCTACGACGACCGGCGCAACCGCCGCCGGTAACCGCTTCCAGGGGGCGCCGCCACCCGTGGCGGCGCTCCACCCACCGCCAGTCCGGAACGGAGTGACCATCGGCCCGCACCGCGGGCTCTTTTACGGTGCCGGTCGCCATCTTGCCCATCCTTCTGAATGGGCGCGTGATATCTTGAAGGCGTTCCGCGACATCTGGACGCGATTTCTCCTCCTGTCGCCCAGAGGAGACCCATGTCGATCCGTCCACAACAACAGGCTCAGCCGGTGACAGATAATCTGCTGCTGGCGAGGCTACTGGTTCACGAGCGGAACGCCGTCCAGCGCGGGTCGGTCGTCATCGCCTGCACGCCCGGACAGATCCTGCTGAAGCCGAACGTCCACCCCGAGTTCATCTTCTTTCCGATCGACGTCACGGTGTCGATCATCCGCAGCCTCCGCGACGGGAACCGGGTTCAGCTGGGCCTGGTGGGCAATGAAGGCATCGTCGGCTTCGACGCGCTCATGGATTCGAAGGTGCAGGCCGACGGCGCGGTCGTGCAGAGCTCGGGCAACGCGTACTGCATGCCTGCGGATGAGCTGCGCAGGCAGTTCCATCGGGGCGGGATGCTCCAGAAATACCTGCTTCGGTTCACGAACGCCTTCCTGTCGCAGCTCGCGCAGAACGCGGCCTGCATCCGATTTCACTCGCTGGAGGCGAGGCTGGCCCGCTGGTTGCTCATGACGAATGATCGTTCCGGCAGCGATGTCGACGGCACCGCCTCGACGTTCGCTGAAGCCCTTGGAGCGAGCGAGACGTCCATGGAAAACGCGCTGGCGCGACTGGCCGGGAAGAAGGCGATCCGGCGGCGCCGCGAATCCGTGCAGATCGCCGATACCGAGACGCTCGAGGTGGACTCGTGCGAGTGTTACGAGTCGCTCCGCCAGGTGTATGACAACGCATTGGGATGACGTTGCGTAGCAATCAGGAATTCGACGAGATCAGGGTCTTCGAAGGGGTCGCCGAGCGCACCGGACAGGTCGTCGATCGCAAGACCGTTCGCGGAAGCGCCGCCGTCTGCCGCAGCCTCACCGACCTCACCCGCGCCGCCCGCCGCCTCGGCGACGGCTACTTCTATCTCCCCGTGATGATGTGGCCCGAAGGCGTCACCAGACTGCCGCTGGCCGCCACCTGGACCACGATGTCGTGATGGAGCGCCACCTCACTCGTATCTGAGAGCCTCGATCGGATTCAGCGCCGCGGCCTTCCGCGCCGGGTAGTACCCGAAGAACACGCCGATGGCGCCGGAGAAGACGATGGCCACGAGCGACATCGTCGGCGACACCACGGTGCTCCATCCGGTGAAGTACGCCAGAATCTTCGAGCCGGCCACGCCGACGAGCAGCCCGGCCACCCCCCCGATCACACCCATGACGATGCTCTCCACGAGGAACTGCGTCAGCACGTCGCTGCCGCGCGCGCCGATGGCCATGCGGATGCCGATCTCGCGCGTCCGCTCCGTCACCGAGACCAGCATGATGTTCATGATGCCGATGCCGCCGACGAGCAGCGAGATCGAGGCGATCGCCGCCAGGAGGTACGTCATGACCTTCGTGCTGCTCTCCGCCGCCGTGGCCAGATCGGTCTGGTTCCGGACGGTGAAGTCCTCCTCGCCGTGCGCCTCGATGAGGATCGAGCGGATCTCGGCCTGCGCCGCCGGAATCTCCTCCGGCGAGGCCGTGCTGGCCAGGATCTGCGGCAGGCGGCTGAATCCCGACAGCCGCGTCTGCGCGGTCGTGTAAGGAATCAGAATCACATCATCCTGATCGCCCCCGGTGGCCGACTGCCCCTTCGAGCCGAGCACACCGATGACGTCGAACGGCACGTTGCGGATCTGCACGCGCTGCCCGATGGCGTCCCCGCCGGGGAAGAGGTTGTTGGCCACCGTCTGCCCGAGGAGAGCGACTTTGCGGATGGCGCGGATGTCGTCCACGCCGAAGTAGCTGCCGTCGACGGCCGGCCAGTCGCGGATCTGCTCGTAGTCCGTGTCGACGCCGTGGATCATGGTGCGCCAGTTGCCGGCGCCGCCGATGACCTGCGTCCGGGTGATGACGACCGGCGAAACGGCCACGAGCGTGGTGGCCTCGCGATCGAGCTTCTCCACGTCTTCGAGAGCGAGCGTCGGAAATGCGCCCGCGCCCTGGCTCACGCCGCCCTGCGTCGCGGCGCCGGGCGTGATCATGATCATGTTGGTGCCGAGGTTTCCGATCTGGGCGCGGATGCGGGCGCTCGCGCCCTGGCCCACCGCGACCATCACGATCACGGCCGCCACGCCGATGATGATGCCGAGCATCGTCAGCAGCGTGCGCATCTTGTTCTTCTGAATGCTGGCCGCGGCGACTTTGATCAGTGTCTTCGCTTTCATGCCGCGATCTCCAGATCCTCAGCCGCCCGCCGCCGGATCCTGACCGGCTCGTCGCGGATGATCTTTCCGTCGCGCATCTCCACGATGCGCTTCGTGTACTTCGCCACGTCGCGCTCGTGCGTCACGAGGATCAGAGTGATCCCCTGCTCGTTGAGCTCCTGGAACAGGGCCATGACCTCGATCGTGGTGCGGCTGTCGAGGTTTCCCGTCGGCTCGTCGGCGAGCACGAGCGCCGGCTCGGTCACCAGCGCGCGCGCGATGGCCACACGCTGCTGCTGGCCGCCCGACAGCTCGCTGGGATGATGTTCCAGACGATCACCGAGCCCGACGCGCTCCAGCGCGGCGACGGCGCGAGCGTGCGTGTCCCACTTCCGCCCGCTGCGGTCGTACAGCATCGGCAGCTCGACGTTCTCCACCGCGCTCGTGCGCGCCAGCAGGTTGAAGCCCTGAAAGATGAAGCCTAGCTTCTGGTTGCGGATCCCGGCCAGCTCGTTCTTGCCCAGCCCGTCCACACGCACTCCGTCCAGCCAGTACGACCCCGAGGTCGGCGTGTCGAGACAGCCGAGGAGATTCATCAGGGTTGATTTGCCGGAGCCGGACGATCCCATGATCGCCACCAGCTCGCCCCTGGCGATGGTCAGATCGACTCCGCAAAGCGCGTGTACCTCGTTCGCACCGGATTTGTAGGTCTTCACCAGACCCGCGGTGCGGATGACGGCCTCGCTCATCAGAAGCCTCCTCTCCGCCCACCCTGCTGCTGCTGACCGCCCAGCGGCGCCGCGGACGGAGCGCCGCCGGCGGTCGTCTGCACGACGCCCGTGATAATCTTCATGCCTTCCTGGAGTCCCTCACCGGAGACCTCCGTGCGCGTGCCGTCGGTGATGCCCGTCCTGACGGCGATCGCCTTCGGCTGACCCTTCGCGTCCACGGTGTAGATGCTGCGGCCACCGCGTGAAGTGGAGCGCCGCCGACTCGGCGGCGTCTGTCCGGTCGTGGTCGGTGTTGCCGCGCTGCTCGCCGTCGCCTCCGGCGCAAACCGCAGCGCCGCATTCGGCACGGTGAGCACGTTGTCCGCGCTGTTCACGAGGAAGTCGACGCTGGCGGTCAGGCCGGGCAGCAGCTTTCCGTCGCGGTTGTCGACTTCGATGACGACGGTGTAGCTGACGACGTTCTCCTGCGTGGTCGACTGCAGGCGCACCTGCTTCACGATTCCCTTGAACGTGTCGCGCTGGAGCGCCTGCACGGTGAACGAGACAGGCTGGCCCTGTTTGATGAGGGCGATGTCGCTCTCATCCACCTTCACCAGGATCTGCATGTTCGACAGATCCTCGGCGATGAGGAAGAGCTGCGGCGCGGAGAGGCTCGCCGCCACGGTCTGCCCGAGGTCGACGTTGCGCTCTACGACGACGCCGTCGATGGGGGCGGTGATCGTGGTGTAGGAGAGGTTCTGCCGGGCCCGGTCGACGGCCACCTGCGCGGACTTCACGTTGGCGCGCGCCACCGCCAGCGAAGACTCGACGCTGTCGAAGGCGCTGCGGGCAACGAGGCCGGACTGGAGCAGCTCGCCGTTGCGCTTGTATTCGCGCTGCGCCTCGATGAGCTGCGCGCGATTTCGCTCCAGCGTGGCTTCGGCGTCGGTCACGGCCTGCTGCGCCAGACGCGGATCGATCCGCGCGAGGATCTGCCCCTTCTTCACCCTGTCGTTGAAGTCGACGTGCAGGTCGGCGACCTGTCCGGAGACCTGCGTGCCGACGCTGACCGTCGTGACCGCGTTCAGCGTGCCGGTGGCGGAGACCGTGCGGCGGATGTCGCCACGCTCGAGCTCGCCGAAGCGGTACGACTGCGCCTCGCGCGCCGATGCGCGCTGAAGTGTGAGCGCGGCAGCCGCGGCCAGCAGCACCAGGACGATGATCGTGATCAGCCGGTTTCGTTTCATGACTCTTCCCCTTCAAGTTCGAAGCCGTACTTCGCCGTAAAAAAATCGGGGAGGCCGAAGCCTCCCCTGTGGAGCGCGTGGAGCACTGGCTCGCTGCTTACTGCGTCTTGTTCTTCCAGGCGCCGCCGCGACGACCCTTGCGCTCGGACTTCATCGTCTCGAGCTGGGCGCGCTGCTCAGCGGTGAGGATCGACAGGATCCGCTCGTGCTGGGCCTGCATGCGCGGCTTCATCTGCTCGCGCTGCGCCTGGAGCTGGGCCTTGAGGGCTTCGGCACGCGTTGTGTCGTTGGCCTCCCTGGCTGCCTTGAGGTCGGTGCGGAGCTGAAGAGCCTGCTGGCGGAACGGCTCATTCTCGGCGCGGAAGCTGTCCTGAAGGCTCTTGATCTGCGCCTTCTGGGCTTCGCTGAGGTTGAGCTTCTCGGCGAACTTCGCGCTGAACTCACCCTTGCCATGCTTCCCATGACGGCCCTTGCGACCTTCGCCGGGCGCTGCCACTGCGAGAGTGGCCGTGAGGGCGAGCGCTGCGACTGCTGCGATTGTCTTCTTCATCTTGTCTTTCTCCTCGGTTAGGAACTCGCTCAGTAAGACGCTCCAGAGGGTCAAATCCTTTCGATTCAGTCACCAGCTGCACCGGGGTGTACATGAATTGCACCGGGAGGGAGGGGGGTGAGGGTAAGGTACCGGGAAACCGGAAACCGGAAACCGGAAACCGGCAACCGGAAACCGGGTCGAACTGAACCATGAGTGACACGCCTGCGTCGACACGCCTTTCCGGACGGGAGCTGGCGTTCATCTTCCTGTTCTGGACGGCGCTCGCGGCGTTCTCGGCCGTAAACCGGCTGACCGACCCGCGCGAGGGGCTGCGGATCATCGCCCCGGCCGGCGCCATCGTCATGCCGTTTGCCGAGGCCTGGCTCTGGGCGGCGCTGACGCCGCTGATTTTCTGGCTCAGCCGGATCACGGTCGCCGATCCGGGCAATCGCATCGCCAAGGTCCTGATGCTGGCGGGTGCGGGGATCATCATCGCCATCGGGGTCGATATGGTGCTGGACCTGGCGCGGGCGCAGTTGCTGCCGATGCCGCGTCGCGGCCGCGGAGGGGGCCTGGCCTTCGCGCCGATGCGCGGCATCATCCGCGGCCGCTTTCTCAACCAGGCCATGATCTACGGAGGGGTCCTCTTGGCCGGCTTCGCGCGCGAATACTTTCTGCGCGACCGCCTGCTGCGCGTGCGCGCCGGACAGCTGGAGGCGCAGCTCGCTCACGCGCGGCTCGACGCGCTGCGCATGCAGATCAACCCGCACTTCCTCTTCAACACGCTGCACGCCATCTCCGCGCTCGTGGAGCGCGATCCGGCCGGCGTGCGGAAGATGATCGCGCGTCTCTCCGATCTGCTGCGCCAGACGCTCGACCGCGGCCCGGACGAGGTGCCGCTGCGCGACGAAATGGAGTTTCTGAACAAGTACCTCGACATCATGACCATCCGTTTCCAGGGCCGGCTGACCGTGACCACCTCCATCGATCCGGCCGCGCTCGACGTCCCTGTGCCGAATTTCATCCTGCAGCCGGTGGTCGAGAACGCGCTCGAGCACGGCGTCAGCCGGGCCAGCGGCGAAGCGACCATCGAGATCAGCGCGCGCCGCGAGGGGCAGCACCTGGTCCTGACCATCCGTGACCGCGGACCGGGCCTGGCGGCGGGAGCGCCGGCCGGCGTCGGCCTGAGCAACACGCAGGAGCGGCTCGAGACGCTGTACGGCGATGGCGCCTCGCTGCGAGTCACCTCGCCGGGCCAGGGCGGGACGTCCGCGGAGATCAGACTGCCATGGCCATCCGAGCGCTGATCGTCGACGACGAGTTCCTGGCCCGGCAGCGCATCGAAGACCTCCTGCGAAACGAGAGCGACATCGAAGTGATCGGCATCGCCGGCAACGGGAACGAGGCCGTGGAGAAGATCCGCGAGCTGCGTCCCGACCTGGTGTTCCTCGACGTGCAGATGCCGGGAATGAGCGGCACCGAAGTGGCCGCGGCGATTGGCGACGAGATGCCGGCCACGATCTTCGTGACGGCGTTCGACCGCCATGCCGTGAAGGCCTTCGAGCTGCAGGCGCTGGACTACCTCGTCAAGCCGTTCGACGACGAGCGCTTCGGGCAGGCGGTGCTGCGCGCGAAGAAGCGCATGCCCGCGGCCGGCTACCTGCAGCGCATCGCCGTGGAGATTCGCGGCCAGACCCGGGTCCTTCCCGTGGAGATGATCGATTACATCTCGGCCAGCGGTCCTTACGCGGAGCTGCACGTCGGCGACCGCAGCTTCGCCGTGCGCGAGCGCATGGCGGCGCTGGAGGAGCGGCTCGATCCAGACCGCTTCTTCCGCGTGCACCGCTCCGCGATCGTGCAGCTCGACCGCGTCGACGCGCTGCTGCGCGGATCCGGCGGCGACTACGCGGTGCGGCTGAAGAACGGCGTGGAAGTGAGCCTGAGCCGGTCGCGGCGCGAGGCTCTGGAGGCTAAACTCGGGCTGTGATCCACGCGCTCCTCGTTCTCGCTGCCGTCGCCCTCCCGCCCCAGTCCGAGACCTGGCTGAAAGCCGACGCCGGCGGATTCCGGATCCTCAGCAACGCGTCGCGCCCCGACACCGAGCGCATCGCCCGCGAGCTGGTGGCGGAGGGAGGCTCGCCGATCGTCACGCGTGTGTTCATCCTTCGGGACATCGCCGCCCTGGGAATCGCCATCGACCCGAATGGAGCGCTGTTCAGCGGCGACAACGAGAATGTGCTGTTCGTACAGGCCGGTGCCGGACTGCGCGCTGAGCCGGTGAGGACACCGGCGCCCCAACCGGTCCGGATAGAACCGAAGGTGGACCTGCAGCCGGCAGCGCGCGCGGAAGTCCTGGCCGTGCTCGGCCACCTGTTCGCCCGGATCAGCAATGAGATGTTCGTCGACGCGGAGATTTTTCTGAGCGAGGCGCTCCAGCTCGATCCAACCCTTCCCCTCGCCCACCTCGGACTGGCCCATATCAACTCGGTCCTCGGCATGCGCACCGCGTCGGACGCCCACTATGCGAAGGCCGGCCGGAGTGACGACGCGCACGTCCTCGTCCTGTACGGCGCGGAGCTGCTGGCGCGCGTCGGGGAGACGAAATCGAGAGAGGATGTCGCGCGCGCGCGACGGATCTTCGAGCGCGCGGCGGAGATCGATCCACAGTCGGCGCGCGCACTTGCCGGACTGGGAGCGACGTACGTCGTCTCCGCCGGCGATCCCGGGCCCGGCATCGCCGCGCTCGAGAAAAGCCTGGCCATGGCGCCGGCCCAGGATGATGCCGCGGTGAATCTGACGACGCTGCTGGCGCGCGCGGGCCGCGGCGAGGAAGCGCGACGCCTCTTCGACACCGTCGTCAGCAGGAGCAGGAACCCGGACATCGTGCGGCTCGGCCGCAGCGCACTGGACCGCCTGCAGGAGAAGCTCGACGCCGAGTCGCTCCTCGAGAGCCAGGTGAAGATCGTCGAGTCGGCGATGGCCGCCGCGGGCGCCGGCCGGTTCGAGGAGGCGCTGAAGACCATCGACGACGTGCTGCCGGCCATCAAGGACGCCGAGTTCAAAGGGAGCGTTGAGCGGTTGCGGGTGGAGATCGTCGCAAAGGCCTCGGGCCGCCGGCCTTAGGAGGGGCTAAACGGCGCCCAGCGCCACCAGCGATGTCCCCATGCGCACGGCGTCGCCGATCTGATCGAGCACGCGCTCGATCTTCTTGAGGTTGCGCAGCGACTTCTCGACCGCGTCCTGCGCCGTGCCGAGGTCTTCGTAGAGCTTCTTCACCTTGCCGTCGCTCGAGTCGAAGATCCGGTTGCGGGCATCGATGTAGTTCTTCTGCGCCTGCGTCCACTCCTCGACGAGCTGGCGCGACTGCTCGAACGTCCTGCAGTGCAGGGCCAGATCGTCCACGTTCTCGTCGATGGTGCGGAAGAGCTTGCGAAGCGCGCGATAGATCTGCAGGTCGGTCTGGGCCATCAGTCGCCTCCCCGAATCTCACGGTGCTCGCGGAGGAGCGCGGAGAGGGCTCGGCTGACCGCGGTCGTCTCGTCCTCCGACTGCGCCTCGAACGTCCGCGAGCGCGCGTCGATGATCTCCAGGATCCCGGCGATGGCGCGCTCGTCCTGGAAAGGCGCTTTCACATCGGGCCACGCCAGGCCGTATGCGGACAGAACGCGGTCGACCATCGAGGAGCTGACGACCTCTTTGGCCTGCACCAGCTCGGTGGCGATCTGCCGGTATTTGTCGGCGCGATCGGCGGCGATGTCGCGGTACAGCTCACGCTCGCCGCGGAACAGGGCATCGACGGCCACCGCGGTCTGTTCGATCAGCCGGGCACCCGAGCGCAGCTCGCGGGTCTCTTTCCAGCTCGCGATTCCCTTGATGATCGCGTCGAGGACATCGCGGCGCGGCGCCTCCTGCAACGGCGACTCGACGACGCCTTCCAGATCGGCTTCCAGGCCGCTGATGGCGGCGCCGATCTCGTCGGCCGTGTCGTACGAAGCGAGACGGCCCAGCGACTCGTAGATCGTGACCATGCGCCGCGCCAGGCGGGCCCGCGCTCGAAGCGCCTTGTACTGCGCCTCGAACGATGCGCGCGCGTCGGCTTCCGGCGCCGGAAGTCTCATGAACCCGCGCCGGAACGCCGTGAGCTCCCACGCGTCCACGGTGTCGCCGGCGAGAGAGTCGTACAGGCCGGCCAGCCGCGTGCCGGTCTCCACCCCACGCTGAGAGAGCGCGCGCGCATCTCCGCGCAGTGAAGGGCGGCACGACAACACCAGGAGCGCCAGGAGGAGAAGCAGGCCGGCTCTGCGCATCGCTTGCAGCAGTTTAGCCCCCTCGTGCGATCCAGCTGTTCACACGCTGTTCCAGCAGATCGAGCGGCAGCGCGCCCGAACCGAGCACCTCGTCGTGGAAGCCCCTGACGTCGAAGCGCTCGCCGAGCTCGCGCCGGGCTCGCTTGCGGAGCTCGAGGATTCTCAGCTGTCCGATCTTGTAGCCGAGGGCCTGCCCCGGCCAGACGATGTAGCGGTCCGTCTCGCTCTGGATCTCCACCTCGTCCAGCGCGGAGTGATCGTGGAAGTACTGGACGACCTGCTCGCGGGTCCACCGTTTGGTGTGCAGGCCGGTATCCACGACCAGGCGGATGGCGCGGAGCATCTCGTCCTGCAGGCGGCCGTAGTCGCTGTAGGGGCTCTCATAGAACCCGACCTCTTTGCCGAGGACTTCGGAGTAGAGGGCCCATCCTTCGACGTAGGCGGTGTAGCGCCCTTCGCGGCGGAAGGCCGGCAGGTCGGTCAGCTCCTGCGCGATCGCGATCTGCATGTGATGGCCGGGCACGCCTTCGTGGTACGCGGTGGACTCGAAGGAGATGATCTTGCGCGCCTGGGGCTCCCAGGTGTTCACGTAAACCCGGCCCGGTCGCGATCCGTCGAGCGCCGGCGCGTTGTAGTTCGCCGCCGCCGCCTCTCTGGCGCGGTATGCCTCCACCTCCACGACCTCCACCTTCGCTTGCGGCAGGCGCCCGAAGAGCCTGGGCAGCTGCGCGTACATCTGATCGATGTACCTGCGGTAGAGGCCGAGGATTTGTTCCGGCGACCGGGCCCGAAGCTCCGGGTTGGCCTCGATCGAAGCGTTGAACGACTTCAGATCGTCGAACCCGAGCTTCTTCGCGATCTCGAGCATTTCCGTCTCGATGCGCGCCACCTCGCGCAGGCCGATGGCGTGAATCTCCCCGGGCGTGAGGCTCGTGGTGGTCGACTGTCTCGCGCGCATCGCATAGAGCGCGGCGCCGTTGGGCACCGACCAGATGCCTGCGTCGGTGCGTCCGGCAGGCATGTACTCGTTGCGGACGAACGTCGCGAACTTCCGGTACGCCGGGATCATCGACTTGCGGACGGCGTCCAGGAACTCCGTCTGGATGCGGGTCTTCTCCGCCTCGCTGACGCCGTCCGGAAAGCTCCTCAGCGGAGTGGCGAAGACGGACTGCTCGGCGGCGGTGGCCGCGATCGACTCGGCCTGCCCGGCCACCTTCTCGATGAGGAACCGCGGCGGGACCAGTCGCGATCGCATCCCCACCCTCATCGCCGCGATGGTGTCGTCGATCTGCCGCGGGAAGGAACGCATCCTCGCGATGTAGTCGTCGTAGTCCTTTGCCGTGGCGAAGCCGAGGAGCGACGGGAACTGCGCGCCGGAGAGGTGGATGCCGCTCATCTGGGTCACCGGCATCTGCCACTCGTTCATCTCGTATGACTCGATCGACTCGCGGATGTTGCGCGCCAGGAGCGCCTTGTTGATCTTCTCCTGATCGGAGAATCCGACGGTGCCGATGGCCTCGACGCGTCTGAGGAAAGCGCGGTTCTGGCCCGCGTCTCTGCGCAGCGCGGCCGGCGAGAGGTCCGAGGAGCGGTCGTTGTAACGCTTGTCGCCCAGGAGCGAGGCATATTCGGGCGAAGTGCGCAGGACATACTCCCAATGCTCGTCGATGAGGTCAGCCAGCATCTTGCGACGCCGGTCGAGATCGGCAGCCGAGACCTCCTGCCCGAACCCGGCGAACGGAGAGAGAAGAAGAAGCGTCAGCAGAAGTGCGCGTCGCATGGGGCGTGAGTGTAACCTCTGTGCTCTCTGTGACTCTGTGGTTGCTTCTCCCGGGGGATCACCACAGAGTCACAGAGAGCACAGAGGCAGACACCCCGGATTCCTCGCTACGCTCGGAATGACGCCAATAAGGAATCCGCGCGCGACCGCCCGCCATACAATCGCTGGTCCGATCATGATCTCCTCGCAAGGCCCTCGATCCCGCCCTGAGAGGCGCAAGAAAAAGCGGATTCAGCTCACGCGCGCGATCATCGCCCGCCTCGGCGCCATGGGAACGCTCATCCTCGACATCACCGACGCCGGTGCCCGCATCGAGCACTTCACGCGGCTCGACATCGGGAAAAAGGCCCTTCTCCGCTTCGACTGGCTCGGAAAAGAGCTCGAGGTCGAGGCCACCGTCATGTCGTGCAAGGTGCACCGTTTCGCTCACGGCGACCAGGGCGCCACGGTCTATCAGTCCGGGTTGTCCTTCTCGGCGTATGAGGGAAATGCGCTGGCCACTCTGCGGGAGCTCGTCGCCACCGTCGTATCCCGCTCGCTCGCAGAGCAGGTCGCGAATGCGCGCGGCATCGGACCGGTGACCGAGCGCAACATGCCGGTGTTCCGATCGGGCGTGGTGGCCACGACGAGCATCGATCGGGCCAGCGGCCGCGGCAAGCGCATGCTGCCCGAGAGCGACCTCGTCGCCGATCGCGGCTATATCCGCTGCTCGCTGAGCGGCCGCTACTGGGAGAAGAAGTGGAGCCGCACACCGGAACAGCCTGACGAGGGATTCACCCTG
The DNA here is from genome assembly GCA_035544675.1 of Thermoanaerobaculia bacterium. GTDB lineage: Bacteria > Acidobacteriota > Thermoanaerobaculia > Gp7-AA8 > Gp7-AA8 > DATKCA01. The sequence continues at coordinate 32,416 of DATKCA010000135.1, read as the reverse complement.
CTGGCGACGGAGCCGGGGGAGAACATCGATCAGCTGTGCGAGACGTACGAGAAGAGCAGTGCAGAACAGCGTCAGCTGATCCGCGTCCTGGCCCGGATCAGCGTCGAGAGGACGGAGGAGACGCCCGAGCCGGTTGGGTAGTCCTTCCTTAGTCCTTAGTCCTTAGTCCTTAGTCCTTAGTCCTTAGGAGGACGTGCTTTGTCGTGCTCCTAAGGAACGGCCGGCGAGAATCGCCTGACCTCTGTGTAACTCTGTGTTCTAGACACAGAGGAGCACGGAGACCTACGGCTCTTCCTGAGGCTCTCCGGTCGCGATGAGCGCGTTCATGCGCTCGGCAGACTGATTGTCGGCCGAAACGATCTGCAGACCCGAGTTGAAGAGATTCTTGGCCGCCGACGCGGCGTGCTGAATGACTGTGTGCACGATTGCACAGTCGAGGCGGATCGGGCCGACTTCCGAAGGCAGGTCGATGCGGAAGACCGATCCCGGCGTGGGTAGCTGCGCCTGATGCGCGACGCGCAGCCCGCCCCGGGAGGCGTCGAGGACGAACACAGGGGTCCTCCCGACCGATGCACGGATCGGCTTCCGCAGCGTGACACGCGGGTACCGGCGCCTCTCTCTCATGCTGGACCCTGCTGGACGAGCAGAGACACACGCATCATATCGCTGTCGGCTGACGGGGTAGAATCCTCATCCACCCCATGCCACCACTGCTCGCCCCTGAAGAGACGCGGGTTCTCGTCGTCGACGACAACCCGCTCGATCGGAAGCTGCTGAACGTGCACCTGACGTCGCACGGGTACAACCCGCGGGTGGCCGCGGATGGGGCGGAAGCGTGGGCGCTGCTCGAGTCGGATCCTTCCGGATACGACGTCGTCCTGCTGGACCGGTCCATGCCGCGCATGACGGGACTGGAAGTGCTGGCCAAGATGAAGATGCACGGGCGGCTGCGGATGGTGCCGGTCATCCTGCAGACGGCCTCGGTCGAGCACAGCCAGATCGTGGAAGGGCTGCGCGCCGGCGCGTACTACTACCTGACCAAACCGTACGACGCGGAGATGCTCGTGGCCGTCGTCAGCACCGCGGCGAACGACTATGCCGAATACCGCGAGCTCCAGGAGCAGCTCCGGAAGGGGCTGAAGAGCCTGCGCCTCCTCCGTGAGGCTTCGTTCACGCTGCAGACGGTGACCGAGGCGCGGGACATCGCCGCGATCGTGGCCAATACGTGTCCCGATCCCGCCGCGGCGGTCATCGGCCTCACCGAGCTGCTCCTCAACGGAATCGAGCACGGCAACCTCGGCATCACGTACGAGGAGAAGTCGCGGATGCGGTCCAAGGAGGAGTGGTACGCCGAGGTGACCCGCCGGATCGCGTTGCCGGAGAACGCCATGAAGTGCGTGGAGCTGCGTTTCCAGAGGCGGCCGCGCCAGCTCGTCTTCACGATCCGCGACGAGGGAGACGGCTTCGACTGGAAGCGGTTCTGGGAGATCGAGCCGCAGAGGGCGTTCGACACGCACGGCCGCGGCATCGTCATGGCCCGCGGGTTGAGCTTCACCACCATCGACTACCGCGGCTGCGGGAACGAGGTCGTGGCCACGATCGCGCTGTAAGCGGCGTATCAAACCGGTGAAGAATCAGGTTCCCGACGCCAAAGCAGCCCTCCCCCGGCGTAGGATAGGGGTCAGGTCTTGCCTTTTGTCTTTTTCTACGGGATCGACGGTTTTTCTCTCCGCGGTAGAAATATGACGACGATGCTTTCCCGAATCGACCGGATCCAGCGCTCGATTTCTACGGCGCTGGCTGTTTTCCTACGGTGGGTAGGAAAAGGGAAAAGGCAAGACCTGACCCCCATCCTTCTCCTTTTGGCCGGGTGTGCGACGGCGCCTGTGTCGTTCCCCGTGAAGCCGGAAGTCTTCATCGATCAGTTCAGGGCCTCCGAGGGGCTGACGTTCAACGGTGAAGGGAAGCTGTTCATCGGTGCGAACCGGGGCATCTGGATCGCCGAGCCGGACGGCGCCGTTCGCAAAATCGCCGACGTGCATCTGCACCTGGGCCAGGCCGGCATCGGCCCGCGCGACATCCTCGCCGCCGACTTCGGACCGAAAAACGTCTTCCGCGACGGACCCAACGATGACGGCATCGTCTGGCGGATCACGCCCGAGGGCGAGAAGACAGCAGACGCGACCGGCATCGCCGATCCCAACGCGATCCTCGTTCTCCCCGACGGCTCGTACCTCGTCTCCGACGACGGCACGGACAAGATCTACCGCGTAGAAAACGGCAGAGTGTCGATCTGGACCACTGCTGTGCCATTCCCGAACGGCATGGCGCTCTCACGCGACGGGAACACCGTCTACGTCGCGCAGATCTTCAGCCAGATCGGTCCCGTCGTGCCGGACAACAGCCTGTGGGCCATCTCGCTCGACCGGCTGCAGGCGGGCGCGGCGGAGGTCGTCATGCGTTCGGAGAAAGGGCCGGACGGGCTGGCCGCCGACGCCCTCGGCCGCATCTACGTCGCCGACAACGGAGCTGGGAAGATCTGGCGGTTCGACCCGCGCAACGGCGAGAAGACGCTGATCGCCGAGGGGATGCCGCACGTGGCGAGCCTGGCGTTCGGCGAAGGAAAGTTCGATCAACGCGCGATCTACGCCACCTCGACGCAGGCCGGCGGCGGCAAGGTTTACAGAGTCCGCGTCGGCGTCAAAGGCGCGAAACTGCATCGGTGATCACGCTCTCCAGGGCCGAGGCGCGGCGGCGGATGGTCGCGCACCTCGGCCTCAACGTTCCGATGCGCAGCGTGCGGGCCGTGCTGGAGCGCCTGCGCTGCATCCAGCTCGACCCGCTCGACGTCATCGGCACGAACGCCGACCTGGTGGTGATGGCGCGCGTGACGACTGCCGAGCGCGGCGACGTCTACCGGAAACTCTTTCCGCGGCACGCATTCGAGCACTTCTTCAAGGAGCGATGCATCCTCCCGGCATCCTCGTTCCCGTTCTACCGCGCACACGGCCACCGGGTCCAGACGCCGTGGTGGCGCCACGGGGATCGCGAACAGCGCGTGCCGGCTGCGGTCATCGAGAAGGTGCTTGCCGAAGTGCGCACTCACGGTCCGATCACCGCGGCGGACCTCACCGATCACGGCAAGGTGAGCCCGATCGACTGGAGCGGATGGAAAGGCACCGGCAGGACGACGTCGATGGCTCTGGAGATTCTCTGGACGCGATGCGACGTGGTGGTGTCCGGGCGGACGGACTCCGGCGCGAAGATCTACGACGTGCCCGAGCGCGCCCTCGGCCCGCTCGCGCTGAAGGAGCCGCAGGAGGACTTCGATCGCTGGCGGCTCCTGGAACGCGCCCGCGCCGCCGGGCTGCTCTCGCGAGCGCCATCGAAGGACCGCGAGCTGGTCGAAGTCACGATCGAAGGTTCATCCCGACGCTACCTGGCCACGCCGGAGTTTCTGGAGCGGCGAACCGTCCGCTTCGACGATCGGGTCCGCATCATCGCTCCGCTCGATCCGCTCATCTGGGACCGCGACCTGGTCCGCCACGCCTTCGAGTTCGACTACGTCTGGGAGGTGTACAAGCCGGCTGCCCAACGGAGATGGGGCTGGTACGTCCTCCCGCTCCTGTACCGGGACCGGCTCGTGGGACGATTCGACGCGCAGACGAAGAGGGTCTGGATGGAACGGGATGTCGACCGCTCGCTCGTCAACGAGGTGCTAGTGTGGTGAATCACCACACTAGGACGCCTCGGGCGCCGGTGAGGACACCGGCGATCCATTCATTTAGAATTTCCTCATGCTTGCAAACCAGGTGCGCCTGGCGCCGCCCCCGCGGCGCGTCGGACTCTCGCTGCGCATCCTCAACGGCGTCGGACATCCGGCACTGTGGGCGGTCTTCGGCTTCACGACAATCTTCTTCTGGACGTTCGTCGCGAACGCCGACCTCTCGTTCATCACGTTCCGCGGTCCCTTCCGCCTCGTGGCGGCCAAGGTCATCGCGGTCGAAGAAACCGGCGCAAGCGAATCGGACACGCCGGTCATGGCAACTCGTTACGAGTACTCGGTCGGCGGCGAGTGGTTCCGGGGCGTGTCTTACAGCCTGCGCGAGGGCGGCGTGGTGGGGCAGAACGTCGTGGTGCAATACCTCGAGTCCGATCCGGCCAGCTCACGCATCGACGGAATGCGACGGCGAATGTTCGGCCCCGCCGTCATGGTCATCACGCTCTTCCCGGCCGTGGCCGGATTCTTTCTGGCCTGGAGCATCCGCAAGGGACGGCGGCGGCGCCATCTGCTGGAGCACGGGCTCGTGGCCATGGGGAAGCTCACGGACAAACGCGCTACGCGCGTCCGCGTGAACAGGCAGACGGTCTGGGAGCTCACCTTCGAGTTCACCGGCCGCGACGGCAGGAAGCACGAGACGAGAGCGCGCACGCACCAGACCATGCGCCTCGAGGACGAACGCCAGGAGCCGGTCCTCTATGACCCGGCCGACCCGTCGATCGCATTCGTGCTCGACGAGATGCCGTCGCGACCGAAGGTCGACCTGGCCGGCGAGCTGGAGGGCCGCCCCCTGGCCGCGGCCCTCTCGCTGATCCTGCCGGCGCTGGTGATCGTCGGAAACCTGGCCGCGCTGATGAATCGAATCGGGGATTAGGAACGGAGCTTCACTGGGGCGCCGGCGTGAAGTTCTCCTCATACGCGCAGCATGGCTCCACGATGATGACCGGATCGATGGGGACCCCCTCGATGAGCGCTTCGTACTCACACCGGGTCTCGCTGGGGACCTCCTTGGTGAAGGCGCGGCAGAAACCGCGGCCCTCGTAGCAATAGACGTCTTTCTGGTCCACACAGGGGCTGTTGGCGGGGAATTTGATGTCGAGGTCTTTAAATCCGGATCGGGCAATCCACCGGATCATCACAGGATTCTTTTTGTCCGGTCCTACGCGGTCATGGACTCGAAGGTCCTTGATGCGAACCTGCATCGGACTGGAGAGGTCGTCGATGCAGATGAACGCATTATCTTTGTTGGGATCCCCATTCGACGAGTCGCAGACTCCGCGAACCGAAGAGGGAACGAGTGTGCCCAGCTCGGGCGCGGCTGTGGGCGGCGCCACGAACGACTTGCAGCCAGCGAGAAGCAGAAACATCAAGAGGAAGGGAGACAACCGGCGGGAGTCGGACAATTTGCGCTCCTCCTTCATTTCTTCGATTTGAAAAGCGGATCCTCTCTCAGTTGGGCGAGCTCCGGATCGCGTTCCGCTTCCTGCAGAGGATACCCGGATTCGATGGCGCTTTTCAGCCAGGTCACCGCGGCGTCGCGATTTCCGCGCAACTCGGCGACCAGTGCGGCCTGGTACAGCACGATGAAATTCGTCGGATCGTTCCGAAGCGCAATCCTGATTGCCGCGCCGGACTCGTCGAGGCGGCCGCTCTTGGCCAGCGATGCGGCCATCATCGCCTGTGCCATGGCATCCTTCGGATTCACATCCAGCCACTCCCGCGCGATCTCGGCGGCGCGGCGGTACGTCTCGACCGACTTCTCGCGCAGGCCCGGACTCCACCGGTACGCGTCGCCGAGGTTGGCGCGGACGACGTAGTCCGACGGCGCCAGCTCCACCGCCTTCTCGAACGCCCGGCTCGCCTCCGCGTACTGACCGATCGCGAAGTGGAACGTCCCGAGATTCGAATACGCCGCCGCGGTCGGATCGACGGCGATCGACTTCTCGTACGCGACGCGCGCGTTCGCGTAGTCGCCCAGCCCTTGATACGCCGATCCCAGGTTGGCCCACCCGCGCGGACCGTCCGGCTGAAGGTCGGTGACGCGCCGGAACCGCGACAGCGCGTCCGAGTAACGGCCATGATTGGAGAGGAACACGCCGTACTGGTTGTGAGCGGATGCGGAGTTCGGGCGCAGCGAGACCGCCTCCCCGTACATCCGCTCCGCATCCGCCGCGCGCCCCATCCGCTCGTACGTGCCGGCGATGTGAAGCAGCGCCTCCGGCATTCCCGGCCGCAGCGCCAGCGCCCGCTGGAAATGCTGGAGGGCTTCGTCGTTTCTGCCCTGCGACCTGCGAAGCTGCCCGAGCGTGATCTGCACTTCGGGCAGGTCGGGGTCGAGCACCGCGGCGCGCTCCGCAAACGTCACGGCCTGATCGATGAGTCCCGGCCGCCTGCTGATCTGCGCCTTGAAGTGCCAGGCCCGGCCGAGAAGCGCATTCACGGCCGCCGAGTCCCGGGCGTTGAGGAGCACGCGTGAAAGAGCAGCGATGGCCTGATCGACCGACTTCTCGTCCTTGGCCAGCTGCAGAAGTCCGACCGCCTCGATGTAGTCGGCCTGATCGGTCGCGTTGGGCAGCTCGTCATCGACCGTGAACAGTTGACCGAGCACGCCGGCGACGGTGCCGTCCGTCACCGGTGCGCCCGTCTCGACGTCGAGCAGGCGGTACGAAATGCTGACGCGATCGTCCTCGCGTCGAGCCCGGCCATCCAGCATCAGCGCCGCGCCGGCCCGCCGGGCCGCCACGCGCCGATCGCCGCGCGCCTCGGGCGTCTCCACGACGCGAAACTCGACGGACTTGCCGAGACGCCTGCGGATCATTTCGGCAACGCCTTCCCCGAACGTTTGCGCCTCCACGCTGTCCGCCGGCTCGCCGAACGGAAAGACGACGATGCTGCGCGGGCCTGGTGCCTCCGCAACGGCCGCCGTGTTCACGCGCCCGCTGAACATGATCACGCTGCCGGTGGCCAGCGCCACCGCCACCACCGCCACGATCGCGTAGATCGCCACGCGCGGCGGCCGGACGACGGACGTGCGGCCGCTGTGCCGGTGGGGGTCGGAGCTGTTCGTGATGCGGTCGCGCACCTCGCGCAGGTCGCGGGCCAGATCGCGGGTGGACGCATAGCGGTCGGCCCGGTCCTTGGAGAGACAGCGATTGATGATGCGCACGAGCTCGGGCGGGACGGCGTCGTTGAACTGCGTCACCGGCGGCGGATCGGTGCGGATGATGAGCGCGAGGATCTCCGCGGCGGTGGGCGCCGTGAACGGCAGGCGCCCGGTCACCATCTCGTAGAGAATGACGCCGAGGGCGAACTGGTCGGAGCGGTAGTCGGTGTCGTGGCCGCTGGCCTGCTCCGGCGACATGTAGCCGACCGTCCCGAAGACCGCTCCCGGCGTGGTGTGCGGCACGGTCGTGTCGGTGTCGGTGTCGGTGAACGGGCGGACCAGCTTGGCCAGTCCAAAATCGAGGATCTTCACGAACCCGTCGCGGTTCACCATGAGGTTCTCGGGCTTCAGGTCGCGATGGACGATGCCGCGGTCGTGCGCGGCGCCGAGGCCGTCGGCGACTTTGACCGCGATGCGCAGCGCCGCCTTGAGCTGCATGCGCTCCCCGGTGAGCATGCCCCTCACGTCCCGCCCGTCGATCAGCTCCATGGCGATGTAAGAAATCGGGTCCACGCGCCCGATGTCGTAGATGGTGATGATGTTGGGATGGTTCAGCGCCGAAGCCGCGCGCGCTTCCTGCTCGAAGCGCCGCAAATGCTCGCTGCTCGAGCTCGGGCCGGTGGCCAGGATCTTGAGCGCCACCTCCCGCTGCAGCCTCTCGTCGACGGCACGATAAACCTCACCCATCCCTCCGGCTCCGATGGGCGCGAGGATGCGGTACGGCCCGACGCGATCTCCGGCATTGAGTGGCAAGGGAAAGGGAGAGGATATCAAAGGCCCTAGTCCTTGGGACTAAGGCCTAATTTTGACGATCAGGGGACGTACCGCCGGGTCGGCGTCCCCTCCTCTTTGCGAATGCTCAGCTCGGCCAGGATCTGCGTCAGCTTCCGGCCCGGCTCGTTGGTGACCTGATAGGTCCTGCACAACAGGTCGATCTGGATGGGATCGACTTCCGCCGAGATCGTGAAGCCGGCCGTGGGCTGCTCGGGCCGGTTCGTCTCGGTCTTGCGCCACATCCCGTCGATGAATTCACAGCGGCGGTATCGATTGCTCTTTCCGACCTGGTACGTGTATCGGGAGAGCGGAGGGATGCCCCGGGCATTGGCCTTCTGCTCTTCGAGGGCGCGAATGATGCGTGAGGCGATGAAGTCGCGCAGGATCAGCTCGGAGTCGCCGATCGGCTCCTCGATGCGGATGCCGGAGTGATAGATGCTCTTCTCGCCGGCGCGCCGGGCCAGCTGGTGCATGGTCGAGCGGACCACGCTGCACGCGAACTGCATGGTCTGGGAGTTCCAGTTGAGCTTGATCTCGCGCCGCTCGAGGTTCCCCGGAAAGCGGTCGCTGTGCTCGACGCGGAACCCGACCACGGACAGCTCGATCACGCGCACAGACACGAGATCGATCGTGGCCGGCATCGGGTCATCACCGAGCTGGATGCGCCCGTAACGCCGGCGATCCTGCTCTCGCGAGGGTGACGCGGTGGCTGGTGTCATGGCAGCGAATGGATCTCTACAATCGCACGCTTCACTTCCCCCGCAGCGCCATCTGACCGCGCCGTGAGTAATCCACTGACAGCGTCATCAGCCTGGCCGCTTCCTGCGGCGCGTGGAAACCCATCGAGTTCTCCGCCTCGATGAAGTCGACCAGGAACTGCGACCTCTTCTGGTACTTGCGCGCCTCCTCCACCAGCGCCGAAGGCGTGCCCGACACCGATGCGGTCCTGATGTCGGCGATGAGGGCGATGAGCGCGTCGATGGCGATGTTGCGCATCTGGAAGTGGCGCTCCTGGATCGTCTCCACACGCGCCAGCAGCTCGTCCTCCGACCAGCGGTGACAGGTCACGCAGGCCCGGTTGATGTTCAGCAGAGGGCTGCGCACGTGGTGGTCGCTGATCTTGAGCGCGCCTTCGCGCTTGTACGGCATGTGGCAGTCGGCGCAGGCCACGCCGGAGCGGGCGTGAATGCCCTGATTGTACATCTCGAACTCGGGATGTTGAGCCTTGAGGACCCTGGCGCCGCTGTCGGCGTGCGTCCAGTCCACGTGATCCTTTGCGGTCGTCTCGTAGTAATCGAGGATCTGATCGCCCTTCAGCCCTTTGGCCCAGGGGTAAGTCAGCCGTTTCTCGTCGCCCTTGAAGTAATACTCGACGTGGCACTGCCCGCAGACGTAGGTGCGCATCTCCTGGCGGGTGGCCATCGTGTTGGGGTCGTATTTCGGATCGTTCTTCAGGGCGCGGATGCCTTCGATGAACGCCGGCCGCGTCACGCGCAGGGCCATCGACTCCGAATCGTGGCAGTCGATGCATGCCACCGGATGCGTGACGAGCTTGCGGGCCTCGAAGTAAGGGGTCTTGTTGATGACTTCGAAGCCCTTCCAGATGTCGCCGCCCCCGGCCCTCTTGTAAGCGACCCACATCGAGGCATGGCAGTGCAGGCATGCTCCGGGCTGTTTGGCGACTTTCTGGCGCTCGGTGAACGTCTGATCCGAGAGCATGTACGCGTGGCCGCGCTCTTCGCGGAAGTCCTTCGAGAACGCGTAGCCGGCCCACATCGTCTTCAGACGCGGGTCTTCCTCGAGCCGCGACTGGGCGACGATGGAGCGCGGATCGGCCTGCGTGGGCGTGCGCGGGACGGCCTCGCTGCCGCCGTATCGCGTGCGCACCTGATCGACGGTCCGCAGATAGCCGTCGTACTGCATGGGGAAGTTCTTGCCCCAGACGGCCGGATCGGTCGTGTCGTCGCTCAGCGCCACCACCCTGTAGAACGGATTCCGCGCCTCGGTCTTGCGCTGAAAGATGTTCATCAGCAGAGCAGTGAGACCGATCGCCACCACCGCGGCGACCGCCGCCGTGACGGCCACCACCATCGTCATGCGACGGCGGGTTGGCGCTGTGGGTCTCGAGGTATCGACCATGAATCCTCCGGTTGACGGGTGCTACATGTGACCGACATCCGAGTGGCAGCGGATGCAGGAGATGTCTCCTTCGATGGCGTGCACGATCTCCTGATGGCAGTGGCGGCACGCGCCCTCGGTCACACCGACGTTGCGCGACCTCATCCTCAGTTCGTCGGGATAGTGACCACCGGTGAAGTAGAACGAGTGCCAGAAGCCGTTGGACGCCTTCACCGCGTACTTGCCGGCCAGGTTGTGCGGGGTATGGCAGTCGTTGCAGACGGCCACGTGCCGGTGAGGGCCCTTCATCCAGGCCGCGTAGTACTGCGTCATGACGTGGCAGTTCGCGCACGCGGCCGGATCATTGGTCATGTACGAGTACCCCTTCGCATACACGAACGTGTAGGCGCCGAGCCCTGCGGCCAGGCCGATGAGGAGTCCGGCGATGATCAAGGCTGTGCGCAGCCGCACTGTTCTCTCCCGCTGGAAAATCCTGCAGAAAGCAGGCCGTACAGGATATGCGATCGATCATGGGAACGGGTGATGGAGCGTGCGGTGCGATAATCCATCGGACGGTCGATGACCTTTACGCGACGCTACATGTTCTGGCTGCTCGTGCCGCCCATCATCGTGATGGTGCCGGTGGGAGTGTTCTTTCTGTCGCAGGTCGTGCAACTCTCTCTCACCGCGACGTTCTCGCTGGCCGCCCTGCTGGTCGGCTTCTACGCGCTCGGCTCTGGCTCCTTCTACATCGCCGCGCGGAGCCGGGCCTTCGACGTCGATCGCGCGCTGGGCGGTGAGGGCGACCTCTCCACCGCCGCGACGCGCTGCCTGACGCGGTCCATCACCCTCCCGCTCCTGCAGTGGACCGTCGGCGCGGTGATATTCGCGGCCATCGGATCCATGTTCTTCATGCCCACGCGGCTCGGCTTCGGCTACTTTCTCGTGGCCGGCTTCATCGGCGCGTTCGCGGCGGTGGCCTGGAACTACTTCACCGCCAAGCGGCTGCTCGGGATTTCCATCTCCGAGTCGGGGAAGAGCGCCGAATACAACGGCCCGCGCATCACGCTGGCCCGCAAGGTTGCGCTCGTGTTCATCGGCACGTTCATCATGTCGTCGATCGCGCTTGTGCAGCTCGTCTCGTCGAAGGTGGCCACCACACTGGAGAAACTGGCCGTCAGCAACTCGGCCGATCGTTTCGACCGCCTGTACGAGAGCGCCAGTCTCATGGCCACGTTCGACGGTTCCGCGCTCGACACGCTGCGCTCCTACATCCCGGACGACCACGCCCTCCACCTCATCGACCAGGACGGAAACGTGACGAGCACGGGCGAGTCGCTCGCGGCCGACGAGATCGCGGCCATCCGCCGCATCCGCAACGGCGACAGCTCCTCTTATGTCGGACCGCATGTGGCGCGCTTCGCTCCGCTGGAGAACGGATCGATCCTGGTGATGTCCGTGCCGTGGGGCCCGTACCGCAACGTGCCGCAGCAGGTCACGTTCTACACGTTCGTCGTGGCCTTCTTCACGCTGGGAGCGTTCTCGCTGGCCACGTTCGCGCTGGCCCGTGACATCGCCCGGCCGGTCAGAACGCTGCAGACCATCGCCGCGGAAATGGCCGAGGGAAACTTCACGTCGACCACCCACGTGTTCTCGGACGATGAGGTGGGCATCCTGGCCTCCGACTTCAACGAGACCCGCGCCAACCTCAACGCGCTCCTGGCGCGCATCGGCGGAAGCGGGACCACCATCACCGAGGGCGTCAGGGTCATCACCGGGGGGACGCAGTCGCTGATGACGCGCTCCCGCAATCAGAGCGAGCTCACCGAGCACTCCAGCGTGGCCGTGGACAACGTGCGCGGCGGCATCCGCGCCTCCCTCGGCGCGGCCGACGCGGTGAGCGAGCTGACTCAGGACGCCTCCGCCCGCGCCCTCCAGCTGCAGTCCTCCGCCGAAGAGGTCGCGCGCAGCATGGACTACCTGTTCCAGTCGGTGGAGAAGACCTCGTCCTCGTCCACCGAGATGAACGCGTCGATGAACGAGATGTCCAGGCGGACCGAGGTCCTCTCCGAGATCGGCGAGGAAGTCCTCTCTTTCGTCGCGGAGATGGACTCCACCGTGGAGGAGCTGCGCGCCAACTCGCAGACCACGGCCGACATCTCGCGCGAGGTGCGTGAGGCCGCCGAGGCGGGCGGTGCGGCCGCGAACCGGACGGTGGAGGGGATCGAGCTCTCGCGGGAGATCACGAACTCGACCGCGGAGGTGCTCGACCAGCTTCACGGAAGCGTCGGCGAGATCGGGCGAATCCTCAGCGTCATCGAAGAGATCACCGGCCGGACCAACCTGCTGGCCCTGAACGCCGCCATCATCGCCGCGCAGGCCGGCGAGCACGGCCTCGGGTTCAGCGTGGTGGCGGATGAGATCCGCGAGCTGGCCGAGAAGACGCGCGGATCGACGAAAGAGATCAGCCAGATCATCAAGGCCGTGCAGACCGGCTCGCGCCAGGCCGTGACCAAGATCAACGAAGGCGTGCTGCGCGTGTCCGAGAGCGTCGACCTCGCGCAGGCGGCGGCGGGCTCGCTGGAGCTCATCGTGGCCAGCGCCAACCGCTCGTACGAGATGTCGGCCAAGATCTCCCGGGCCCTCGAAGACCAGACCAAGGCCAGCAGACATCTGCACGAGGTGGCCTCGCGCATGTCCGATCACATCGCCGAGATCAACCGCGGCAGCCGCGAACAGGCGCGCGGCACCGAGCTGATGGCCAGCGAGTCCGAGCGCGTACGCGACATCGCCGCCCAGGTCAAGAGCGCCACCGAGGAGCAGTCCACGGCCGGAAGCGGAATCACCACCGCCCTGGAGCGCATCGCCGACGACGCCCGCGCCATGCGCGACCTCCTGGAGCGTCAGATGGAGGAGACCGACCGCATCGCCGACGCCTCACAGGTCATGCTCTCCATCGCCCAGCAGAACGACCAGATCGCCCGGGAGTTCAGCCAGACCGTCGACAACCTCGTCCAGAGCGGCCAGAGCTTCGAGAACGAGGTGGCCCGCTTCCGGATCCGGCCCCTTCCTTAGGCCTTAGGTGTTTAGGCCTTAGGGAACCTCTGCGTAAGCTCTGCGTCCTCTGTGACTCTGTGGTTTGACGTCAACCACAGAGTCACAGAGATCACAGAGTTGCGCAGAGGCTCCTTAGGCGTTAGGCCTTAGGCGTTTTCTCACGCCACCGCTTTCTTCATCACCTCCACCTTGTCCTCGATCACTTCCTTGATCTGCTTCTGCAGCTTGCGCCCGGTGGTCGGGGCGAAAAGCAGAGCGACGGCCGCGCCGAGGGCTGTTCCGATGAAGAAGAAGAGAGAGTAGAAGCCATAGGGAGTCTTGCGTCCGAACATTGCCGATGCCTCCATCCGACAAGCTACGCCGCGCCGCGCCGGCAGCCATGACCCGCGACACACGACACGGTGAGCCGTTGAAAGAATGGAGCGCCTCCTTCCCGTGCCCGAGCCCGTGCCTTCCGACACGGGCGCTCCATTACACTCGCGGGCCCCGAGGCCTCGGGGCCCGACATGGTGACTCTTCTCTGCACGGTTCGAAACTGCGGCCGGCCGCTGTCGCGCGAAGGACGCACCATGACCTGTGAGAGCCGCCACTCCTTCGACCTCGCGCGGAGCGGGTACGTGAATCTCCTCCAGCCGCAGGACCGGCGATCGCGGACGCCGGGCGACTCCGCCGCGGCGGTCCAGGCGCGCAGGCGGCTGGCCGAGCGCGGCATCCTGGAGCCGCTGCTTCGTCCCATGATCGAGCTCCTCGGACCGCGCAGCGGCGGGGCGATCCTCGACGTCGGTTGCGGCGAGGGCTATCACCTCGCCGCATTCCGCGACGCGCTCGGATGCGAGGCGCACGGAACGGACATCTCCACCGCGGCAGTCGATCTGGCCGCGCGAGCTCATCCCGATTGCTCGTGGACGGTCGCCAATGCCGACCGCTTCCTCCCCTACGCGAGCGACTCGTTTGCAGCGCTCACGTCGATCACGTCACGAATCCACGCGGACGAGTTCCGGCGCGTGCTGGTGGACGATGGAACGCTGCTCGTCGCGGTGCCCGGTCCCGCCGATCTCATCGAGCTGCGCGAGGCGATTCTGGGAGAAGGGAGGCCGATCGATCGCGTCAGGCCGGTGGAAGGATTCGAGCTGCGGGAGCAGGAGCGCGTCACGCACCGGTCGCGCCTCGACCGCGCCGCGGCGCTGGACCTCATGACCAGCTCGTACCGCGGCCTCAGAAACCATCAGCGAGCGCGGATGGACGCGCTCGCTGACGAGGTGGACGTGACGCTCAGCAGAGACATCCTGCTTTTCATGAAACAGGGAAGCTGAATGCCTTCTCTCTTGTCCTCTGTGTCTCTGTGGTTAGCTTTTCCCTCGACTCAATCGAACTTGACGTTGCGGACGTAGTGGCAGGTGTACCCGCCCGGGTTCTTCTGCAGGTAATCCTGGTGGTAATCCTCCGCCGTCCAGAACTCGGAGGCCGGAACGATCTCCGTCACCACGGGACGCTTCCACGCGCCCGACTTTCCCACTTTGGTCTTCACGCGCTCCGCGATCTGGCGCTGCTCGTCGCTGTGGACGAAGATCGCCGAGCGATACGACGTGCCGACGTCGTTGCCCTGGCGGTTCAGCGTCGTGGGGTCGTGCAGCTTGAAGAAGAACTCCAGGATGTCCTCGTAGGAGATGCGCTCCGGGTCGTACGTGATCTCGATCGCCTCGGCGTGGCCATCGTGGTTCTTGTACGTCGCGTTCGCGACCTTTCCGCCCGTGTAGCCGACTTCCGTCTCCAGCACGCCGGGCAGCTTGCGGAGCAGCTCCTCCACGCCCCAGAAGCAGCCGCCCGCCAGCGTGGCCTTGGCTGCATTCGCCGACTTCACGGTGCCTTTCGCCTTCCTCTCGAAGAGTGGTGCGTACTTCCCGTAGCCCTCCGCCTCCAGCTTCGCGGCCGGGATGAACCGCAGCGACGCGGAGTTCATGCAGTAGCGCAGGCCGGTCGGAGGCGGGCCGTCCTCGAAGACATGCCCGAGGTGCGAGTCGCCGTTCCTGGATCGGACCTCGGTGCGGACGACGAAGAACTTGCGGTCGCTCTTCGTGACGATGTTCTTCGGCTCCAGCGGACGGATGAAGCTCGGCCAGCCGGTGCCCGAGTCGTACTTGTCGAGCGAGCTGAAGAGCGGCTCGCCCGAGACGATGTCGACGTAGATGCCCGGCTCCTTGTTGTTCCAGTACTCGTTGCGGAACGGAGGCTCGGTGCCGTCGTTCTGCGTCACCTCGAACTGGATCGGCGTCAGCTTCTTCTTCAGCTCCGCCTCGGATGGTTTTCCGGGTTTGCCCTGCTGCTCAGCCATCGACACTCCTTTGGTGCGCGGGACCAGAACCACCGCGAAGACGATCGCGGCGGCGATCACGGCCAGGAACAGTAGTTTGCGCATGATGAGCCGGTAACCACCGCGGCCGCGCGGTTTGTTCCTGTCCTGCAACAGAGGCGCCGGAGGGCATTCGGTTGGGGCATTCCATGTTTGCCCACCCTCCAGCCTCTCTGTGTATCTCTGTGTACTCTGTGACTCTGTGGTTGCTTTTCGACCGGGAGATCACCACAGAGTCACAGAGTACACAGAGATACACAGAGATACACAGAGTACCCCCCCCCTCACACCATCGCCGCCGAGCCAATCTCCGGGTGCGCGCGCACGAACTCCACGAGGCGCGGCAGGTAGTCCCGGAGATTCGGGATCTTCACGCCGGGCAGATCGCGCCGGAGGTTCGTCGTGTCGTACTCGGTCGGATGGACGAAGTAGTCGACGCTGGCCGACGGGATGCGCATGAGGCGATACATCCCCGGGACGTGGTCCAGCGCGCCTTTGGCGACGGCACGGGGAAGGGGCACGCGCACCACGAGGCGTCCGGTCGCCGACGCAACGGCGCGTATCGTCTCGTCGACGGTGAGGGGAGCGGGATCGGCGAGGTTGTACACCTGGCCCAGAGACTCGGGCACGGGGGCGAGGCCGGCGATGGCATCGACGACGAAGTCGCACGGCACGGCGTTGAAGTGGTACTCCCTGGGACGACCGACGACCGGCAGGATGGCGATCTTCGGCTGGCGCATCAGCCACTGCATCACGAAGTAAACCCCGTCGTACTTCTGGGTCGCTCCCGTCATGCTGTCGCCGACCACCGAGGAGGGGCGATAGATCGTCCCGGGCAGCCCTCCCCGCATCCGCGCCTGCACCTCCACCTCGGCGAGGTACTTCGTCTCCTCGTAGTAGTTGTTGAACGTCTGCCCCTTCTCGAGATCGGTCTCCCGAAACAGTCCGGGATATCGGCCGCTGACAAAACAGGTGCTCACGTAGTGCAGCCTTCTCAGCTTCGGGCACCGCTCCGCGAAGTCGAGAACGTGATGCGTTCCATCGACGTTGACCCGCATCGCGACGTCGCGACGGACCATGAGGTCGTAGACCGCGGCGAGATGGTGGATCTCCACGACATCGGCCGGCGAAGCCTTGATCGACTCCGTGACGTCTCCCTCCACGAGCTCGACACGCTCGGACATTCCTGCGGGCATCGCGGCGAGCCGCTCCTTCGCCAGCGCGGCGTATTGCGGCTGGACGAGGCAGGTCGCGCGCAGCTCCTCATCCCCGCTCAGAATGCGCGGCAGAAGCTCGGCGCCGAGGAACCCGGGGAAGCCGGTGAAGAAGATGGAGCGCACGCACGCAGCGGTTTATCACAACCCGGCCCGCTTAAACTCGTACATCACTGCAGCGAGGCACTTGCGCCGGTGAGGACACCGGCGCTCCAACTAGATAGACATGACGGCCACGATGATGGAGACGCCCCGTCGCGCCTACGGATGGCGCTCGTGGCGGCAGATGGCCGCGGAGCTGTTCTGCGGCGCGCTGGTGGGCGTGGCCATCACTTTCTTCGAGACCGGCGGAACGCGCCAGGTGCCGGAGCTCCACTCCATCGCCCGTAATGCGCTCATCGGCACTCTGGTCACGATGGGATCGCGTCTGCTGGAGACGATGCTGAGCTGGGCCATTCAGCAGAGCCGTATTCCCGTCGTCTTTCGCGCCACGCTGTACGCCGTGGGGGGCTGGCTCGGCTACTTCATGGCCGTGGGTCTGTCCGGGACGTTCGGATCGATCGACCGCGACGACTTCACCACCGGCTCGTATCACTTCGCCTACTCGACGATCGCCACAGGATTGCTGGCCGTCCTCATCGGCTTCGTCCTCCATCACAACCAGAAGCGCAACGACCGGCTGCGGGCCAGCATCGAGCGGCTCAAGGAGCACGAGTTCGCGGAGAAGGAGCTGGAGATCGCGCGCGCCATGCAGCAGCGGCTGCTCCCGCCGCCCGAGATCGAGCGCGACGGCTACCGCGTCAGCGCACGGACCGAGGCGGCGCACATCGTGGGAGGAGACTTCTACGATGTCATCCGCCTCGGCGACGGCGCCGTGGCCGTGCTGGCCGCCGACGTCTCGGGTAAAGGCATTGCCGCAAGCCTGCTCATGGCCTCGTGCAAGGCGGCCGTCCCCTTCCTGGCCGCAACGGGCACGGCCTCCGACGTCATGGCGGCGCTGAACCGCACCATGTTCGAGCAGCTGGAGCGCCGCGAGTTCGTGGCCATGATCTTCTGCCGCTACGTGCCCGCCACCGGCGAGCTGGAGGTCGTCAACGCCGGGATGCCCGACCCGATCCTCATCGGGAGCTCCGCGCGTCTCCTCGCGTTCACCGGCGATCGCCTGCCGCTGGGAGCCATGCGTGGAACGCGATACGACGCAACGCGCCTCGTTCTTCAGCGCGGCGAGCGGCTCTTCATGTTCTCAGACGGTTTCCCGGAGGCGGTCGTCGACGATGCGCCGATCGGTTACGACCGCGTCGAACAGCTCGTCGCTTCGGCGGCGGGTGTCGACGATCTGATCGGGCGGCTGCGCGGAACCGCGCGCCTCCAGATCCACGACGACCTCACGGTGGTGATGCTGGAGCGCCTCCAATGAAAAGGGAGGACAGGCACGATTGCCTGCCCTCCCTGGAGGCTTCGTTTCAGTTCCAGCGCGCGACGCAGGACTCGATGGCGCCCTTCTCGGCGCCGGTGAGCTTGCCGCTCTTCATCAGACCGTTGAGCAGGGCGGACGCGGCGGACACCATCTCTCCGCGATTCCTGGCCGCGGCCTTGATCGCGGCCAGCCGGTCGATGAGCGAGCAGCCGTCGTCATTGACGTTCGGAGCGCGGCTGTCGCATCCGCCGAGGACGACGGTGGGACGGTTGTCGCCGGCGGCGCAGGAGTCCTGGTCGTCCGGATGTCCGTCGCCGTCGCGGTCGGACATCACGAAGAGCACGAGCCCGTCGTGATCGCTGACCCGGTTGGCGCTGAACGGCGCGTCGGCATTGGCGCGTGCGAACTGCATCCCTCGATGCCATGACGCCAGCGAAGCGGTCGTCAGCGAGTGGTCGAGGACCTGCGTCACGCCCTCGTGCACATACGAATAGCGGTCGGACGCAGCGACATTGAGGACGTGATTGGTCAGATCGGGATCGACCTCGTCGGAGCCCGGCACGAGCGCGCCGGCCGGATCGAGAATGCCCGTGACCTGGCCCATGACGTCGGCGTAGCCGTCGCTGAACTCGAATGCATTGAAATCGCCGGTCACGACCAGCTTGAGATGCGGCTCGGCGGTCTGCAGACCCTGAATGGCCTGCGACAGGCGGAAGGCCTGCTCCTGGCGCTTGCGCCGGACGCGGTCGCTGGTCTCGACGCCGATGAGCGAGCGCTGGTGGACGCCGATGACCGCGATCGGGAACGGCGTGCCGTTGCCCGTGTACGCGCCACGCAGCATCAGGGGCGGTCGGTCGTTGAGCAGCTCAGGCTGCGAGCCGCCCGGAGCAATCCATGTGTCGGTGGCGCCGATCTGAGAGACCGAGTCGACCTGCACCGATCCGCGGACGAGGAAGCCGACATCGATGCCGCCGATGTCGTTCCCTTCAATCAGGTACGCCGTGTAGCCGAGTGTCGCGTCGTCACCGTTCAGTCTCGCCGCCAGGTCCTGCAGCGTCGCCAGATTCTCCACCTCGGACATGGCCAGCACTTCCGGAGACCCGAGGATCTGGCGGATGTGGTGGGAGAACGCCGCCAGTCTGGCCTGGTAGTCGGCCGTGGGCGTCACCGGCTCGCCGATGGCCGGATCGTCCACGTCGTCGAACAGGCGGAACATGTTCTGCGCGCCGACCGTGAACTCGCCGGACGTGCGCGCCCGCACTGCGCGCGGGAACGGCGGGTTCTCGAACGTGAGCTCGTCCGTCCAGACCACGTAGTCGCTGAACGTGAACATGATCGGACCCGTGGCGGAGTGGATGGTGGCTCCGCCCACGATGCCCGGGTTCGGCGTGCGAGTGCCCTTGGTCGGATCGACTTCGAAAATGTCGGGACGGCCGGCGAAAAGCCCCGGAGTGCGGAAAGGCCGTTCCGGTCCGGCCACGATCTTCGTCTCGCCGAACTGGTCGGTTCCCACCGCGGCACGGCCATTGGTGACGCGCGCCAGCATGCCCTCGACCGACTCGAAATCGGTGAAGCCCTGCGGGACCTCGAAGTAGGCGGGGAGAGCGACGGACGGCGCGGTGACCTTGTACGAGACCGGCGGAGTGAACTCCGTCATGCCGAAGAACTCGATGACGAGTCCGCTCACCTCGACCTCATTGCCGACCTGAACGGAGGGCGCGGTACTGGTGAAGACGAAGATTCCGTTCGAGGTCGCCGTCGAGGCGTCCGCACGCCAGTCGGGCGTCTGGATGAAGAAGCCCTGCGGCGCGACCGACGTCACCACGTTCTCGACCGTCTTCACCTTCGTGCCCGCAAACGGCGAGGCCGGTCCGGAACCCTGAATGTCGAAGATCTCGTAGACCACCAGCGGCGGATCGACGGTCAGCCCGGTCGACGCCGACGTGGAGCGGCCCTGGGCATCGGCGATGACGAACGCGATCGTCTTCGCGCCCAGGGGCGTGGAGAGAGAGACGGTCGCGTCGTAGGTGAACGTGTTGTCGTTGGCGGTTGCGTCACCGTTGGTGCCGTCGTCGAAGAGCGGCTGTGCGGCCGCACCGCCGATCGGAGTGAGGTCCGCGGTGACCGTGATGTTCGTGCTGGCGGGGTTGACCCCCGGAACGACCGTGACGGAAAGGCGGCTGGTCTCCCCCGCTTCCACGGCCGAGGGGGTGGCGGTGGCGGAGCCGGTAGGCGGAACGGTGTCCGACGCGACGAGTGAGAAGTCGTCGATGGCCAGGCCGTCATCGGCGCCGGCGGCGTCGAAGTCGCTGAAGCGGATCCAGAACGTGCTGCCCGGCGGGATGGAGAGACCGGTGACGAAGCCGTTCACGCTGGCGCGGTTCGCCGGCGCGTTGCCGTCGCGCGCGCCGGCAGTACCGGTCGTCGTGACGCTCGAGAAGTCGAGAGCATCCGCATCGGTCCAGGTCCCGCTGCCGAGGTCAGCGGCGTCGAGGCTGTACTGGAAATCGAGCCTGTCGGCGCGGCCGGCGGTTCCGAGCCGCCACTGCTCGCCGGTGTAGGAGATGATGAGGCTTCTGATCGTGGTGCCGGTGTCGTTGCTGTAGTTTGCGCCGATGGTCGGGACGACCGCGCCGCTTCGGAGCGTGCCAAAGGCGCGCTCGGCCGAACCGGCCGCACCGAAGCTGTACACGTTGCCCCCATTCCCTGAGCCGGTTCCAGCGACGTATTGCCCGTCTGCGGCGCCGCCGCTGCCGGTCTCACGGAGGTACCAGCCACCAGGGGTCGCCGAGGAGGTGCCGCTGCTGGCCAGCGTGTCGAAGTTCTCGTCATAGGACGTGTTCAGAGCGGCGATGCTGATGATCGCCGGGTCGTCGTTGACGATCGTGCCGATGCCTTCGCCCTTCACGACCACGGCAGGCGCCGAAACGTTGGAGACGATGACCTTGAACGTCTCGTTCGGCTCGACCACGGTGTCTCCGATGACGTTGACGTCGTACGACTTCGACACCGAGCCCGCGGGGATCGATTCATTCACGAGGTTGATCGAGGTGTAGTCGCCGGGCGATGTGGCGGAGTCATCCGCCGTGGCGATGTCGAACGAGATGCCGCCGGCGGGAGCGGGCATGTTGAGCGAGACCGTGAATGTGAAGAGCGTGATGCCGGTGTTCCCTTCGTCGGCGCTGAAGTCGTCGATCGAGAGCGTCAGCGTCGGCGTCTCGCCGAAGGTCTGCCCGATGTTGACCGCGCTGGGGGTCGCGGTCACGGGACCGGACCAGGTGAAGTCGCCGTAGTGCGTGCCGCTGCCGGTGAGCTGCAGCGACTGCCCGATGGGCTCGGTCCCATCCTCGGAAACGCCGATGCTGACGCTCGTCATCCCGTCCGCGGGCCCGCCCACTGCCGTGAACGTCCCCTCGTAGCTGAGAAACTGGATGAGGCCGCCCGGTCCGACGAGCGCCATCCCGTCCGGACTTCCGTTCTGAATTCCGTTGACCGGGTAGAAGAACGCCGCCGTACCGAACCCGTTCATCTGGTCCGGGATCACGCCTGTGAGCGTTCTCGTGTTGTATGGCGCGCGCGAAGTGGACGCGCCGTTGTACAGGATCAGCGAGTAACCGCTCAGATCGGTTCCGGCGGGGCCGGCGATCTCGATCATCTCGTCGACGTCCTCGCCGGTGTTGTCGTAATGAATCTCGTTGATGAAGACGGGTGCACCTGAGCCTACCCCGAAGAGAGTGATGCTGCAGAGGCTCAGCGCGAGCGCTGCGATGAATGAACGCACAGATGTGACTCCTTGTGTTTGGGGTGAATGATCGGGAGGTGGTCATACTAACTCGCCTCGCCGCCGATCGCTTCCCGAGTTACGGATTCCGTGATGATCAGCCGCGCCGGTGAGGACACCGGCGCTCCAACACAGTTACTCTCGCGCCGGCCACAGCCGTATGAACCCGGCCATGCTGAGCAGCCACGGCGCGAGGATCAGCCGCCAGTCGCTGAGAACGAGCGCGGCGACCAGGCCGAGGATCGCGACCGTTTCGAGGAGCGCCAGGCTGACGACGAACCACGCGGCGAGCGTGCGCGGGACCATGTTGGCCGCCAGAAATGACGCCGCCGCCGCGAGGTAGAGTCCCATCACGAGCGGCGACTGGATCTTCTCACCGAGCGAGCCTTCCGTGTCCCGAGCCACGAAGAGCGCGATCACGAGGTACAGGACCGTGCCGAACACGATCACACCCCAGACGATGCGCTTCCCCTGAAGATTCATATAGAGGTGATGGTAAGGCACGGGAGGCACCGTGAGGCGCTAACATACCCGCTCCATGCAGATCGCGAAGATTGGCGTTCTCGGCTCCGGCGATGTCGGACGCGCGCTCGGCGGGGGGTTCCTCAAACTCGGTCACGAAGTGAAGATCGGGTCGCGCGAGCCGGGCAAGCTCAGCGAGTGGGTCGCCAAAGCGGGCCAGGGCGCTTCCTCCGGCACGTTCGCCGAAGCGGCGGCGTTCGGCGACCTCATCGTCCTGGCCACGCTCGGCGTCGCCGCGGAGAGCGCCATCCGGTCGGCCGGCATCCCCAATTTCGACGGCAAGGTGATCATCGACGCGACGAACCCGCTCGACTTCAGCGGCGGGATGCCGCGACTCTCGGTCGGCCATACCGACTCTCTCGGCGAACAGATCCAGCGCCTCGTGCCGGCCGCGCGCGTAGTGAAAGCCTTCAACACGGTCGGCAACGCTCACATGATCAACCCGCAGTTCCCCGGCGGCCCGCCGGACATGTTCATCTGCGGCGACGAGGACGGCGCCAAAAAGACCGTGACGCAGATCTGTGAACACTTCGGGTGGGGCGTCATCGACATCGGCGGCATCGACGGGTCGAGGCACCTCGAGCCGATGTGCATGGTCTGGGTCCTCCACGGCTTCCGGACGAAATCGTGGAACCACGCATTCAAGATGCTCTCGAAGTGACACCGGGAGGATGCACTGGCGTCCTCATCCGGACTCAGTCCCGGAACCGCCCAGGCCTGATTCCCGGAGCCCTGAGCCCCGAGCCCGGAGCCCCCGAAGGGCCTCAGACTTGCAGCGGGGGGCCGGTCAGCGGTTCAATGCAGCCCCGCGTGAGGTGTTCGACAATGAGGTTACGACGTTCGATCGTTGCTGCTGCCCTCCTTCTCTTCACATCCCTCCCCGCCAGCGCGCAGTATTTCGGCCGCAACAAGGTGCAGTGGGAGAACTTCGACTTCAAGACCCTGCGCACCGAGCACTTCGACATCTACTACTACGAGCAGGAGGCCGACGTCGTACATGACATCGGCCGGATGGCCGAGCGCTGGTACGCGCGCCTCTCGCGCGTCTTCGGCCATTCCTTCACGCGGAAGCCGATTGTCCTCTACGCCAACCCTGCGGACTTCCATCAGACGACCACTACCGGTGGGTTTATCGGAGAGGGGACGGGCGGATTCACTGACGCGTTCATGAACCGGGTGGTCCTCCCGCTCACCGGCGACTACGCCGAGAACGACCATGTCCTCGGGCACGAGATCGTGCACGTCTTCCAGTACGACATCGCCGCGTCGGCGGCGGCGAACCGCAGGCGGTTCAACCTGGAGGCGCTGCCGCTCTGGCTCGTGGAGGGAATGGCCGAGTACTTCTCGAAGGGACGCATCGATCCGCTCACGGCGATGTGGATCCGCGACGCCACGATCCACGACCGCATGCCGGACCTCCGCGAGCTCACCCGCGACCCGCGCTACTTCCCGTACCGCTACGGGCAGGCGCTGATGGCGTACATCGGCGCCCGCTTCGGAGACGAGGCGGTGGTCCGCTATTTCCTCGCCGCCGGCTCGGTGGGCATCGAGGAGGCGTTCCCGCGCGCCGTCGGCATCAGCCACAAGCAGCTCTTCATCGACTGGCAGGAGTCCGCCCGGGAGCTCTACAACCCGGTGGTTCAGACGCGCATCGACCCGGCCCAGCCGCTCATCGGGCGCAAGCCCGACCCCGCACCGCCGGAAGGCCAGAAGCGGAAGAGAAGCCGCCGTCAGGGCGAGCTGAACGTCGGTCCGGCCCTGAGCCCGGACGGGCGCTACATCGCGTTCCTTTCGGCGCGGGAGCTGTTCTCGATCGATCTCTTCCTGGCCGACGCGAAGACCGGGAAGGTGCTGCGCCGGCTCGTGTCGTCGGATCGCGACGCGCACTTCGAGTCGCTGCGGTTCATCGAGTCGGGAGGAGCGTTCTCGCCGGACGGGACCCGGCTGGCCTTCATCACGTTCGCCAAGGGCGACAACTTCCTGTCCATCGTCAACGTGGAGACGCGGGCCATCGAGCACATCCGCGTTCCGCAGATCGACGCGATCACGAGCGTGGCCTGGTCGCCGGACGGTCGCAGCGTGGCCATTGCCGGTCAGACCACCGGCGTTTCCGACCTGTTCATCTACAACTTCGCGAGCAAAGAGGTGCGGCGGCTGACCAACGACAAGTACGCCGACGCGCAGCCGGCGTTCTCGCCGGACGGGCGGACCATCGTGTTCGCGACCGACCGCGGCCCGGGCTCCACGCTGAACGAGCTGCAGTTCTCCGAGATGAAGCTGGCCACGATCGACGTCGCATCCGGCGAAGTGACCGTGCTGCCGCTCTTCGAAAATACGCGGCACATCAACCCGCAGTGGGGACCGAACGCCGACATCTACTTCATCGCCAACCCGGAAGGCATCCCCGACATCTACCGCTACCGGCGGAGCGACGGCAGCATCGCGCAAGTGACGGCGGTGCGCACGGGCGTCTCGGGCATCACCGACATGTCGCCGGCTCTGAGCGTGGCGCTGCAGTCGGGTGACATCGCGTTCTCGCTCTTCGAGGACGACAACTACAACATCTACATGCTGCCGGCGGCGACGGCCGCGTCGGCAGTCACGGTGGAGCGGCCGGAAGGCGTGGCCCGTGCAGCGATCCTGCCGCCGCTCCGCGGCACCGGCTCGGAGATCACCGCGTACCTCAACGCGCCGGAGCAGGGTCTGCCCCCCGCGCAGGTCCGATTCGAGGAACGGCGCTACGACCCGTCCCTCCGCCTGGCCTATCTCGGCCCTCCGACGATCGGCGCGAGCGTGGGCGGCCCCTACGGCGGCATCGGCGGCACCGTCAGCGCCTACTTCAGCGACATCCTCGGACAGCACAACGTCGGCTTCACGTTCGTCGGTGGCGGATCGAGCACCAGCAACATCGCCGACCAGCTGGCCGGCGAAGTCTTCTACATCAACCAGAAAAATCGATTCAACTGGGGCGCGGACCTCATCCACGTCCCCTACATCCGGCCGTTCTACCAGTCCTACACCGACCTCGTGGAGCTCGACGGACAGATCGTGCGGGCGGACATCTACGAAGAGATCCGCGAAATCCAGACCATCACGGACTTCAGCGGCATCGCCCAGTACCCGTTCAGCTCCACGCGCCGCATCGAAGGCTCGGCCGGCGTCGAGCGATATGCGAGAAAGCTGGAATTGGAGCGCTTCATCATCGTCGGCGGCCAGGTCAGGGCCCGCGAGCGCGACCGCCTGCCCGGCGCCTTCTCGCTGAATCTGGCCAAGGCCTCCACGGCGTTCGTCGGCGATGCCTCGACCTACGGATTCATCTCACCGATCCGGGGCACCCGCTACCGCTACGAACTGGAGCAGCTCTCCGGTGACCTCGCGTTCACGACCGCTCTCGCCGACTGGCGCAAGTACTACTACGCGCGGCCGGTCACATTCGCCATTCGCGGGCTGCACTTCGGCCGCTACGGCGGCGACGCCGAGACCGGGGTGCTCACTCCGCTGTACCTCGGGCAGGGCAACCTGGTGCGCGGCTACGATCCCTACTCGTTCAACCTCGCCGCCGAGTGCCCCGGCACCTCGCAGGAGTGCCCGACGCTCGAGCGGCTCATCGGCTCGCGCGTCGTCGCCGGAAGCGTGGAGATCCGCGCGCCGCTCTTCGGCACGGCGGAGTTCGGCCTCATCAATGCCTCGTTCCTGCCCACCGAGATCTTCGGCTTCGCCGACGCCGGCGCGGCCTGGAGCGCCGATCAGGACGTGACCTGGAAGTACGCGACCGACACCGACGAGCGCGTTCCCGTTCTCAGCGTCGGCGCCGGCCTGCGCATTCTTCTCAGCTACATCCCCATCGAGGTCTACGTCGCCAAACCGTTCCACCGGCCGACCGAAGACGTGATCTACGGGTTCAACATCATTTCGGGCTGGTAAACGGATAATGGGGCGCCGGTGAGGACACCGGCGCTCCATCCATGAAAGTCTCCACCGCCCAGTTCGAATCCCTCGTCGAAGAGGCGCTTCACGAGCTGCCTGAAGAATTCGCGAGCCTCCTCGACAACATCGCCGTCGTCGTCGAGGAAGAGCCGAACGCGGACGATCTCGAAGCCCTCGACGACCACGACGACCACGACGGCCCCGACGAGCTCCTCGGAATCTACCGCGGCGTGTCGCGGCCCGATCGCTCCTTCGACATGCTCCCCCTGCTGCCGGATCAGATCGCGATTTTTCGCGGCCCGATCCTGCGCGTGTGCCGGAGCCGGCGCGAGGTGGTGCGGGAGGTGCGCGAGACCGTCATCCACGAGCTCGGCCACTACTTCGGCCTCGATGACGACGAGATGGTGTACTGACTCTGTGAGTCTCTGTGTTCTCTGTGACTCTGTGGTTTCGTCTCCCCGGGGGATCACCACAGAGTCACAGAGAACACAGAGGCTCACAGAGTCAGCGCAGAATCGCGAACTCCGCTCTGCAGCCGTCCGTGACCCAGATCCCGCCGCGGCCAAAGCCCCAGGTCCGGTTCAGAACGCAGACATCGTCGCCGATCGCCCGCACCAGGCCGGCGCCGCGAATCCCTTCGACCTCGCACTCATTCATCTTCCCGTCGAGGGACTGGCAGGTGATTCTGGCGGCGCTGGCAGGCACCGACGATGCGGACAGCCGATACCCGCCCAGCCCGAACTGGCCGCCGCAGCCCTCGGCCACCCACACGCCTTTTTCGTCGAAGCCCCACGTGCGCTCGAGGATGCAATCGCTCTCGCCGTTCTCCCCGATCAGCGCGACGCCGAACCGCGTATCCGCCTCGCAGTGGTAACGCTCGCCGGGCAGTGACTGGCAGACCACGGTGCGCAACGCGGTCTTCCCCGCGCGGATCGCGAAGTCCGCGCGGCAGCCTTTCGTCACCCAGATCCGGCCATCGTCGTAACCCCACTCCTGGTTGAAACGGCAGGGGCTGTCGCTGAGCGTGCGCGCCAACTGGACGCCTCCGGCCGTATCCGCCTGACACTCGGCGCGCCGGCCGTTCCGCGACTCGCACGTGACCAGCCCGTCCAGTCTCGGCGCGGGACGGTGCACGTCGCCGCCGCGGCCGAGAATGAACTCGCCGCGGCATCCGTCGTCCACCCAGATCTGACGGCTGCCAGGCTCGTATCCCCAGGTCACCTCTTCCACGCAGGCCGTCACACTCAACTGGCGGCCGAGAGTGACGCCCTGGCGCGTGTCCGCGGGACAGACGCGGTGACCACCGTTCTCCGACTCGCAGACCACGCGCGCGCGGTCCACAACCCGGCCGGTGACCTCGTCGATCCGGAACGTCGCCGCACAACCACGGTCCACCCAGACCACTCCCGAAGAAGCCACTCCCCAGGTCACGCGCTCGACGCAGGGGTTCTCCCCCGTGCTGCTGACCAGAGAGATCCGGCCCGTCGTGCCGACCCGGCACTCGCGATAGGAGCCGAACCCATCACAGATGACGTCAGCGGTGGCCGCCAGGGGAAAGAGGAGTGCGAGGGAGAGGAGGAGCGGGCGCATCGAGTGATGATAACGCGGCGGTTTCCTCTTCTCCCCGCTCCGTTTCTAACTCTTCATAAACGGAGGAGAAGCCATGAAACGCATCACAGCCCTGGTCACCCTCGTGCTGTTCGCCGCCTGCTCGCTGGATCAGCCGAGGGAAGAGATCAAAGTCGCGAAGGACGAAGAGTCCGGCCCGGTCGCGTCAGCCCCACCGCCGGCGCATCCGGTTCCCCTGTCAATGCCCGCGAATGAAGCCGTCTCGCGCGACGTCGCCGCCGGCCTGGCCGGCGGGTCGATCGCGACCTATCACGCCACGCGGATGAAGAGCGTGATCGACTTCCGAACGGATCCGCAATACGCGCAGTTCGCCGACCACGGGTTCAAGGACACGGCCAGGGACCCGGTGACGACGTTCTCCATCGACGTCGACCGCGCCTCGTACGCGAACGTGCGCCGCTTCCTCACCGCGAACACCATGCCGCCGCCCGATGCCGTGCGCATCGAAGAGCTGGTGAACTACTTCACCTACGACTATCCGAAGCCGTCCGGCAACGACCCGTTCACGGTCACGACCGAGGTGGCCAGCTGCCCGTGGAACGCGTCGAGCAGGCTGCTGCGGATCGGGATCCAGGGACGCAACCTCGAGCAGTGGAAGATGGCGCCGAACAACCTCGTGTTCCTGCTCGATGTCTCCGGCTCGATGCGGCCGCCCGAGCGCCTGCCGCTGATCAAGTCGGCGTTCGCGTTGCTCGTGAAGCAGCTTCGACCGGAGGACAAGGTGTCGATCGTGGTGTACTCCGGCGCGGCCGGCCTGGTGCTGGCGCCCACGTCGGGCGCGGACAAGGGTGCGATCCTCGGCGCGCTGGACCGTCTCACGGCGGGCGGATCGACCGCGGGCGCCGCCGGGATCGAGCTCGCGTACCGGACCGCTCAGGATGCGTTCATCCGCGGCGGGAACAATCGCGTCATCCTGGCCACCGACGGCGACTTCAACGTCGGCGTGTCGAGCAACGACCAGCTCCTGTCGATGATCGAGGAGAAGCGCAAGAGCGGCATCTTCCTGACCACGATCGGCGTCGGCACCGACAACTATCACGACGCCCGCATGGAGATGCTGGCCAACAAGGGCAACGGCAACTACTCGTATCTCGACGACATCAAGGAAGCGCGCAAGGTCTTCGTCAGCGAGCTGACGGGAACGCTCGTGACGATCGCCAGCGACGTGAAGGTGCAGCTGGAGTTCGATCCGGCCACGGTGGCGTCCTACCGGCAGATCGGCTACGAGAATCGAGCGCTGGCCAACGAGGACTTCGACGACGACACCAAGGACGCGGGCGAGCTCGGCGCCGGCCACTCGGTGACGGCGTTGTACGAGATCGTTCCGGCGTCCGCCGCGCGCGGCCGCGTGGCCACGCTCAAGCTTCGCTACAAGGACCCGGCCGCCGAGACCAGCCGGCTGATCACCTCCGTCGCCACCGACACCGGCCGCTCCATCCACGAGGCCTCGGCCGACCTGCAGTTCGCCACCGCGGTGGCGGAGTTCGGGATGCTGCTGCGCGGCTCGAAGGAGAAAGGGACGGCGACGTACGCCGGCGCGCTGGCGCTGGCGAAGGCCGCGCGCGGCGTCGACCTGGACGGCACGCGTGAGGAGTTCATAAGGATGGTGGAGACGGGGCGGGCGCTGAGCCGCGGAGTGGCAGCAGCGGACTAACGTGTGGAGCGCCGCCGGCCCGGCGGCGCTTTTTTGTTGGCCTGAGGGGCGCCGCCGAGTCGGCGGCGCTCCACTTCAATCCCGCGGGATGTGAAACGGCACTTCGTCCTGCGCGCGCTGGGCGAGCTCGAACGCCCGCTCTTCGTCGGTCTGCTCGTGCCAGCTCTCGTCTTCGTCGAGCGGGTATATGCGAATGTCTTCCATGATCTCTCTCTCCTCAAAACTGCGCGGCCTCCGTCGAGCCCTCCAGCGCCATCGTCGAGGACTCGCCCGCGCTGATCACCTTGGCCACTTCGTCGAAGTAGCCGGTACCGACCTCGCGCTGGTGTTTGGTTGCCGTGTAGCCGTGTTTCTCGGAGGCGAACTCGGCCTGCTGCAGGCGTGAGTAGGCGGTCATGCCCTCGTCGCGATACTGCCTGGCCAGCTCGTACATCGAGTGGTTGAGGGCGTGGAATCCCGCCAGCGTGACGAACTGGAACTTGAAGCCCATCGCGCCGAGCTCGCGCTGGAACTTCGCGATCGTGGCCCCGTCGAGCTTCTTCGCCCAGTTGAACGAGGGCGAGCAGTTGTACGCCAGCATCTTCCCGGGGTACTGCTCGTGGACGCCTTCCGCGAACTGGCGAGCCTCATCCAGGTCGGGCGTCGACGTCTCGCACCACAGCAGATCGGCGTACGGCGCGTACGACACCGCGCGCGCGATGGCCGTCTCGATGCCGCTGCGCATCCCGAAAAAGCCTTCCGGCGTGCGGCTGCCGGTGAGGAAGGGGTGATCGCGCTCGTCGACGTCGCTGGTGAGCAGCGCGGCGCTGTGCGCGTCGGTCCGGCCGACGATGATCGTGTCCACGCCCATGACGTCGGCGGCCAGGCGCGCCGCGATCAGCGTGCGGATGAACGCGCTCGTCGGAACCAGGACCTTGCCGCCCAGGTGTCCGCATTTCTTCTCCGAGGCCAGCTGGTCCTCGAAGTGGACCGCCGCGGCGCCCGCCTCGATCATCGCCTTCATCAGCTCGAAGGCGTTGAGGTTGCCGCCGAAACCCGCTTCGGCGTCGGCGATGATCGGCGCGAACCAGTACGTGCCGCTCTTCTTCCCTTCCATGTGCTCGATCTGATCCGCGCGTTGCAGCGCCTGGTTGATGCGCTTCACGACCTGCGGCACCGAGTTGGCCGGGTAGAGGCTCTGGTCGGGATACATGTTGCCGGAGAGGTTCGCGTCCGCGGCCACCTGCCAGCCGCTGAGGTAGATGGCCTTGAGGCCGGCCCGAACCTGCTGCATGGCCTGGTTGCCGGTGAGGGCGCCGAGGGCGGAGACGTACGGCTCGCTGTTGAGAAGCTGCCAGAGCCGCTCCGCTCCCAGCTCGGCCAGCGTGTGCCTGATCTCGATCGAGCCGCGCAGGCGCAGGACGTCTTCCGCGCTGTAGTCGCGGCGGATGCCGTCCCAGCGGCTGCCGGTATTCCAGGTTTTCTCGAGGTCCTTGCCGTCTCGCACTGCCTTCAGAGGTGCCATTCGTTCTCCGTATCTGTGGGGGACAGACAATCCTGTCTGTCCGGACAGGCAGGATTGCCTGTCCTCCACTCATTCCTTTTTCAAGAGTTCGTCGTATGCCGGGATGGTCAGGAAGTCAGCGAGCGTGTCGCTGAGGATCAGTTCGTCGAAGATGCGCACGGCCGCCTGGATGTTCTGGCGCGGGCCGATGCGGGCCAGCTCGTCGTCGCGGATCTGCCGGTAGAGCTTCTCGTCGATGAGGCGTCCGTCGTCGAGCTTCGCGCCGTGATGAATCCACTGCCAGATCTGCGTGCGCGAGATCTCGGCCGTGGCGGCGTCTTCCATGAGGTTGTAAAGCGGAACCGCGCCCGACCCGCTGAGCCAGGCCTCGAGATAGAGCACCCCGACGTTGAAGTTCTGGCGGAGACCCTTCTCGGTGATGGGACCTTTTGGAATCTCCAGGAGTTGAGGGGTCTGACCTGAACCCGAGGGCGGCGGTGAGTCAATCTGATTCGCCGCGGGCATGTGCTCGTCGAACACAGCCCTGGCCACGCCGACCAGTCCCGGATGCGCCACCCACGTCCCATCGTGTCCGGCGCGGACTTCGCGCAGCTTGTCGGCTCGCACCTTCTCCGTCGCGGCGTCGTTCGCCGCCTCGTCGTTCTTGATCGGGATCTGCGCCGCCATCCCGCCCATGGCGTGGATGCCGCGGCGGTGGCACGTCTCGATCAGCAGCCGGACGTACGCGGCCAGGAACGCCTTGTCCATCGAGATGAGGGCGCGGTCCGGCGTGATGAAGTCGCGGCGCGCCCTGAATTTCTTGATGAACGAGAAGATGTAATCCCAACGCCCGCAGTTCAGGCCCGCGGAGTGATCGCGCAGCTCCCACAGAATCTCGTGCATCTCGAACGCGGCCAGGATCGTCTCGATGAGAACGGTCGCCCGGATCGTCCCGTTGGGGATGCCGAGGTCTTTCTGGGCCTTGACGAAGACGTCGTTCCAGAGCCGCGCCTCGAGGTGTGACTCCAACTTCGGCAGATAGAAGTACGGCCCGCTGCCGCGCGACA
Organism: Thermoanaerobaculia bacterium; assembly: GCA_035544675.1. Lineage (GTDB taxonomy): Bacteria > Acidobacteriota > Thermoanaerobaculia > Gp7-AA8 > Gp7-AA8 > DATKCA01. The sequence continues at coordinate 479 of DATKCA010000135.1, read as the reverse complement.
GGAGCTCTCCGGCATTGTGGAAGAAGTAGAGGCCGAAGTCGAACAGGCTCGCCGACACCGGCTCCCCGTCGACCAGCATGTGTCTCTCCTCGAGATGCCATCCGCGGGGACGGACCAGGAGCGTGGCCGTCTCCTCGTTGAGCCTGTAGTGCTTCTCGCCGCTGGAGAACGTGATGGTGCGGCGGACGGCGTCGCGCAGGTTGATGTGGCCTTCGATGTTGTTCGACCAGGTCGGCGAGTTCGCGTCTTCGAAGTCGGCCATGAAGACGCTCGCGCCGGAGTTCAGCGCGTTGATGATCATCTTGCGGTCCACCGGGCCGGTGATCTCGACGCGGCGGTCCAGAAGGTCGGGCCGAATCGGCGCGACGGTCCAGTCCGACTCCCGGATCTGCCTGGTCTCGGGCAGGAAGTCGGGAAGCTTCCCACCGTCGAGCTGTCGCTTCACGCCCTCGCGGCGCTCCAGCAGCTCGAGCCTTCGT
>DATKCA010000134.1:0-39358 GCA_035544675.1 Thermoanaerobaculia bacterium | reverse complement strand
GGCCGCTACTCGGCGCTGTCGAAGTTCGGCCTCGTGCCGGCCGCGATCTCGGGCGTCGACGTGAAGAACCTGCTCGACCGCGCCGCGCACGCCACGCACGTGGCCATGCTTCCCAACATGAAGAACAATCCGGCCGCGATGCTGGGCGTCGTCATGGGCGCCATGGCCAACTCCGGCCGCGACAAGGTCACGCTGATCACTCCGGCACCTCTCGACACGCTCGGCCTCTGGGTCGAGCAGCTGATCGCCGAGAGCACGGGCAAGGAAGGCAAAGGCATTCTGCCGGTGGCCGGCGAGCCGCTCATCGACCCGAGCCACTACGGCAAGGACCGTCTCTTCGTGATGGTCAGGATGCGCAAGGCGGAGCAGAACGGCCGCGTGGACGCTCTGGTCGCGGCGGGACACCCCGTCGTCGACATGGTCCTCGAGGACGAGCTGGACCTTGGCGAGAACTTCTTCGTGTGGGAGTTCGCTACGGCCGTGGCCGGCGCGATCATCGGCATCAACGCCTTCGATCAGCCCAACGTCCAGGAATCGAAGGACAACACCCGGAGGCTGCTCGACGAGTTCAAGTCGGCCGGCAGCATCAACGAGGGCGCGTTCGTGAAGGCCGGTGACGAGGCCGCCGTCATCTCGCTGCTGGGGAAGGTGAAACCGGGCGACTACGTCGCGCTCACCGAGTACTTCGCCGACTCGCCGAAACGCGACGAGATCATCGGGCAGATCCGCGGGCTCGTGGCCAGCAGGCTGAACGTGGCCACCACGACCGGATACGGCCCCCGCTTCCTGCACTCCACCGGTCAGCTTCACAAGGGCGGCGGCGACAACGGCGTGTTCATCCAGCTCACGGCCGACAGCGACGACGTGACGATTCCCGGCGAGAAGTACGGGTTCAGCACGCTGGCCCGCGCCCAGTCGGTCGGCGACTTCCAGTCCCTCGAGTCGCGGAAACGCCGCGCGCTCCGCATCCACCTCGGCAAGGATGTCGACGGTGGTCTGGAATGGCTCCTGTCAACGGTTAAGAGCGCCATGGCGAAGTCATAGCGCGGTTTGGAGAGAGGAAAGATGGCAAAAGCACAGTTCGGAATGATCGGTCTCGCTGTCATGGGCGAGAACCTCGCCCTGAACGTCGCCGACCATGGGTTCCCCATCGCGGTGTGGAACCGGGAAGTGGCAGTGGTAGACAAGTTCGTCGAGAAGAACACGAAGGACGGGAAGCGCTCCATCACCGGGACGAAGACCCTCGAGGACTTCGTCAAGGCGCTGGAGCGGCCGCGCAAGATCATGATGATGATCAAGGCCGGCGCCCCCGTCGATCAGACCATCGACAGGCTCATCCCGCTGCTCGAGGAAGGCGACATCATCATCGACGGCGGCAACTCCTGGTTCCGCGAGACCCAGGATCGTACCAAGCGCCTGGAGCCGAAGAAGCTGCACTTCTGCGGATCGGGCGTCTCCGGCGGCGAAGAGGGCGCGCGTTACGGCCCCTCCCTGATGCCCGGCGGTTCGAAGCACTGCTGGGACTCGTTGCGTCCCATCTTCGAGTCGATCGCGGCCAAGAGCGATTCCGGCCCGTGCGTCACGCACGTCGGTCCGGATGGCGCCGGCCATTTCGTGAAGATGGTGCACAACGGCATCGAATACGGCGACATGCAGCTCATCGCCGAGACCTATGACCTGCTCCGGCGCGGACTGGGAGCGAGCGCCGACGAGCTGGCCGGCATCTTCACCGAATGGAACAAGGGCGTTCTGGAGTCGTTCCTCATCGAGATCACCGCGAACATCTTCCGGGTCAAGGACAAGGAAAGCGGCTCGCCCCTGGTGGAGAAGGTGCTCGACAAGGCCGGCCAGAAGGGCACGGGCAAGTGGACGGCGCAGGTCGCGCTCGACCTGGGGATCTCCATTCCGACGATCGCCGCGTCGATCGACGCGCGCGTGCTCTCCAGCATGAAGGACGAGCGCCTGATGGCTGCCAAGCTGCTGGGAGGCGATCCGCCCTTCCCGAAGCCTTCCGACAAGAAGCAGTTCATCCAGGACGTTCACGACGCGCTGTACGCGTCGAAGATCTGCTCGTACGCGCAGGGAATGGCGCTGATTCAGGCCGCCTCGCGCGAGTACAAGTGGAATATCGACATGAAGGAGATGGCCAGGATCTGGAAGGGCGGCTGCATCATCCGGGCTCGCTTCCTCGACTCGATCATGCAGGCCTACGAGCGCAAGCGCGATCTGCCGAACCTGATCCTCGACGAAAAGTTCCGCTCCGACGTGAAGGCGGCCGAGCCGTCATGGCGTCGCGCGATCAGCTACGCGGTCTCGTCCGGAATCGCCGTCCCCTCCATGGGCGCCAGCGTCGCCTACTATGATTCGTATCGCACGGCCAGCCTCCCCCAGAGCCTCACTCAGGCCCAGCGCGATTACTTCGGCGCGCACACATACCAACGGAACGACAAGGGTGCCGACGCGCCCTTCATTCACACCGAGTGGCATTGAGATTCTGTGGAGGGCAGGCAATCTTGCCTGCCCTCACACGGGACAGGCAGGATTGCCTGTCCTCCACCTAGAGCTGCCGCTTGAACACTCCCGCGAACGACTCCTTCAGCCTGTCGAAGACCGGCCGCCGCAGCCACTTCGGCGGCGTGATCTCCTGGGACCGCTCCACGTCCTCGAAGAACATGTCCTCGACCTCTTTGGCCACCGTCTCGTCGAAGACGTTGACGTTCACCTCGTCGTTGAGGCGGAAGCTGCGGTCGTCGAAGTTCGATGAGCCGATCGTGGTCCACGTGCCGTCCACCACCATGGTCTTGGCGTGCATCATCGTCGGCAGGTACTCGTAGATTCGGATGCCGCGGCGCAGCATCAGGTCGTAGGTGAGACGGCTGGCGTGGCGGACGATCGGCACATCGGTGTGCTCGCCCGGTACGACCACGCGCACGTCCACGCCCCGGCGGATGGCCCCTTCCAGCGCGCGAAGCGTGTCGCTGTCGGGAAGGAAGTAGGCGTTGTTGATGTAGATGGACCGCGTGGCGCTGACGATCGAGATGATGTAGAGCAGCTTCACCGTCGAGCTGCCTTCCGATGGCGAGGACTTGATCACCTGCGTCAGATGGGAGCCTCGCCGCGCCACAGCCGGAAAGTAGTCCAGACCCGTCAGAAGCTCCCCGCGGCTCTTCACCCAGTTGTCCATGAACGCGAACTGCATCTGGGTGACCACGGGGCCCTCCACCCGGATGACGGTCTCGCGCCACTGCTCCTTCGACTGGGCATCGCCCAGCCAAACGTCCGCGATCCCCATTCCGCCTGTGAAGCCGATCTCGCCGTCGACGATCAGCAGCTTCCGGTGCGTCCGATGGTTGACGCGCGAGAGCGTGTACCAGCGGAGCGGGTGGTACCACTCCACGTCGATGCCGTTCCGGCGCATGAAATCGATCAGCGACGGAGACATCGCGGCCGAGCCGACGCCGTCCAGGATCACTTTGACCTGCACGCCCGCGCGCGCGCGTTCGGCCAGCGCCTGCGCGAACGTCCGGCCGATGTCGCCGTCCCAGTAAATGTAGAACTCCACGTTGATGGTCTTTCTGGCCTCCCGGATCGCGGCCAGCATCGATGGGAAGAACCGCACTCCGTTCTTCAGGACGGTGACGGAGTTGCCCTCCGACAGCGGCGCTCCGGTGAGCGCGTGCATCGTCTGCAGGAACGCGAGATCGCGGACGCCGAACTGATGGCGCATGTGATAGCGCATCGGCAGGCGGCGCCGCACGATCGGCAGCGTGGGCCGTCGCTTGTACCCAGGCGGTTTCCGTGGCTTGAAGATGGCCATCAGTTTCGTTGCGCAGCAATCCAGATGATCGCACCGACCGTGCCCACCAGAACGAGCAGCGCCACACCCACCAGAAGGATGACGATCAGAGTCACCGACGCCGCGATCTCCGACGTGCGCCGCGGCGGCAGGCGCCGGTTGCGGTGCTGCATCAGGATCTTCATGTTCCGGACGTTCTGCTTGAAGAGCATGTCGAGCACGTCCCCGGCCAGAGGAATCGCGCCGAACAGCAGGTCCACGATCACGTACCAGATCATCCGCAGGACCTTCGGCGTCGGAACTCGGTGCCGGAGCGCGCCGCTGATGATCCACGCCGACATGACCGCCGTTATGACGTCGCCGACTCCAGGGATGAGGCCGAGGGCGGCGTCGAGGCCGACGCGCCGGTTCACGCCCGGAATCCTCACCGCCTCGTCGAGCAGCGACGCAAATGCCCGGAGCCGCTGCAGGTCGGGCGGGAGGTTCTCGTCCGACTCCAGAACCTCCGGGATGTGGACAGGCTCAGACACTCAGCAAGTCACTATGCAACGGATCGGCCCGGTATCCCGGGCGTTAGTCCTTAGTCCTTAGGCCTTAGGCGTTAGGCAGGCGTTAGTCCTTAGTCCTTAGTCCTTAGGCGTTAGGAGGATCCGGATCGCGTGTGTTTCTCCTAAGGACTAAGGCCTAAGGACTAAGGACTAAAACGAATGATCGGCTCGCTTGTTGCGTTTCCGAAGGGACATGGCGGATCCGCGCGACGAACGGCCTCCCGCCCCCAGCCTGGGGCAGCGGTTCCTTTCCGCCCGCGGGATCGTCTGGTCGTGGCTGACCGATCCGGCCGTTCTCGTTTACCGGCGGGCCACGCACGGGCACCGGAGAGCGCGGGTCCTGGTCGTCGAGTTCTTCCTCTTCATCCGCGAGGTCACCGTGGAGTTCTGGAACATCGGCGGGACGGCCAAGGCTGCGTCGCTCGCCTACTCCACGCTTCTTTCGCTGATCCCGCTGCTCGTGGCCTTTACCTCCGCGGTGTTCTTTCAGCGCCTGTTCCCCGGTTTTGAGGCGCAGATCAACAACCTGCTGAACATCCTGATCCCTTACAGCTCCCCGCAGATCGCGCACCATCTCGCGAAGTTCGCGGAGAACGCGCAGGCCGCGTCGACCCTCGGCCTGATCGCTTTCATGTTCATCGCCTTCCGCCTGTTCCTGGCGGTGGAAGGAACGGTGAACGAGATGTGGAAGGTCCCCAGCGCGCGCGGATATCGCCAGAAGATCATCGCCTTCACGATGCTGTTCTTCTGGGGCCCGCTGCTCATAGGACTGTCCTTCACATCCACGGCCATGCTGGAGCGCAACCGGTATCTGCGCGTACTGCTGAAGCACGACATCATCTTCTCGATCGCTCCGATCTTCATTCTGCTGATCGCGTTCACGATGCTTTTCTGGCTCGTGCCGTCGACGCGAGTGCGTTTCCGCGCGGCGGCGGTTGGGGCCGTGGTGACCACGCTTCTCTTCTCGCTGGTGCGCTACCTCTTCGGCATCTACTCGCAACAACTGTTCGCCGGTCATATGAACGTCATCTACGGCACCGTCGGACTGGCGCTCATCTTTCTGATCGCCATCGAGGTGATGTGGGTGGTCATCCTGCTGGGAGTACAGATCAGCTACGTCTATCAGAACCTCTACGGCGTCCTGCGCGCGACGGAGCAGCAGATCGAGGACCAGCCGCGCCACGACCTCTATTTCGCGATGCGCGCCATGATCGAGATCGCCCGGCGGTTCGAGCGGCGTGAGGACGCGCCGTCGTCCTACCGCCTGGCCGAACAGTTCGGAACGACCGACTCGCAGATGCTTCGCGTCCTGCGGACGCTCGAGGATGCCAAGCTGGTGATGGAGGCGGGAGGGGACTGGGTCGGGTGGGTGCCCGGCTGCGACCCCGACCGGATCTCCGTCGAAGAAGTCGTCGCCCACATCGAAGGCTCCGTCCGCGTGCTGCCCGACCTGGGGCCTGACGATCAGGAGCGGCGCGCGGTGGGCGAGCTGTTCAAGACGCTGAACGCGTGCACGGCCAGCGCGCTCGACCGCATGACGATCGGACGTCTGGTCCGCGAGCTCTATACGCCGCGCGCCGTGCGCAGCGACGAATCTCACGCCTGAGCGGCCGTCTCCGCGTCTCGCGCCTTTGCGCGCAGCGCCCGGATCATGCGGATGCGCCGGAACGTCTCGTACGCGACCGTCGTGCCGGTGACCCAGACCAGGCCGGCGCTCATCCCCGCCGCGACGTCGGAGATCCAGTGAACGCCAAGGTACACGCGGGACAAGGCCACGGCGAGAACGAACGTGGTGGCTGCCGCGACCGCGGCGGCCCTGGCCCGCGCTGACGCGAAGGCCCGGTATCCGAGGTAGGCGAGCGCGCCGGCCACGACCATCGCGCCCATGGCGTGGCCGCTGGGGAAGGAATAGCCGTGGGCCTGGCGGATCGCTTCGGCGAGATCAGGCCGGGCCCTGGCGAAGTAGATCTTGAGCTGCACCACGAGCAGAGCGCCGCCCACGCTGGTGACCAGGAGATAGACCAGCCGTTGCCTGCGGCGCTTCATGGCCAGAGCGACGCATGCGGCCAGGACGATCAGGGCGAGCGGAACCGGTGCACCGGCGATGGTCACGAATACGAAGAAGCGCGTCGCGCCGGGCGATCTCTGAGAGGCCGCCCACTGATGCGATTCCGCGTCCACCCGCTGGAGGAGCGGGCTCTCTCCTCGCACCAGCTCGGCCAGATCGAGGAAGGCATCGCCGGCCAGCGCCGCGGCGCCGGCCGCAGCGGCGAGCAGCACCACGACCGGGAGATAGTCGCGGTAGCGGAACGCCGCGGTTCGATGGGCCAGAACGCCGGCGAGGTGCATGAGCATCGGGGCTCCGGCCATGAAGATGGCCCACAGGAGAAGAAACAGCGCGGAGAAGATCAGGACGACGAGCACGCTGGTTTCAGAAGCCGCCCGACATGTACTTCCACTGCACGATCTTGTCGTTGATCTCGCGCAGGCGCCTGCTGATCATGCGGCAAAGCAGGTTGAGGAACTGCAGCGATGCGTGCGGGTCCATGGAGAGGATCTCGTTGAGCGTGGCCCGATCGATCGAAAGCACGGTGGCGTCGCCGTCATGCGACTTGGCATCGGCCGACCGCACCATGTCGTCGATGAGCGCCATCTCGCCGAAGAAGTCGCCGCGGTCCAGAACGGTCAGCGCTTCCTCGCCGACGCCGGGGATGAACTTCGAGATTCTCACCCGGCCGTCCAGAACGATGAAGAGCTTGTCGCCCTTCTCGCCTTCTCGAAAGATCGTCGATCCCTCCCGGAAACGCTCCTCGCTCGAGAACGTGGCCAGCAGCTTCATTTCACCCGCCGAGAGGCCGCGCTCCTTGAACAGGTCGACCTTCTCTTCCGATTTGACCGTGATCTGCTGGACTTCGCGCTTCCCCTCGACGCGCTTCCGGCCGGCGCCGCGCTTGGCGTCCTCCTGGAAGAACATCTTGAGCTGCTCGTTCGCGTCGCGGACCTTCTCGCTGAGCGAGCGCCAGAACGCCCAGTGCAGGCCGACGGCCATCTCCTTGTCCTGGTCCATCATCTGGTCGAGCGCGCTGAACGAGAACGTGAAGCACGCCGAGGACTCCACCGCGGCGGCGTCGCTGGAGCGCTGGGTGCGGTCGATGAAGTTCATCTCGCCGAAGATCTTGTCGACGCCCAGCGATCCGAGGATCTGAGGACCGAACGGCGTGTCCTTGCGGATCTCGATGCAGCCTTCCTTGACCACGTAGAAGTCCATGGAGCGGTCGTCGGCGTGGAAGACGAAATCGCCGTCGACGTAGCTCTCCACGCGCGTGAACTTGGTGAGCCGGAAGATCTGATCGTCTTTCATGTGCTGAAAGACGTTGAGCTTCCGCAGATCAGTGGCCAGCGTGATCAGGTCATCGCGCTTCTCCTCGGCCCGCTCGATCTTGCGAGTGATCTCCCTCATCCCCGCCCGGCCGTCCAGGCGGAAGAGGCTCTCCTTGCGGATCTCCAGCCGCTCGGTGCACATCTGCAGGTGGTCGACGCGATTCTTGATTCTGGAGTTCAGGTCTTTCGGGTCAAGCTCCAGGATTCGCTTCAGAGTGTTGATCATCCGGCGCACCGGCTCGGCGGTGTCCCCCTTCTGATCGGTCGCCAGGAGGAAGGAGTCAACGAAGTCGTCCAGTGAGGCGTCGAAGTTCTTCAGCTCGAACTCGATGCGCCCGGAGATCTCCGCCAGCCCGCGGTCGAACGGATTCAGCTTCCGCGCCTCGGACACCTCTTCGTGCGCGGCCAGCCACTCGCCCTGCGAGTAATAGAGACGCGCCAGGATCTCGAACGGCCGGTAGTTGTTCGCGGTCTTGAGCTTGGCGATCTCCAGCAGCTCGATGGCTTTCGAGGTCTGGTCCTTGGCCATGTAGTACTGCGCCAGTCCCACGTACTGCGAGGCGTCGATCTGGTCCTTGGCATGCTCGGCCACCACGTCCCGCCGCACGCTCTCGAATCGCGCCTCCTCGGCGTCCTTCTTGAGGTCGCGGACCCGTGCCAGATCGTCGCGCAGAGTGATGGAGCCCGGCTTCAGCTTCTCGGCCATCTCGTACAGGTGGATCGACTCGTCGTACATCCCCTGATCCGCGTAGCGTTTCGCCAGCGAGACGAGGTCGTCGGCCTCGATGGGGATGGAGTTTTCCTTCGCAACCGTGCGGAAGCGGGAGCGCGGGCCTGTCGGCTGTTCGGACACCAATCGGTATTATCCCAGAATGCAGAGGCGCCTCCTTCCTGCCGTTCTGGCGTTCAGCCTCCTGCACTCCGCCGCCGCGTCCGACTTCCGCCTGGCCGGCCCCGGTTATCACTTCGAGTTCCCTCGCGACCACGGCTCGCACGACGAGTACCGCACCGAGTGGTGGTACTACACGGGTCATGTCCGGACGGAGAGCGGGCGGCGCTACGGGTTCGAAGTCACGTTCTTCCGCGTCGGCGTCGTGGCCGCGGACGGACCGCCCGCGACGCCGTGGGACGTCCGCCACATCGCCCTGGCGCATTTCGCCATCACCGACGTGAACGGGAAGAAGTTCCGCTACTACGAAAAGCTGAACCGCTCCTCGCCATTCACCGCGCAGGCGGCGGCGGGAAGGCTGAACGTGTTCAACGAGTCGTGGCGGGTCACGACGATGGCCGACGGCGCGTGGCGGCTCGTTGCGGCTGAGGGAGGGGACGCGATCGATCTCGTCCTGCGCAGCGCGAAGCCTCCCGCGCTTCACGGTGAGAACGGGCTGAGCGTCAAGGCGCCTGGCGTCGGATACGCGTCGCATTACTATTCGATGACGCGTCTCGCGGTCAGCGGCACGATTGCCGTTCCGGGGCGGCCGGCGGAGCGATGCACCGGCCTGGCCTGGATGGATCACGAATTCGGCAGCGCCGTCCTTCGCGAGAATCAGCAGGGGTGGGACTGGTTCTCCGTCCAGCTCGACAACGACACCGAGTTGATGCTGTACCAGATCCGCCGGCGCGACGGTTCGCCGGACGTGACTTCTTCCGGATCGCTCATCACCGACCGCGGCGAGGTCATTCACATCACCGCCGATCAGATGCGCGTCGAGCCGGTCTCCCGGTGGCGATCGCCGGAAAGCGGAGCCACGTATCCGATGGGTTGGCGCCTTGCCGTGCCGGGGCTTAAGCTCTCGCTGGTGCTGAAGCCGGTCATGGAGGCGCAGGAGCTGATCACCAGGCGATCGACGCAGATCACCTACTGGGAGGGTGCCGTCGATGTGACCGGCTCGTTCGGGAACGTCAGCGTCTCAGGCGCGGGCTACGTGGAGATGACCGGTTACGACAAGCGTTTCGCGCAGCCGTAAGTCATTCCGAGCGTAGCGAGGAATCTGGGCGGGTGGGTGGTGCGTCATCGTGCGCCCCCACCCAGATCCCTCGCTAACGCTCGGGATGACTAGTGAAGCGGCGGGATCCAGCTGTCGTCCGCTTTGATGTTGCGCGTGAGGTCCTCGGCATCGAGCGTGACGCCGAGGAATGCCAGCGCCATCTCGTCGGTGGTCGCTTCGCCCCAGTAGACCGGCTTGGGCGGACTGTTCGGGTTGCGGATGTTCGCCGTGGAGTTGTCGTAATACGCGGTGAATGAGAGCCGCGTCCGCGCCGGCAGCGCGATCGGCTCTTTGTAGAGGTACAGCCCCTGCCAGTTGAAGTCCCAGTCGTCGATGTTGATCAGGCACTTCGTCTCACCACTCTCCAGCGCCGCCTCCACCTTCATCTTGCGGCCGAGGAGATGCATGTGTGGAGCGACGAACCAGACGCGCATGGACGGGATCAGGAAGGCCGGTAGAGGGAACGTACCATCCACGCGGTAGTTTGCATCGTTCGGCGGAAGGGTGAAGTCCCTGTTGATGATCGGCAGGATGCGGATGGTCTGCCGCGGCTGAGACTCGGCGAAGTAAATGCCGATCTCGGTACGGTCCGGCGTGGGATTGCCGTGGGCCACGTGATAGTGAACCTGCAGCACGACGCGGGCGTTGGCCGGCAGCTCGTAGGCCACTTCCGGCGGCAGTCTCACCGCGCGATAGCCGGGCGCCCAGCCGCCCAGCGTGCCCGTCGTAGTGAATCCGGGATCGCCGAAGCACTGGTACCCAGGCCCCGGGTCCTTCTCGTCCAGCGCGACGGATGCGCCGGTCTCGTCGAGGAAGGCGATGACGTGGTGAACGCTCTTGCGATCGCCGGGATGGACGTCGATGGCCGACACGTAAGTCGTGCTCGTCGTGTTCGTTGGCAGGGTGAAGCACCGGTACTCGTCGCCTCTCGCCGGCGGCGTGAAGGCCTCGGCATTCGACAGGACCATGTCCGGCGTGCCGAGCGTCCAGCCGCTGTTGAACTGGAGCGGTGCCGGCATGTCCGCCGCACGCCCCTCGGGCGCCCCGTTGTCGGCCCACTGCGCGATGAGATCGATCTCGTGCTGCGGCATCGTGCGGGCGCCGACGAACTCGCCGCAGCCGGACGTAGCCTTCCAGGGCGGCATGCGCCGCGTCTGGGTCATGTACTTGATCGCGTCCGCGAACGGAGCGGCGTCGCGGTATGTGATCAGCGAGAACGGAGCGATGTCGCCGGGGCGATGGCACGTCTGGCAGCGCTCCTGAAAAATGCGGACGATCTCGTTGTTGAACGTCGGTCCGGCGGTGACGACCGGTGCCGGCAGGCGGACGGCGCGCTGCCGGGAGGAGGAGGCGATGAGCGCCGACGCGGCCAGGACGGCCACGATGGGCAGGAGGAGCCGCGTGCGCATGGGGCGATCATACCGCCGAGTCATCCCGAGCGTAGCGAGGGATCTGGGCGGCAGGGTGGCAGAGCGTACCGCCCATCACGCCCGGATTCCTCGCGATGCCGGGAATGGCATCACTCGCTCTTCAGCGCGGCCGCGACGTTGAGGCGGGCGGCGAGCTGGGCCGGCACTACGCCGGCCACGACTGAAGCCAGGAAGGTGACAGCGAGCGAGGCCGCGATGAGAGCCACCGGGGTGTAGAACTCGATCGTCCACCCGAAAGACTGCTTGTTGATCACGTAGATCAGGATCCAGGACAACGCATAGCCCATGACCACGCCGACGACCGTGGAGGCGAGGCCGATCAGCGACGACTCCAGCACGATCATCGTGCGCAGTTGCCGCAGCGACATGCCGGTCACACGCAAGAGCGCGAGCTCGCGCGTCCGCTCCAGGATCAGCGCCGCCAGCGTGTTCACGATGCCCAGAGCCGCCACCGCGATGGCCACGCCGAGGAGCGCGTAAGTGATCATGAAGGTCTGGTCGAAGATGGTCATGACCTCCCGGCGGATCGCCGCGTTGCTGATCGCGAACGCTCCGTACTTCGGGCCGAACATCCGTTCGAGCTGCTGCCGCGCCTGTTCCCGATCCACTCCCTTCTTGAGGAAGACGACGACGGTGTTGCTCCTGTCATCGCGAAACAGGCGGACAAAGAGCGGCCGGTCCATGACCACCACACCGCGATCGTTCGAGTAGTCGCGGTAGATCCCGGTGATCGGAAATCGCGCCACGCCTGCGGCGACGGGAAGCTGGACCGTGTCTCCGACATCCTTGTCGAAGCGGACGGAGAAGCTCTCCGAGACGACGACGCCATCGCGCGCGGCCGCCGCTGCGAGCGCGTCGCGCGATGCGCGCGGCTTCACCATCGGCAGATCGCCGAAGCGGTTGGCTACGCCGAACTCGCCGCTGCCCACCCAGATCATCGTGTCCTCGTAGAGAACGTCCCTCCCCCGAATGCGCTCGATGGCCTCGACGAACGGGACCTTCGCCACCTCTTCACCGAATCCGGGCGGAAAGAGAGCGGTCTGCGAGTTGGAGAGGTTCCTGGCCGGACGAAGCCACAGATCGGAGCTGACCGTCTGGTCGACCCAGATGCGGACCGTCTCGCGGAAGCTGCCCACCATCAGCGCGACGGCCACCATCATCCCGGTCGCCAGCGACAGCGCCGCGCTGGCGATGGCGGTGCGTCGCAGCGATGCAGGCAGCGATGCCGCTGCCAGCCGTCCCACCACTCCAAAAACGCGGGAGGCCGCCGGCCCGGCCACGCGGGCCGTGATCCGCACGATCGAGGGAGCGAGCAGCGAGAACGCGGCGACGACGAAGAGCACCGCGACGTATCCCCCCACCGCGATGCCGCCGACAGGTCCGATGCGCGACACCGCGAAGCCCGCCGCGAACAGAACGGCCGCCGCGATGACGAGCGGCCGCGTGTTCGTGATCTTCTGCTGCAGCCCTGCGCTGATCATCGAGGCAGGACGGATCTGCGCCGCTTCCGCCGCCGGTTGAATCGCCGAGAGCACCGACAGCACCGTCCCCACGGCGATGCCCAGCGCGATCACTCCCGGAGTGAGAGTCACGGCCTGCGGCTCCGATGTCACGTAGAGCGCGTTGATGGTGCGGCCGACCATGCCCAGGATCGACGTGGCCAGCAGGTTGCCGAGCGCGATCCCGAGCAGCGACCCGAGCAGGCCGAAGAGGAACCCCTCCGCCACGAACGTGGCGAAGATCTGGCGCGGTGACGCGCCGAGCGTCTTCAGGATTCCCACGTCCCGCCTGCGGCGGAGAATGGAGATCAGCACGGTGTTGTAGACCAGGAACATCCCGACCAGAAGCGCGACGCCGGCCAGCGCAAAGAGGTTCACGCGAAAGGCACGGAGCATCCTCTCCACGCGCTCGTTCCGTCGCGACGGCCTCTCCAGCCGCACTCCCGGCGGCAGCATGCGATCGAGCTGCGCGACCGCAGCGGTGTCGTCATCCGCAAGCATGAGGTCGATCCTGCTGAGCTGTCCCAGCATCGAGAAGTTCTTCTGAGCCGTGGCGATGTCGCAGATGGCGATGCTCCCGTTGAACGCCGTGGCCGGCCCGTGAGCCTGAAGGATGCCCCGCACGACCATCCGGCGACGGTTGCCGAGGATGTTCAGCGCGATGGCGTCGCCGATCGCGACATTCTGTTCGCGCGCGAACGGCGCGGGAAGGATGACCGAGTCCTCGCGGAACAGCTCCAGGTACTGCGAAGCCGCTGACTGCGCGGTGCCGCTGCCCGTCAGCACGGTCGCGTATCGATACTCGCGGAAGTGCAGATCCGACAACAGGTCCACGCCCAGGAGGCGGATGGGCATCCCCGACGGCTCGATGATTCCCTCGACGTCGATGACCGGCGCGAATCGCGCGCCGCGGCTCCACAGCGGCTGCAGTTCAAGCAGCAGACTCTCGCTGATCTCTCCCGCCTCACCGACGATCTGGTAGTTCGCGCGTCCGGCCACGGCGTCGACCGACTCGCTGAACGCGCGGAGCGCGCTGCTGTTGGCGAGCTGAATGGCCACGACGACCGCCACACCGACGGCGATGCCCAGGACCGTCAGCACGGTTCGGAGCTTCTCGTGAACGAGCGGGCGGAGAACGAGCGCGCGGGTGATCATCGCGCCACGCGTCCATCGGCAATCTGGATGATGTAGTGGCCGTACGCCGCGGCCCGGTCGGAGTGTGTGGCCATGACGATCGTCGACCTGTGCGTCTCGTGCAGCTTGCGGATCAGGTCGAGGACGCCCAGGCCGCTCTTCGAGTCGAGGTTTCCCGTGGGCTCGTCGGCCAGGATCAGCGCCGGCCGGTGCACGATGGCGCGGGCGATCGCCACGCGCTGCATCTCACCGCCGGACAGCTCGTTGGGATAGTGGCCGCGGCGGTGCTCGAGTCCGACCTCCTGCAGTGTCGTGGTGACGCGCTCGTCGATCTCGCGCCGCGGCACCGATGCCAGCGACAGCGGGAACGCCACGTTCTCGAAGACCGACAGGGTGGGGATGAGATTGAAGAACTGAAAGATGAAGCCGATGGAGTGCCGGCGCAGCCTGGTCAGCTCCGTCTCGCTGAGAGATGAGGTCTCGAGATCGCCCAGCAGAATCCGTCCCCCCGTGGGGCGGTCGACGGCGCCGATGAGATTCAGCAGCGTCGATTTTCCGCTGCCCGATGCCCCCATCAGCACCACGAAGTCCCCGGAGGCGATCTCCAGGGAGACGCGGTCGAGGACGTGCACGGCCGCGGAGCTCTCCGTGACTCCGTAGTCGTGACTCACATCCTGAAGCGACACACGCATTTAGCGCGATTCTAAGGGAGCGCACCGGGCATGATCGGTGCAGAAACGGATTTGTTCCCTTCGGGGCGTTCTCTGATACAAGGGTCGCTCCGAAATGGAGGTATCTATGGAAGAGAGCAATCGAACGACCGGAACACCGGGCGAGGGCGAGGGCGGCGAGGAGGAGAGCACGTCGGGCCGGTTCGGACGCGCGCGCGAGTACGCCAGCAGCACCTACAGCAACATGCGCGAGAAAGTCGACGATGTCGACTTCGGCGCTGTGGCCGACCGCATCCGCACGTACGTGCGATCGAACCCCGGCAAAGCTCTTCTGGTCTCGGTAGGAGTTGGGTTTGCAATCGGCTTGCTGCTTCGCAGCGGAGACGACGAAGAGTAGTCGCCGCGAGAGAGGGAACCATGGCAACACGGAGTCACAAGGGAAGAGAAGATCACGATCGGGCTGCAGCGGGTCTGGACTTCGACTCGCCCATTCGCGAGCGCGCCGCTTCGCTCGGGGCGGCGATGGCCGAGAACGGGCCGCAGGCACTGTTCGACGAGATCGAGAACCTGCTGCCCGAGGAATGGCGAGAGCACATCCGGACCTTTCCGCTCAGCGCTGTCGTCCTCGGTGTCGGGATCGGCGTCTATCTCGGCATGCGCAAGGGCGACGAGCTGCTTGCGGCCGGGTCGTCGATGCTGTCGGCGGCGGCGTTGGCCAACGTCGGCCGCGTGATGGATCGCTCAAAAGAGTGATTGCGTTTTGACCGCCGGGCTCCGCACAATAGGGGAAGGTGCGGATCCCGCTTCCTGTGCCCGAGAATACGCATCACCACCTCCATTCGCTCGCCACGGAGGTGTACAGGACGTATTTCCTCAAGATTCCGCCTCTGCCGGTGCGATGGGGTCACCAGATCTCGCGCAAGCGCCGCCGCAGCATCCGCCTCGGATCGTATAACCATCACACCGCGGAGATCCGCATTCATCCGCTCCTGAACTCGCCGGGGATCCCGGCGTTTTTCATTCAGTCGGTCATTCACCACGAGTATCTGCACCACGTCCTGGGCGGCAGTCACAACCGGAGGTTCCACGCCGCGGAGCGGAAGTTCCGCTATCACCGCGAGGCGCAGGAGTGGATCCGGCGGAATCTGTTTCTGCTGCTGGGGCGGCGGCGTGCGGAGATGCAGCCGCCGGCGCCGCAGCTCCCGCCGGTCCCGCCGCCGCAGATGGCGCTGTTCTAATCGGTCACTCACAGTCCCATCGGATACGTGAGGTTGTAGATGAACCGCCCTCGCGCGACCGAGAGAACGATCGAGGAACGCTCCGCGGCTTTGATCAGCTCGTCGTTGATTGCGCGCGCCGAGCGCACCTCGACGCCGTTCACGCCGACGATGAGGTCGCCACGGGCCAGGCCGACCCTCTCGCTGCGCGATCCGCGGACGACTTCATCGATGACGACGCTGCGGGCCTCGTCGGTGACGCGCAGCCCGGCTACCTCCTCGAGGATGCGGATGCCGAGGCTCTCCGGAGGATCGGCCGGCCGGAGCTGGACCGCGCGCGAGGACCCCTCTCGGAGAATGGTCAGGCTCACTGCCTGGGCCGGGCTCGCGGTGGCGGTGTACGTCGAGAACGACTCGCGCGAGTCGACCGGCTTTCCGTCGATGGCCGTGATGATGTCGCCCGGCCGGAGGCCCGCTGCCTGTGCCGGCGAGCCGGGGAACACGCGCGCCACGATGGCGCCGCGACTGGCGCGGACGTCCAGCCGTCGCGCTTCCTCCGGTGTCAGCGTGGCGGTGACCGCTCCGATCCAGGCGCTGTGCACCTGGCCGTAGCGCAAAAGGTCCTGGATCACCTTGCGCGCGCGGTCGACGGGGATGGCGAAGCCGATTCCCTGCGCCTGCGCATAGATCGCGACGTTGATCCCGATGACCTTTCCCTCGATGTTCAAGAGCGGCCCGCCGGAGTTCCCCGGGTTGATCGATGCGTCGGTCTGGATGAAGTCCGTGAACGTGCGGCCCGCCTCGGCCGACGGAACGGAGCGCCCCAGCGCGGAGACGACGCCCGTCGTCACCGTTCCGCTCAGCCCGAACGGGTTGCCGACGGCGACGACGGTCTCACCGATCATGAGGTCCGCGGAGGTTCCGATCGGAGCGGCAGTGAGACTCTTCGAGTCGACACGCAGCACGGCCAGGTCGCTGTCGGGATCGACGCCCAGGAGGGTGGCGGGGAGCTGGGTGCCGTCGTTGAAGTTGACGGAGATGCGCGAGGCCCCTTCCACCACGTGGTTGTTCGTGACGATGATCCCGTCCGCCGACCAGACGAATCCCGAGCCGAGCGACTGCGAGACGCGGGGAGTCCCGCCGCCGAAGATGCCGAACGGATCGAAGAACGGGTCGACCTGGCGGCGCCGGATCGTAGCCTCCGTCTGGATATTCACCACGGAGGGGAGGACGTTGTGCGCGACGACTGCGACCGGACTGCGCCGCGCCGCGCTCACGGACGGAGGGATCGTGGGCGGCTGTTGTCTGGGGCCCTGTTCCACCGCTCTCGACTCCGCGAAGGGCTTGCAGGCGAAAGCGAGCGCGAACAGCAGGAGAAGGCGGAGAGACTTCATGGGGCGAATTCTAAGCCGCTACACTGTCCCGGTCGATGAAGCTCAAAATGATCTTCAACCCGGCGGCCGGGCGCGGGCGGGCGCGCCGCCGCATCGATGGAGTGGTGTCGTATCTCCGCGACCGCGGCGGTGAGGTCGACGTTCACGAGAGCGCGAGCCCGCGGGATCTCACCAGCGTCGCCGCGGAGAGCTCGCGCGGCGGCTACGACCGGGTGGTCGTGTGCGGCGGCGATGGCACGGTCAACCTGGCCATCCGCGAGTTCGATCTGCAGCGCGGGACGCTGGCCGTCATTCCTTCCGGCTCCGGGGACGACTTCGCGAGAGTGGCCGGTGTTCCCCTGAAGTGGGAGCACGCCTGCCAGGCCGTGCTGGCCGGTGCGGTGCGCGAGGTCGACGTCGCCCTCGCCAACGGAACGCGTTTCGTCTGCATCGCCGGCCTGGGCTTCGACTCGGAAGTGACGGCCTTCGCAAACTCGAGCGCGAAGTATCTGCGCGGCTCGGCCATCTACCTCTATTCGATCCTGCGCGTTCTACCGCGGTTCCGGCCCTATCGCATGAGCCTTCGGATCGACGGGGTGGAACGGACGGAGAGGATCATGATGGTGGTGGTCGGCAATTCGCCGCAGTACGGCGGAGGCATCCGCATCGTGCCGGCGGCGCGGATCGACGACTCGCTGCTCGATTTCTGCATCGTCCACGAGACCTCGCGGCTGACTCTGCTCAAGACGCTGCCGCGGGTCTTCAACGGGTCCCACGTGCGCAGCCCGTACGTCGAGACCGGGCGGGGGCGGGAGTTTCACTTCCAGAGCGAGCGCCCGCTGGCCGTGTTCGCCGACGGGGAGATGGTCGCGGAGACGCCGGTGACGATCGGGTTTGCGGCGGAGAAGCTCAAACTGGTGGTGTAGGGTCATCCCGAGGCTGCGCTCGGAATGACTACTCGATGAGCACGATGCCGCCGCTGTCCGGTCTCATCGTGGCCGGGGGCGTGGAGGGGCCGATGTCGATCGCGCGCGACAGGAAAAGGTCGGTATCGGCCTTTCCATCCGGCGTGAATCCGATGACCAGGTACCGCGAGGGCTGCTGCAGGTACTTGTAGGCGTTGCCCCACGGGTCGGTCAGGAGCTGTTCGGAGATGTAGTAGGGCGAGAGCTCCTGCAGCCGCTCCGGAAGCTGGCCGTGCATCACGTTGTACCGCTCGACGGCCTGTCCGATCGTCTGCACTCGCTGCAGGGAGATCGCCTTCTGTGTCGCCTCGAGCGCGGACGGCCGGGAAACGAACGGCCCGAGGCGGTTCAGCGGATTGCGTACGGAAGCGATGATGGCGCCGATGGCCAGGGCCGTGAGCAATACCACCAGTGGCAGCGGCACGGGAGTCTCCGCGACCTCGCTCTCGTCGACGGGGGTGGTCTGCTCGACTGCGGTGGCGGTGCGCTTGGTGCGGATCTCCTCGATGAGGTCGCGCGTGAGCAACTCGTACAGCGATTTGTTGGTGTCGAACTCGGATAAGCGGCTGGCTTCGACGATGTCGCCGACGGTCTGCGTCCCGTTGACGAGATCGTAGATGGCCTTCTCCTCCTGGGAGATGCGGACCTTGTTGCTGGCAGCCGTCTTCCGCTTGCGGGTGGAGGTGTTGTCGGGCTCGAAGTCGACCTCATCGGCCTCGTCCGCGCCGACCACGACGATCTCCTGCTCCGACACCCTCCGCCGGAACACCATGTCGTAGGAGCGAATGCGCTTCTCGATGATGGGCCATTCATCCATCATCCGCGCGCCTTCCATCAGGATCGACTCGGCGGTGATCGGCACGACGTTGTCGCGGTCGTACTCGATCGTCGTTTCCTGCGAGAAGTGGTAGTCGCCGTCCTTCCAGCGGAAGAGCCGGTAGATGATCTGCTGGATCTGAAGCTGGATGGCCTGCTTCAGAGAGTCGGCGGAGATGATCCCGTAATGAGTGAGGATGAAGCCGAGCCTCTGCAGTGTCTCCTTCTGGATCTCCAGGGCTCGGGAGAGCTGGTCGGGAGTCAGCGTTCCGCTCTTGATCAGGACAGTGCCGAGGCGGTTCTCGAGGCGGCGGTTCAGAGAGTCGGCGCCGACGACCTTGCCGTCCAGAAACGTGACCGTGACGGCGTCATCCTTTCCTCGCAGCGTCAGCACGCCGGTCTTCCTCTGCAGCCCGATCAGCTGGAAGATGTCGGCCAGGCTGAAGTCTTTGAGTGTGCCTTCGAGTGCCATGACGTTCGTTAGGTCACTACGGCCCGGCGCCGGTACACCGGCAGCGACATCGTGAACCAGACCAGGAGAGCGAGCGCGATGGCCAGGGCCCGGACCAGCAGCTGAGCCGTGCTTGCTACGGGACCGAGAGCCGGTGCCAGTCTTCCCACCGCCAGCGCCTCACAGACGAAGAAGAAAAAGAGGAACATGCCCAGAAGTCCGATCAGCGTGCGGCCTTCCAGCATCTGCGCCGATCCGGGCAGGAACGTGGCAAAGAGACGGTTGCGCCGCTGCATGCCGGCGTGGTGATCGGAGACCTCGTCGAGCTTGGCGCGTTTGGTGGCCAGCGCCACGCCGTCGCGTTTCAGATAGATGTGAATGCACTGCGTGCAGTACGTGGCGCTCTCGCGGGCGGACTTGCAGCGATGGCAGAACGTGCGGCCGCACTTGATGCACGAGCCGGCGTACCCACCGCGCCTTCTCATGAGCCAGGACAGGAGGCCGAGCACCAGCGCGGCCAGACTGCCAATGGTGATCGGGTTGACGGCCGTGGTGGCCGGGTCGAAGTACGAGTAGTTGCCGAACAGCGAACGGGCCACGGCCCTGCGCGCAATCCCGGCCTCCACATCCCACGCTTCGCTGATGGGAGGATGGTACATGGCCACCTTCTGCACCGAGCGGGCCTGGGAGATCTGCTCGATCTGACGGGAGTCGATCCGCTTGGCCTGCTCGAGCTTCTGACCTTGCTCCTGGAACCGGTACGTCTCGCCGTTCGCCACGGAGTCGTTGTAGAAGGCGATGGCGAGCTGAGGATCCTTCTTCTGTGCGCGGCCGTATTCGGTGATGGCGGCGGCGTAGTCGTTCTCGAGGAAATGGAGGTTGCCGAGGTTGACGTGCGCGCCGGCGGCTTCGTCGAGCTGAATGGCACGCCGGTAGTGCTCCGCCGCCTGCTGCTCGTTCCCCTCGAACACCTGGAGGTTGCCTAGCAGCACCTGCAGTGTGGAGCTGTCGGGAACCAGGGCCACCAGCTCCTGCATCCGGCGAAGCGCCTCCGGGTGATAGCTCTGCTCCGCGCTGGAAATGGCGGACAGCACGGCCGGGCTGTCGACGGTGGCGATTGCGTTCGCCGAAAACTCCAGCATCAGTGGCAGCGCGGCCACCAGGAGCGCCAGAACGATGATGATTCCGCGCTCGCGCAGCGACGCATAGCCGAAGAAGATCGCAAACCAGTAGAAGACGAGCCACATCGGTCCGAAACCGAGGAAGATCGGCAGGAAGAGCGCCGCGAAGGCCAGGACCGAAACGGAGCCTCCGTGAATCCGCGAGCCGAGCCGCTCGCGCCAGTCGTGCGCGGCGGAGCGGCCGTAACGGATGAAGAGCACGAGGGCGAAGACGATGGCCGTCAGCGCGGACGCGGCGATGAACACGATGAGCAGGTCGGCCCGGCTCATCAGGCTCGTCCGGTAGCCGGCAAAGAGCTGCTGGAACCCGCGCAACGACAGCGTGGCCGCGGTGCTCCAGTCCTCTTTGGCCGCCGCTTCGTCGGCCATCGCGAATGAGACGGCTGCGGAGCTGTCGTCGAGCTCAGCCGACGTCTTGCGCGCCCATTCGGAAATGTCGGCGCTGTTCTCCACCGCGGACTGACGTGCCAGCGCGGCGGCGGACGTTGCGTAGGGCGGATACTTCTTCAGCCCGTACGCGCGGCCGGTGCTCACCAGCTCCGTGGTTTTCCTGGTCGCCGTCTCGAGGTCACCGTCACGCGCGGCCTGCGCCGCCTGCGGCCAGATGTCGCGCGGCGGAAGCTGCGGCTGCCCGCCGGCTGACGTGGCGAGGAACAGGAGCGCGAATGCCGTGAGGACGTACCTGGTCATCCCACGCTCTTCGTTCGCTTCACGAACGCCAGTTTCAGCTCGCCCAGATGGGTATTGAGGAAGTCATCCTCTTCCGGACTGAGGTTGCCCGCCGTCTTGTCGTGCAGCAGGTTCAGGATGTCGATCATCTGGCGAGCCGCCGCCACATCGATCCGGGACCCCTCGGGCTGATACGGATTGGGAAGCATTCCCATGCTCATGTAGGCCTGGGCGATGAGCGGCTCGAGAAAATTAGAGAACGGCGTGCCTGGATTCGCAGCTTTGTCCGCCAGAGTCTTCCGGCGCTCGCCCGGCTGGCCCACCTGATCGGACATGCGGCGGCTCGGCTCGGCCGGAGGCTCAGACGGCGCCGCCGCCGGGGGCGCCGCGGAGGGCGCTGCCGGTTTGATGTCTTCGCGGAACTCTTCACGAATCTCGCCTTCGGGCGTGAAGATGCGCTTATCCGTGACTTTGATCTGCTCTTTCTCCGGTTGCTTTTCCTTCGGCAAACTCGCCTCCACCCGACCACCGGATTGCGCTAATGTCGTGTGAAATCAAGAGTTTGGGATCTTAGCACGCAATCAGACAGCAAACGTCGATCGAACGCGTGAGCTCGTGAGAGAGAGATCCGACCCGGCGCGCCATTGCTCGAACGATACTGCAACGCGCAAGCGTTGGCTACCGTGTTCCGCGTAACAAGCGGATGAGCGCCCGGTGAACGTTTGGGTCAGAGGCGATTCCCTGATGACCGTCGCACACGAGAATGGCCTCGCCGTCGCCTCTGGCGCTGCTGACCGGAACCGTTCCATCGCCTGGCTCGAACAGCACGGCGTCCAGATGCCGCTCACGATCGCGAAGCTCGTGGATGTAGAACGCGAACGTGCCGTCGTCACGCGCGAGCACGCGGCGCGCCGTCGGAACGCAGTCCCCGGCGATCACCGTGAGGCGCACACTGGCCGGGAGGGGAGAGCGGCGAAGCTCCTCGCGAAATGCGCGCGCGCTCGCCAGCGACGCCGCGAACCGGGCCTGCTGGGATGGCGGGACGATCGCCTTCCAGCTGGACGGCTCCCAGGCGTCGAAGCGGGCCGGCCTGCCGTCTTCTCCGACGAGGAACCGGCCCTCGTCCGGCAGAAGCTCGGGAACGGACGGCCATGTCGCGACCATCTCCGGGGAGAAGCGCCGCCGGATGAAGCGCTCCGGGCGAACCATGATGCGGAACGCGTCCACCACTCCGGACTGTGCCGGAGCGATGAGAATCAGATTCTCGACCTCGTCCGCCCCTCCTGCGAGCTTGACCAGCGCGAGTGCGACCAGAGATCCGGCCGAGTGCGTGACGATGTCCACCTTCCGTCCCTGCCCGACGCGCTGGATGAAGTCGCGCAGGTGCACGGCGTTGTCGCGCGCGGAGAGCCTCCAGTCGTAGTGGAACGGGAAGACCGTCTCATCGCGAACGTAGCCGCCGTACTTCCGGAGAGCCTCGGTCAGTTGCCAGCCGATGTTGACCGGACCTCGCGATCCGACGTAGCCGCGCGGAACGAGGCGATCGCGTCCTTCGGACGGAAGATCGAGATCGTCCGGGAACTGCGTGCGGACGGTCGAACGTGCCGTGCCCCACACATAACGATCGATGACCGGGTCGTATAGCCGGGTCACGCCGAAGCCGGGGACCACGATTGCCACACGGTGCGGCGGCGAGGACTCCAGGCGCCGCGCGTTCTCTTCGAGATAGCCGCGGCGCGTGCGGTCGGTCGTGCAGGCGGCCAGCGCCAGCAGGAGGATCACGCTAAGATCGCGCGTCGTGCGGATTTTCCAGGCTCTGGAGTTCAATCTGTTCAACACCGGCTCGGTGCACCAGATGTTCCAGGCGGCCACCGGCCTCAACGAGCGCGGCCACGAGGTCACGATCGTCAGCCGTCCCGGAGCGATGCTCGAGGCGAAGGCCCGCGAGCACAACGTCGGCTTCGTGGGGTTGCGCATGCGCAACGGATTCGACTTCTCCAGCATCCGGGCGTTCCGGAGGCTCGTCCAGGAGCAGAGGCCCGACGTCATCCACGTTCACAAAGGCGTCGCCCATGCCGTGGCCCTGGCGGCGACGCTACGCGATCCGGTGGGCGCGTTCGTCGTCAACCGCGGTGTCTCGTTTCCGCTCGACATCCTGAACCGCGGCAAATACAGGACGAGCCGGGTGGACCGCATCGTCACCGTCTGCCAGCAGATCAAGGACGTGATCGTCGAGAGCGGAAAGCTGCCGCCGGAGAAGGTCGACGTGATCTACGCCGGCACCGACGTCTCTCGGTTCGACCCCGACAAGACCGACGCGCGCGCCTTCCGCCGTGAGAAGGGCATCGCCGGAGATCGATTCGTGATCTCCCAGGTCGGCATCCGGGACTGGAAAGGGTGGAAGGAGCTGACGGACTCCGTGGCCGGGATCGTGCCGCTCCATCCGAACGTCCACCTCCTGCTCATCGGCGACATCTCGAAGGCTGGCCAGGTGCGCGAGTACGCGGCAAGGCGCGGCATCGCGCAGCATGTCACTCCGGTCGAGTACCGCGCGGATATGCCGAACGTCTTCGCGTCGTCGGATCTCGTCGTCGATGCCTCATGGGCGGGCACCGGGATCACCGGCACGATCCGCGAGGCCATGGCCATGCGCAAGCCCGTGATCGCCACCAGGGCCGGAGGCAACGAAGAGCTGGTGTCGCGGCCCGACATCGGCTGGCTGATTCCGATGAAGGATCAGAGTGCTCTGACGGACGCCATCCTCAACGTGATTCGCAATCCGGACCGGGCGGGCGAGACCGGCCGCAAGGCCCGCGACCACGTCGTCCGCGGTTTCTCGCAGGAGCTGCGGATCACCCGGCTCCAGGATTTGTATCAGTCCATTCTGGACTCGAAGACCCCTCGTCCAGCAGGTTGATGCTGTCTCCGCCGATCCGCACGTAGAGCTGCTGATAGGTCCAGCGCCCGCCGCTCTTGGTGGCCTGGACGACGACCGATCCATCACCTTGCGGCCCGCTGATGGGGATCTGGAAGTCGGCTTCACCGCCGTCGTTGGACACGTCCACCTTGCCGCTCATCCACCATTTCGGCTCGACCGGCTCGCCGAGGCGCTGGCGGACCTCGGGATTGTTCTGGGCCCGGGCCAGAGCGTCGGTGTAGACATCGGTGTTGCGGATCGCGGCGAAGACGACGAAGACGAGTCCCGCAACGCAGCCGCCGAGGAGAAGAAGAGGAGTGAGGCAGCCGATCGCGACGACCCAACCCCAGTTGCGCGAGAACCAGCTTCGCTGCGGCTGCCCGCCGCCCTGCGTGGAATCGACCGTCATGGGGACACCTCCTCAGTCATTGCGACAACGTGCTCCGCGACGCTCGCGGCGAGCCCTTCCATATCGTAACCGCCTTCGAGCAGTGATAACAGTCTCCCGTCGCAATGCCGCTCGGAAGCCTCGGCCATGCGCCGTGTGATCTCGCCGTATGCGCGCTCGGTCACGCCCATGCCGCCGAGGGGGTCGCGGCGATGGGCGTCGAACCCGGAGGAGAGGAGGATTGCCTGCGGCTTGTAGTCGTCGATGATTCCGACGATCTGGTTTTCGACGGCGCGGAGATACGAGGGGTCACCCTCGCCGGCGGCCAGCGCGATGTTCTTCGTGTAGCCGCGGCCCTGGCCCGATCCGATCTCGCTCGCGGCGCCGGTGCCTGGATAGAACGGATAGCGGTGAATCGAGGCGTAGTAGACATCGTCCCGATCTTCGAAGAGCGACTGGGTTCCGTTCCCGTGATGAACGTCGAAGTCGAAGATGAAGACGCGCTCGATGCCGGGCTGCTCCCGCAGCCACTCCGCGACGCAGGCGATCGTGTTGAAGAAGCAGAAGCCCATGGCCTCGCTGCGCTCAGCGTGATGTCCGGGAGGGCGTGCCACGATGAACGCGCGGCGGGACTCCCCGCTGCCCCAGATGTCCTCAGCCGCCACGAGCGAAGTGGCCACGGCGGCGCGGGCGGCGGCGAAGGACGAGGACGAGATAGGGTTGTCGAGCGAGTGGAAGAGGCGCATGCCGGCCCGGCAGGCGTCCTCGAGCGCGCGCTCGTATTCGCGCGAGTGCACCTTGGCGATGATTCGCCGGGCCTCCGGGTGCACGTCCGCGTCGCGGATGACCTGGCCCGACGCGCCGGCCCGGTCCACTCCCGCCATGGCCGCATCGAGGCGGGTCGAGGTCTCGGGATGACCCACGCCTGTGTTGTGGCGGTAGAAAACGCTGTTCGTGTAGATCTTCAGCATGATGTCATCCCGAGCGCAGGCTGGGGATCCCTCGCGGCGTGCGGCAAGGCATCGTACCTCCCGCCCCCCGGATTCCCCGCTACGCCCGGAATGACCTCGTGGTACAACCGGCCCACTTGAAACGTTTCCTCCAGATCGCCGCCATTGCGGCGCTCACCATCTTCTTCCTGGCCCTTTTCCTCCGCAATGCCAATCTCCGCGAGGTGTGGTCGATCCTCCGGTCGACGAGCGTCTGGTGGCTCGTGATCGGGCTGGCCGTGAACTTCATGGCGCTGCTCTTCCGGACGATCCGGTGGCGGACAATTCTCGACCCGGACAACCCTCCGCCGTTCTACGCCACGTTCTTCGCCAACACGGTGGGCTACATGATCTCCACGATCCTGCCGATCCGCGCGGCAGACGTGGCCCGGCCGGCGCTGCTGGCGCGGCGGACGTCGCACCGTTTCTCGGGCGCGCTCGGCACCGTGTTGACCGAGCGCGTGCTGGACCTCTTCTCGATCCTCAGCCTGTTCGTCTTCTTCGCCCTGTACCGGTGGAGCGAGTTCTCGCACGATCCGCGAACGGCACGCTGGTTCTACGTCGTGAAAGCCGGCGCGGTCGCGTCCGCGATTCTCATGGCCGCGCTCTTCACCTTGATGATCGGGCTGTTCTTCTTCCGCAGCTACATCAGGCGGCTGCACGAGTGGCTGGGGCGTTTCATTCCGAAGCGCTTCCGC
This sequence comes from Thermoanaerobaculia bacterium, assembly GCA_035544675.1. GTDB lineage: Bacteria > Acidobacteriota > Thermoanaerobaculia > Gp7-AA8 > Gp7-AA8 > DATKCA01. The sequence goes on along the minus strand of DATKCA010000134.1, from coordinate 13,247 downwards.
GACTCGTGGATGCACTTCTTCGACACGTTCACCGAGACGCTGGAGATCACCCGCCACCGCGCTGCATTCGCCAAGGTGCTGTTCTGCACGGCCGGCGTGTGGGCCTGCCTGACCGGGCAGTTCTACTTCAGCGTTCTGGCGCTGCACCGCCCTCTGCCGTTCGACGCCAGCTTCTTCGTCACTGGCGTGACCACGGTCGGCCTGGCCATCCCCACTCCCGGCGGAGTGGGCGGTTTCCACAAGGCCTGCCAGCTCGTGCTCACGAACTTCTATCACTTCGACATCGACTCGTCCGTCGCCACAGCCGTGCTGTTTCACATCGTGGGGACGGTTCCCGTGGTGGTCACCGGTCTGCTGCTGTTCGTGCGCGAGGGGCTGCGCTGGCGGGATGTGACGCGGAGCACAGGCCAGGACACAGGCGCTCCAACTGTGTGATATACGGCGCGGATGCGTTGCCCGTACTGCGGGGCCACGGAGGATCGCGTCGTCGATTCGCGAGAGAGCCGTGAGGGCGAGGTCATCCGCCGGCGCCGCGAGTGTGTCTCGTGCGCCCGCCGCTTCACCAGCTACGAGAAGATCGAGCTGATGCCGTTCCAGGTCGTCAAGCGCGACCAGCGCCGCGAGCCTTACGACCGCGAGAAGCTGATGCGCGGACTGCAGGTGGCCTGCCGGAAGCGCCCCGTGTCACAGTTCCAGCTCGAGGAGATCGCCGACTCGATCGAGCGCACGATGCAGGACGCCGGAGAGCGCGAGATCGCCAGCCAGCAGCTGGGCCGCGTGGTCATGGACCGGCTGCGCGGCCTCGATCCGGTTGCCTATGTCCGATTCGCCTCCGTGTACCGCCGGTTCGAAGACGTGGATGCATTCGTGAAGGAGCTCCATGGGCTGAAGTAGGCCCGGTTCCCGGAAAATGAAGGAACAGCCATTGCATCTTCGGTTGTGTCCAATTCCCATCGGAGAGGTTTGAATGACTGACGCGAACGAAACCGCGAAAGAAGAAGCGATCAAGATTCCGGACGTGCTCCCGGTTCTTCCGCTCAAGGACCTGGTGATCTTCCCTTTCATCATCGTCCCTCTGTCGGTTTCGCGCGAGAAGTCGATCAATGCCGTCGACCAGGCGCTGGCCGAGAACCGCGTCATCATGCTGACGGCGCAGAAGGACTTCCAGAACGAGGATCCCGGCGAGGACGACCTGTACCGCGTCGGCACCGTGGCCATCATCATGCGCATGCTGAAGCTCCCCGACGGGCGCATCCGCATCCTGGTGCAGGGACTCTCCCGCGCGCGCATCGACTACTTCATCCAGACCGCGCCGTTTTTCAAGGCCAAGATCACCCGCATCGAAGAGCCGGCCGGGAAGGACCGGCCGCTGGAAGTCGAGGCCCTCATCCGTTCCGTGAAGCAGAACCTCGACCGTGCCGTCTCCCTCGGCAAGAACATCTCGCCCGAGGTCATGGTGATCGCGGCGAACCTGGACGATCCGGCCCGGCTGACCGACCTCGCCGCATCCAACCTCGACCTCAAACTGGAAGAGGCGCAGTCGATTCTGGAGACCATCGACCCGGTGGAGCGGCTCAAGAAAGTCAACGAGCTGCTGACACGGGAGATCAACCTGCTCACCATGCAGCAGGAGATCTCCACTGCCGCGCAGGGCGAGATGAACAAGAGCCAGCGCGAGTACTTCCTTCGCCAGCAGCTCAAGGCCATCCAGTCCGAGCTGGGTGAAGGGGAAGAGCTGGCCGAGGAAGTCGAGAACTACCGGAAGAAGATCGAAGAGAAGATGATCCCGCAGGAGGCCCGCGAGGAGATCGAGAAACAGATCAAGCGGCTGGAGCGCTCCCATCCCGACTCGGCCGAGACCTCCATCATCCGCACGTATCTGGACTGGATGACCGGGCTGCCCTGGGGACTCGTGTCACAGGACAACCACGACCTGGCGCGCGCGCGGCAGATCCTGGACGAGGATCATTACGACCTCGAGAAGATCAAGGAGCGCATCCTCGAGTACCTCGCCGTCCGCAAGTTGAAGGGCGCGAAGATGAAGGGCCCGATCCTCTGCTTCGTCGGCCCACCCGGTGTCGGGAAGACCTCGCTCGGCCGCTCCATCGCTCGGGCGCTGGATCGCAAGTTCGTCCGCATCTCGCTGGGCGGCGTCCGCGACGAGGCCGAGGTGCGCGGTCACCGGCGCACCTATGTCGGCGCGCTGCCCGGACGGATCGTGCAGGGCATCAATCAGGCCCAGACCGGTAATCCAGTGTTCATGCTCGACGAAGTGGACAAGATCGGCGCGGACTACCGCGGCGATCCGTCGTCGGCACTGCTCGAAGTCCTCGACCCCGAACAGAACTTCTCCTTCCGCGACCACTACCTCGGCGTCCCGTACGACCTGTCCAACGTCATGTTCATCGTCACGGCCAACGTCCTGGACACGATTCAGCCGGCGTTCCTCGACCGCATGGAAGTCATCCGCCTCTCCGGCTATACCGACGAGGAAAAGATGATGATCGCCAAGCAGCACATCATCCCCAAGCAGATGGAGGAGAACGGCATCACCGGCGTGGAGGTGGTGTGGACGGACTCCGGGATCACGAAAGTGATCACCGGCTACACCAAGGAGGCCGGACTCCGGAATATGGAGCGCGAGCTCGGGACGATCTGCCGCAAGATCGCGGTCAAGGTCGCCGAAGGAAAGGACGAGAAGACCTATCGAATCACCGACGCGAACGTCGACAAGTATCTCGGGCCGATGAAGCATTTTGCGGAAGAGCTGCTCGAGCGCGATCAGGTCGGCGTGGCCACCGGTCTGGCCTGGACGGCGGTGGGGGGAGACATCCTCTTCATCGAGGCCACGGCGGTGCGCGGCAAGGGCAAGCTCTCGCTGACCGGGCAGCTGGGCGAGGTGATGAAGGAATCAGCGCAGGCTGCGCTCACGTATGCACGCGCCCACGCCGACGAGCAGGGCATCCCGCCCGACTATTTCGAGACGCACGACATTCACATCCACGTGCCGGCGGGTGCGGTCCCGAAAGACGGACCGTCAGCCGGCGTCACGATCACGACCGCGATCATCTCCGTGCTCACGGGGCGCCCGGTCCGCCGCAACGTGGCCATGACCGGCGAGGTCACGCTTCGGGGAGAGGTCCTGCCCATCGGCGGCGTGAAGGAGAAGGTGCTGGCCGCGCGCGCGGCCAAGATCAACACCGTCATCCTGCCCAAGCTGAACGAGCGCGATCTCGTCGATGTGCCGGAGCCGATCAAGCGCGACATGACGTTCTACTTCGTGGAGCACGTCGAGGATGTCCTGAAGATCGCACTGCTCGACTCCAGCGCGGCGGGCGAGAAGACGACCGAGCGCGCAGGACGCGAGTCGAAGCCGCTGCCCGAGCCCGAGCCGGCCACGAACGAGGTTCCGGTCGCGCACCACGGGTGAGGATGACTGTTGGGGCGCCGGTGTCCCCACGGCGCATCCACTAGCGCGTGATCAGCTTCTGCGCCAGCGGCAGCAGCGCGGCGCCGAAGGCGACCTTCACCAGGTCCGCGATCACAAACGGGGCGATGCCCCACGTGAACGCATTCGCCGGTCCGCTGAGCACCGCCAGCCAGGTGAAGCCACCCGCGTAGATCACCGCGAGCGCTGCGAACAGCCCGCGCACTCCCCACCCGCGTTCCGAGAACCATCCGGCCACCATGGCGGCGAAGGGATACGAGAGCAGATAGCCGGCGGTGGGCCCCGCCAGCCAGAGCGCGCCGCCGCGTCCCTGCGAAAAGACGGGCAGGCCGCTGGCGCCCTCCAGGATGTAAAGCGCGGCTGCGGCGGCACCGCGCCGTGCGCCGAGAGTCGCCCCCACGAGGAGGACGGCCAGAGGCTGCATCGTGAGCGGCACCGGCGAGAACGGCACGCTGATGGCGATCTGCGCTGCGATGGCGATGACGGCCGACCCGCCGATGACCAGCAGGACGTTCGTCAGAACGCTGCCGCGAACGAGTCGCTCACTCAGTACGTGCGGGATCGTCAGGGTTCTGTCGGTCATTCGTCCTCTTCCCCAGCATCAGGATCGCCGGGATGAGCGTGATTGCTGCCAGTCCGCTCAGGCCGACGCCGAAGGTCGAAGCATAGCCGATCGATCGAAGGCCCGGGTAGTGCGAGGTCATGAACGAGCCGTAGCCGACGATCGTGGTCAGCGCGGCCATGGCCACGGCCTTGGCGGTCTCGTGGCCCGCCTGGTTGAACGCGGCCGGATTCTCCCGGTGTCGCTGAATCATGTACAGCGCGTAGTCGGTGGCTACGCCGACGAGCATCAGGCCGACGAAGACGTTCATGAAGTTGAACTCCAGGTTCAGCACGGCCATGAGGCCGAACATGCCGATGCAGCCCGCCGTGAGAGGCGTGAACACGAGAAGCACCGCCTTCAGGCTGCGAAAACTGAGGAAGAGCAACACCGCCACGACGGCCACGGCCAGGATCGTCGCGCGCGTCGCGTCCGCCTTCACGATCTGACGGAGCGTGCCGCTCACCAGGTTGATGCCGGTGAGAATCTCCTCCTGCCGAAGGTCGTTCAGCGCCAGGAGCTGGGGCGGCACGTCGCGCGGCCAGCGTCCCCCGGCCGGGTAGATGTAGATGACCGACATCCAGTTGCCGTTGACCTGCTTCATGAAGCGCGAGGCGAATTCCAGCATCTCCGGGCTGTCGAGGTTGTCCATCGTCATCGGCTCGGAGGCTGCCAGGGCACTGGCAAAGAGCGGCAGGTAGTCGTCATAGGCAGTGGGCCGGAAGCCGTTGGACTGGAGCTCCTGGCGGAACGTGCGCGAGATGCGGTCGAAGTCGAAGCGTCCGGCCCGTCCGGCCTGCAGCTCGGTGACCACTTTCATCTGCTGCTCGCGCGGCGGCACGAAGCTGGCGATGGACTGGTGTGAGGCGATGACGCCGCTTGGAACGAGAGTGTCGAGCTCGTTCGTGATGGCGTGGGTCCGCGTGACCACGTGATCGAGCGAAGGATTCTGGATCACGTACATCATGAACTCGAACGACTGTCCGAACTTCTTCGTGATCTTTTCCTGGTTGAGAACGCCTTCGTTCCCCTTGGCGCGCAGGTCCTGAACGTTGTCGCTGAAGCGGAGTCGAGTGGCCAGGGCGCCGCAGATCAGCGTGAACACGAGCCACGCCACCAGGGTCGCTTTGGGGTGCCTCACTGCCACGTCCATGATCCGGTCGGCGCCGAATGAGTGATGGAAGAGCTTCGGCGCGCGCTTCCGCTCCCCTCGCTCGGAGAGCACGATGAGCGCCGGCAGCAGGAACACCACCGCGCCCAGGAAGAACAGCACGCCGGTTCCCGTCAGAAAACCGAGCTGGCTCATCCCGCGGAAGTCCGTCGAAAGGAACGCGTAGAACGTCGCCGCCGTCGTGACCGCGGCGATGACCACGCCCGGCACCGTTGAGCGGATGGCCAGGACGATCGCGTGCGGCATCGTGGCGCCGCGGTTCCGTTCGTCGACGTAGCGGCCGTACAGGACCATGATGAAGTCGATACCGAGGCCGGCCAGCAGTGCGGCGAATCCGGCGCTGGCGGAGGAGAGCGTCCCGTAGACGATCCCGGCGATTCCGAATGTCATGGCCAGAGCCAGGATGAGCGGCGCGCCCGCATAGAAGAGAGACGCCGGCCGCCGGAAGCCCCACAGGAAGATGGCCAGCACCCCGACCACGGACGTGAGGACGTTGACGATGACGTCTCGGCGGATCAGATCCGCGTCGCTGACCGCGATGCGGTAGCCGCCCGTGTGCTCGATGGAGGGAATCGGAGTCCCCGGCGGCGCGGTCCTGCGAAACTGGGAAAGGGCGCGCGCCTCGATCAGGCTTCCCTCGTTCAGCAGCGCTTTGGCGAAATCGACCTGCTGCGCGGCCTGCTTCGGCTTCGTCAGGATGAGCAGCGTGGATCGATCGGCGGAGAGGTAATAGCCGCTGGAAGCGTCGATCTGGAAGCCGCCGCTGGCGGACTGGAACTTCCGCATGAACAGCTGGGAGAGGTTGAAAGGGTCGAACTGGATCAGCTGCTTGAGCGCGAGCGACTGCGGCGTCTGCAGGATGGCCCGGTTGCGCGCCACGGACTCGCGGATGCCTTCGTCCGAGAGCTTTTCCGCGACGGCCGGAAGCTCCGACGGATCGAGGAACAACATGGCCCGAGGGAGGATCACATCGACGAGGTCCAGCGGGTTGGGGATCCGGTAGTTCACGTCCGCGATCCGGGGGCTGGCCCGGTAGCCCTCCGCGATCGCGCTGATGAGCGTCTCGTACTCTCCGACGTCGCGGCCCGCCGGCATGTTCAGGACGATGACGTGACTGTCGAGCGTTCCCATGTCCCGCAACACCTTGCGGAACTCGTTGACGTTGCGGTTGTTCTCCGGGATGAGGTTGAGGATCTCGGGGTCGAAGTGGATGCGCGAAGCCGCGGCCAACGCCCCCAGGCCCACTACGAGCGAGACGATGGCGATCAGTTTGCTGTGCCGGAGGCAGAGCTTGGCGAGCGCGTCGAGGATGCGGTCAGTCAAAGGCGCGCACGGCAGATAACATGGGGAGAGCCAAAATGCAAAACGCGGCCATACGGACTACGCTGATTCTGCTCTCTCTTCTTCCCGTCGCCTTCTGTGCCAGACGCGAGCCGCTCACAGCAAAGAAAGCGCAGCAGATCATCAATGCCGTCGCCTTCAAGCGCGAGCCGGTTTACGCGGAAGTCCCGCAGCGGGTCTGGTGGAACGAGCGCGCTCCGAAAGACGATTTCGACGAGAAGTCCGTGCGCACTCTGCGCAATCTCGAGCGCGCCGGCCTGGTCACGGTCAAGGGAGGGGAGAACCCGGATGGCTCGGCCGAGTACATCGCCAGCGTCACCGAGAAGGGCTTTCCGATCCTCGGCACCGCCCCGAGCTATCGCGGAGCGGTCTACCGCGGGCGCATCTGCGAGAAGCTGTACGACGGCCTCCGCAACTTCCAGCGCCATCCCACCGAGGAGACGACGGGACACGCGGAGCTGATGTGGCATTACGACAACCCGACGTGGCTCTATCCGCTGTTCGAGACCAAGATCAACAAGCCGCTCCACACGCCGTTCGCCTCGTACGTCTCGTTCTACTACAAGGACAACCTGTGGCGTTTCAGCGTGACCGTGCCTAAGACGGACGGCGCATCCAGCGAATCCCCGTCGCCCCCGCAATGATCGCGGCGCTGGCCTCGAACGGGAAAAAGCCGGTCTCCACGACGCCGGCGTGATTGCGGATCTCGGCGACGACGTCCGCGATGTCCCGATCGGCCGGGATGCGCACGTCGAGGATGCGGTTGCCCTCGTCGGTGATGCGCACGGAGCCGTCCCGCATGCGCAGGACCGGTTGGAGGCCTTTCTCCGTGAGCTGTCGCGTCAGCACATCGAGCGCGAACGGCGTCACCTCGACGGGAAACGGCCCGGCCCCGAGCTTGTCCACGATTTTGCTCTCGTCCGCGATCACGATGAAGCGCCGGGCCTGCTGCTCCACGATCTTCTCGCGCAGCAACGCGCCGCCACGCCCCTTGACCAGCCTCAGTCTCGCGTCGATCTCGTCCGCGCCGTCGATGGCCAGATCGAGAGGGGACACCTCCGCGAGCGGGAACATGGCGATGCCGAGAGAGCGAGCCAGCTCCTCGGTCTTGTCGGAGGTGGATGTGCAGCGGATGTCCGCGAGCGCTCCCGACTTCAGCGCTTCACCGAGGAGCTTGACGAACTCGGTGGCCGTGCTGCCGGTGCCGAGTCCGAGACGCATGCCGCTCTTCACTTCGCGAAGGGCTGCCCGCGAGGCTTCGACTTTGAGATCCTCTGACATCAATAACCTCCTGCCGCGCCGCCGCGACGCGGGTCCGCCACGGCGACGATCTTTCCACGGTCGATGAGAATGGCGTGAACGTCGCCGATCGGCCCGCCCCCCCGAACGCCATGGCCCATTGCATTCAACGCGTCGACCATCCCCTTCGGCGCCAACGCCATCTCGTACTGCATCTCCTCGGGCAGGGCCTGCTGGTGATAGCGCGGCGCCGCCAGGGCATCGCTGAGTGACAGCCCCCAGACCGTCACGTTCAGAAACACCTGCAGGATCGTCGTCGGGATCGTCGGTCCTCCGCGCGTGCCCAGAGCCATGAACGGCCGGTCGTTGCGCATGATGATGGCCGGCGTCATCGACGAGATCATCCGTTTCCCGGGCTCGATCGAGTTCACCACGCCCTGCACCAGCCCGGCCCTGTTGGGCTGGCCCGTTGCGGCGGTGAAGTCGTCCATCTCGTTGTTGAGCAGGAAGCCGGCGCCGGGGACGACGAAGCCGCTGCCGAAGTTCTCATTGATGGTCGTGGTGAGAGAGACGACATTGCCTTTCTCGTCGACGATCGTGAAATGAGTCGTATCCGAGCCTTCCGTCATGGCGCTGGCCGGCTCGGCCAGCGACGCGGTGAGCGTGGCGCGGTCGGGATCGATGCTTCGCCGCCAGAGCGCGGCTCGCTCGGCTGAGAGAAGAAGCCGGAACGGAATCCGCGTGCTGGCCGGATCTCCGACGTACTTGTTTCGATCGATGTATGCGCGCCGCTCCGCCTCTGCCAGGAGATGGAGGGAGCGGGGCGTCTGGAAGCCGGTCTTCTCGAGGTCGTACGCGGAAAGGATGTTCAGCGACTCCGCCAGAACCATTCCGCCGCCGGAAGGCGGAGGCATCGTGTAGATCGCGTAGCCATTGAAGCCGATCTCGAGCGGGGCGCGCCAGATCGGCTTGTACTCGCGCAGATCGCGGTACCCGATGATGCCGCCGGCGGCGCGTATCCCGTTGACGAGCCGCCTGGCCGTCTCTCCTTCGTAGAAATCCGCCGGACCGGACTTGGCCAGGCGCTGCAGTGTGGCGGCGAGATCCGGCTGAACCAGCGTCGATCCCGCTGCGATTGGCTTGCCTCCGGGAAAGAACAGCGCCGCGGTGGATGGGAACTGGCTGATCTTTCTCTCTTCGTCTTCTTCGCCGAGTTCCCGCTGCATCTCCGCGTCGACGCGGATTCCCTCCCGGGCCATCGCGATGGCGGGCGCGAGCAGCTCCTTCCACGGCTTCGTGCCGAACCGCGCGTGCGCCGCCGCCAGGCCCGCCACCGTTCCCGGCACTCCTGCCGACAGCGGTCCCGTGCGGCTCGTGCTCGAGATCGTGCCGTCACTGGCCAGATACATGTCCTGTTTCGCCGCGGCGGGAGCGACCTCGCGGAAGTCGAGCGCCCACACCCCTTCCGTCGCCGCGTCGTAGTACAGAAGGAAGCCGCCGCCCCCGATGTTGCCCGCCTGCGGATGTACGACTGCCAGCGCGAATGCGACGACCACGGCTGCGTCGATGGCGTTCCCGCCCCCCTTGAGGACGGCCAATCCGGCGCCCGTCGCATAGGGCGAAGCGGTCGAGAGCGCGGCGTTGGACGCGGTGATGGTCGACCCCGCCAGGAGGGGAGAGGCGAACAGCAGGAAGGCGATTGTCATCCCGAGCGTAGCGAGGGACCTGGGCGGAAGGGCGGCGCGAGGAGCTGGATTCCGGCACCACCCGCCGCGCCCGGATGCCTCGCTACGCTCGGCATGACAGCCTCTCACTTCCGCCCTCGCTTCACGCCCTGGTTCCGGTCGTAGATGATCTTCAATCCCTTCAGCGTCAGCTCCGGATCGAACTCATCGATGTATTCGCTGTCTTCTGCGAACAGAGTGGCCAGGCCGCCTGTGGCGATGACGCGCTTGATTCCGGGGATCTCCTTTTTGATCCGCGCCAGGATGCCGTCGACGAGGCCGAGGTACCCGTAGAAGAGTCCGGACTGCATGTTGACGACGGTGTTCGTGCCGATGACCGATTCGGGCCGTCGGATGTCGACGCGGGGCAGCCGCGCCGCGCGCGCGAAGAGCGCCTCGGCGGAGATCGTGAGGCCGGGCGCAATCACGCCGCCCACGTAGCGCGCGTCCTTCGTGACGAGGTCGAACGTGGTGGCCGTTCCGAAGTCGACGATCACGCACGGACCACCGTAGGTCTCGAACGCCGCCACGCAATTGACGATGCGGTCGGCCCCGACTTCCTGCGGGTTGTCGGTGTGGATGGCGATCCCGGTCTTCACCCCGGGCTCCACGAAAAGCGGCTCCACGCCGAAGTAGCGCCGAACCATTTCGCTGACGACGCTGTTCAGCGGCGGAACGACCGATCCGACGATCGCTCCGTCCAGCGGCGCCCGGGCCGACCCGTCCACCAGCTGCTTGGCGAGAATCCCGTATTCGTCCGCGGTGCGGTCGCGCGCCGTGGAGAGGCGCCAGGAGCTGGCCAGCTCGTCGCCGCGATAGATCCCCAGGACGATGTTGGTGTTCCCAACGTCGACGACGAGGAGGTTGGACGCCATTGCCAACAGGTTACGTCAAAATCAGATCGCCGGCGGGAATGGCGATGCGCTCTCCGTCCGAGGTGAGCAGAAGCGCGCGCCCGCGGTCGTCGATGCCCCTCCAGCCGCCAGTGACGGTGCGTTCGCCGAGGTCGCAGATAATGCGGTCGCCGAGCTGGTGAACGGAGAGGGCGCGCCACTCGTTCAGAACGTCAGCGGCGACGAAGGGCTGGGAGACCCCGGCGTCCACTTCTTCGATGAATGCGACCGTGGCTTCGTCGATGCCGCGGAACGCGGGGCCGGCGACCTCACGGAGCGAGATCGCGTTCGGGCGCGCATCGTCCTGGACCGGTTCGATGTTCACGCCCACGCCGATGATGACGAACGCGCGGCTGTCCTGAACCCGCGCTTCCAGCAGGATGCCGGCGATTTTCCGCCCGTTGACCAGGATGTCGTTCGGCCATTTGATGCGCGCGTCGACGGAGAAGGTCTTGCGCAGATAGCGCGCCACGATGTTGGCGACGGTCAGCGGCAGAAGAGCCAGCTCCTCGACCGAGCGCATGAGCATTGTCGTCGCGTAGATGCCCTTGCCGGGCGGAGAGGACCAGGAGCGATCGTTGCGTCCGCGCCCGGCGAACTGCTCGCGCGCGATGATCATCGCCTGAGGCAGAGACAGCTCGTTCTCGATGCACTCGTTGACCACGCGGCGCGCCACCAGATTGGTCGAGGCAACCCGCGAGATGATCGCCAGCGACTCGATCGTGTGAAGCCGGTCAGCAACCTCGCGCGTGTGGATCATGGTTCCTTCGGAGTGGTCAGGGCACACTCCTTACTGATTCTGCGCCAGTTTCTCCAGTCTGGCGTGCAGTTCCTGCCGCCGGGCCTGCGCCTGCGCCACCACCGTCTCGGGCGCATTGCGCACGAACTGCTCGTTGGCCAGCTTCGCGTTCAGCGAGGCCAGCTCTTTCTGGCTCTTCTCGATCTCCCGCTGCGTGCGCTCCAGTTGCTCCTTCGTCACCACGCGCTCGGGGAACTGCACGGCGATCTCCACGCCGGCGATGGCATCCCTGTACGCCCCTTCCGGCGCCTGGCCGTTCACGCGGAGCTCGGCCAGACGGGCCAGCTCGATCAGCAGATAACCGTAGCGGTTGAAGAACCCGGCATCGCGCTCGTCTCTCACTGTCACATGGAGCGTGGGGCGCTCCTTCGGAGTGAAGCCTCCCTCGGCGCGCAGGTTGCGCACGCGCGTGATGATCTGCTGAATCACGCCGATGAGCCGCTCGGCGTCGCTGTCGGTCAGCTCGTCGTTGTGGACCGGATAGTCCGCCACCATGATCGACGGCTCCACACCGCCAAGGCGGAGCCAGATCTCGTCGGTGACGAAGGGCATGAAGGGATGGAGGAGCCGCAGCGAACGGTCGAGCACCTCGAGCAGCACGCGCCTGGCGTCACGCCGGTCGTCGTCGCTGCCGTGTTTGCCGAGCAGCACCGGCTTGGCCATCTCGATGTACCAGTCGCAGAAGTCGCCGTAGAAGAAGTGGTACACCGAGTTGGCCGCCTCATCGAAGCGGAAGATGGACAGCGACTTGTTCACCTCCAGGGTGGCCGCGTTCAGGCGTGACAGGATCCAGCGCTCCACCACGCGCAGGCGCTCGTGCGCGAGATCCTTCACGTCCTTCAGCTCGGTGTCGATGTGCATCATCGCGAACCGCGACGCATTCCAGATCTTGTTCACGAACGCCGAGTAGCCCTGGATGCGATTCCGCCCCAGCGGAATGTCGCGTCCCGACGTGTTGATGGCCAGAGTGAAGCGAAGCGCATCGGCACCCACCTCTTCCACGACGTCGAGCGGGTCGATGACGTTCCCCGTCGTCTTCGACATCTTCTGGCCCTGCTCGTCGCGCACGAGCCCGTTGAGGAAGACCTGGCTGAACGGCACCTTGCCCGTGAAGCGCAGCCCGAACATGATCATCCGCGCCACCCAGAAGAAGAGGATGTCGAACCCGGTGATCAGCGTGTCGGTCGGGTAGAACGTCCTGTAGTCATCCGTCTCGTCCGGCCAGCCCAGCGTCGAGAACGGCCACAGTCCTGACGAGAACCACGTGTCGAGGACGTCGGTCTCCTGGGTGAGAGGCGCCGCGCCGCACTGCGGGCACGCGTCCGGCTCATCGACCGAGACGGTGATGTGATCGTTCGGACAGTAGAACGCCGGGATGCGGTGGCCCCACCAGAGCTGCCGCGAGATCGTCCAGTCGTGGATGTTCTCCATCCAGTTGAAGTACGTCGCTTCCCACGACTGCGGAGTGATCCGCACGTCGCCCTTGCGCACGGCCTCGATGGCCGGCCCGGCCAGCGGAGCGATGCGCACGAACCACTGCCGCGAGACCATCGGCTCGATGTCGGTGTCGCACTTGCCGTGAACGCCGACCGAGTGTGCGTACGGCCTGGTCTCCCGCAGGGCCCCCGCGGACTGAAGCCGGGTCAGCACCTCCTGGCGCGCCTCGAACCGATCCTTCCCGCTGAAGTCGGGGCCGGCCAGATCGGTCATGCGGCCGTCGTCGCCGATGACCTGCATCTGGGCCAGACCGTTGCGCTTTCCCGCCTCGTAGTCGTTCTTGTCGTGCGAAGGGGTGACCTTGACGACGCCGGTGCCGAACTCGCGGTCGACCAGGATCGGATCGGCCACGATGGGAATGCGCCGCCCGGCGATGGGAAGGAGCGCCAAGCCGCCGATGAGGTCACGATAGCGCTCGTCGTCCGGATGGACGGCCACAGCGGTGTCGCCGAGCATGGTCTCCGGACGTGTCGTGGCCACGGTCAGCGTTCGATCGGAGCCTTCCACCCCATAGTCGATGTGGTAGAGCTTCGC
>DATKCA010000133.1:0-20227 GCA_035544675.1 Thermoanaerobaculia bacterium | reverse complement strand
GTAGTTCTGTGTCAGGACACGGAACTCCTGTACGGCATTCTGCGGGAATGGGTTGCCGCGGCTGGAGTCCTGTCCGATCACTCCGCCCACCAGGACGTCGTTCTTGAAGCTGACACCGTCGATGAACACGTTGACGGCATTTGCGGACTGCGCGCCGGCAGCGAAAGTCTTGCTGAACTCGTTGTCCTGGTAGCGCAGACCCGGTGCCAGCGTGGCGAAGTTCATGAAGTTACGGTTGTTCTGCGGCAGGTTCTCGATCTGCTGCCGCGTGACGTTCGTGGCGATCGCCGTCGCCTGCATCTCGATGGGCGTGCTGCCCACGACCGTGATCTGTTCCATCAGCACCATGTCCGGCTGCAGCCGGAAGTTCATGTCCAGCGACTGCCCGACCAGAACCGTGACCTCCCGCGTCGTGCCGCGATAAGACGGCGCCACGACGTCGATGCGGTACGTGCCCGGTGTCAGTCCGCTGAGCGTGAAGGCGCCGGTGCTGCCCGCCACGGCCCGATAGGTGAATCCGGTCGCTGAATTCGTCGCGGTGATCTCCGCGGTCGGGAACGGGTTCCCGCTCTCATCGTTGACGGTGCCGCGAATCGTCGCGGTCGTCGTCTGGGCCATGGCCGCGCCGGCGACCAGTCCCATGATAAGAGCGATGGTAAAGAACTGACGGAACACTCTCCCTCTCTCGTAACTCATTTCATCCTCCGATCAAGTTGAGACGCGCTTTTCACGCCGCACGAGTCGCGGACGATCAGCGTCGTCGGAATCACGTCTTTGTGAGCTGATGCGGAACTGCCTTCCATTTGTGCGAGAAGCATGTCTACCGCGCGCCGGCCCAGCTCTGCGATGTCGACCCGCACGGTCGTCAGCGGCGGAGTGAGAAAGCGCGCCAGCGGAATGTCGTCGAACCCGGCCAGGGAGACATCCTCCGGCACGCGCAGCTTCTTCTCGCGCAGCGCGTGCAGCGCGCCGATGGCCATGGCGTCGTTGGCGGCGAAGATCGCCGTCGGCCGCGGCACCCGGCTGAGCAGCTCGCTGGTGGTGCGATAGCCGGACTCTTCGGTGAATTCGCCTTCCAACTCCATCGGCCGCCCCGCCGTTCCGCGCATGGCGTCGCGAAACCCGCGCGTCCGTTCGGCGGCGTCGATGTTGCGCTCCGGTCCGGCGATGAACGCAAGCCAGGTATGACCGAGGGACAGGATGTACCGGGTCATCTCCCGGGCCCCGGAGTAGTTGTCGATCTGGATGGCGCGGTGGCTGCGCGTGGTGGAATTGAGCAGAACCACCGGCATGGCCGGCGGGATGTTGCGGCTGAGAGGACCGAGGTCGAGGTCCGGTGACATGATCAGGAGGCCGTCGACGCGGCCGCGCATCGCGGCCAGGACGGCGATCATCTCGTCCGTGTCGCTGTGCGAGCCGGAGACCAGGATGTGATAGCCGCGCTGCCTGGCCGCCACATCGATCCCGCGGATCACTTCGGAGAAGAACTCGCCGTGGAGCTCGGGCAGGAGGACGCCGAGGGTGTGGCTGCGGCGGCTGCTCAGGCTGCGTGCGGCGGCGTGGGGCACGTAGCGCATGGCCTGGGCGATCTTGAGGACGTGGCGCGAGGTGATGGCGCGGACGGGGCCGACGCCGTTGAGAGTGCGGGAGACGGTGGCCACAGAGACGCCGGCGCGTTTGGCTACATCGCGGATCGTCGCCCCGACCTTGGATCGGTGGGGCGCCAGGGAGCGTTTCCGTTTCGCCGTGACGGCCATGCTGTAACCGTTTACAGTCCGGATACACTACTCCCCGCTCGTGGGCGAAGTCAACGCGAATCGGAGGGAGGACCCGGCCGTACATCGATCTGCGATCCAGGCCACCTCGATCTGTGATCCGTGATCGGTGAACTCGTTGACACCCGTCCCCCAGTGCGTTAGCGTCGCCATTCCGTAAACGGTTACACCGCGAGGTAGAGAGCCGTGATCAAAGCCGTCCCCATCCTCGTTTCCTTCCTCGTGATCCTCGGCTGCGCGACACCGGCCAGACCGCCGGTGGCCTCGCCTCCCGCCATCGCGGCTGCCCCTCCCGACGCCGAGGAGGTCCTCCTCGACGATCTGCAGTACCGCACCTTTCTCTGGTTCTGGGAGACCACCAATCCGAAGAACGGCCTCGTTCCCGATCGCTGGCCGACCAAATCGTTCTCCAGCATCGCCGCCGTCGGATTCGGCCTGACCGTCTATCCGGTCGGAGTGGAGCGAGGCTGGATCACGCGCGCAGAGGCCCGCCAGCGCGTGCTGACAACGCTCGAGTTCTTCAGCAGCGCGCCGCAAGGCCCGGAAGCGCGCGGCATCACCGGCTACAAGGGTTTCTTCTACCACTTCCTGGACATGGAGACGGGCCTGCGGCACGACACCACCGAGCTGTCGACGATCGACACGACGCTGCTCTTCGCCGGCGCGCTCTTCTGCCAGAGCTACTTCGATGGCGATCATCCGGACGAGCGCCGCATCCGCGATCTGGCCGAGCAGCTCTACCTCGCGGCGGAGTGGCCGTACTTCCTGGTCAATCCGCCGCTCGTGCAGATGAGCTGGCGTCCGGAGCGGGGATACGGCGCCGGCATCTGGCGGGGCCTCAACGAGGGATCGATCCTCTACATCCTGGCGCTGGCTTCGCCGGCGCATCCGGTGGGCAGAGAGTCGTGGGACGGCTGGGTCTCGACCTACCGCTGGCTTCCGTTCTACGGAGAGGAGCACGTCAACTTCGCGCCGCTGTTCGGACATCAGTATTCGCACATCTACATCGATTTTCGCGGCATTCAGGACGACTACCTGCGGGAGAAGGGAATCGATTTCTTCGAGAACTCGCGCCGGGCCACCCTCTCGCAGCGCTCGTACGCCATCGACAATCCGAACGGCTTCCGCGATTACGGCGAGAACATCTGGGGACTGACGGCCTGCGACGGACCGGGAGGGGGCACGGTGGCGATCGACGGGAAGGAGCGCGAGCTCCGCGGGTACTGGGCTCGCGGCGCGGCGGCGACAGGCATTCACGACGACGGAACGATCGCCCCGACGGCGGCCGCGGCGTCGATCCCGTTCGCGCCGGAGATCGTGATCCCGGCCATCGCGGCGATGAAAGATCGCTACGGCGAGGCGCTCTATCAGAAATATGGATTCCTCGACTCGTTCAACCCGACGCTGCGCGAGCCCCCGCCGCTGCTGCGCAAAGGCACCGTCCACCCCGAGCTCGGCTGGTTCGACAACGACTATCTCGGCATCGATCAGGGACCGATCGTGCTGATGATCGAGAACTACCGGAGCGGGTTCGTCTGGAACGTCATGAGGAAGAACCCGCACATCATCCGCGGCCTTCAGCGTGCCGGCTTCCGCGGCGGATGGCTCGAGGCGGTGAAGTGATCCGCTTCGCCGCGGTCGTCATCGCGTTGCTGCCGATTCCGATCACCGCCGGCGTCCTCGACGATTTCACCACGGTGGAGGAGTGGGAGGCGCATCCATCCGACGGCGTGCGCCTCGACATCTCCACCGGTGACGGACGCACCGGCCGGGCCATGCGTCTCGATTTCGACTTCGGCGGCGGCGGCGGATATGCGATCGCCCGTCTGCCGGTCCGGCTCGACCTTCCGGAGAACTACGAGTTCTCGTTCTGGATTCGCGGCCAGACGCCCGTGCAGACGCTCGAGTTCAAACTGCTCGATCCGCCGATGGAGAACGTCTGGTGGTCGGTGCGGCGGAGATATCGATTCCCGGAGGAATGGCGCCGCATCCGGATTCGCAAACGTCACCTGAACTTTGCCTGGGGACCACGGGGTGGAGGAGAGATCAGGACGACCGCGGGCCTCGAGCTGGTCATCGTCGCAGCCGTGGGTGGGAAGGGAACGGTCTGGATCGACGATCTGACGTTCACACCGCTCGCGGCGGACCGGCCGTTCGAGGAGGAGCGCAATCGCTTCGGCGCGTGGAGCGGGAGGAACCGGCACGAGATCGATTTCGGCCGGCGGCGAGAGCTGGGCGGCCTGCGCATCCAGTGGGACGCCAACGACTACGCGACCGGCTACGACGTGCTCACGTCCGCCGATGGCCGGGAGTGGGAGACCGTCTGGCGCGTGCGAGACGGCGACGGCGGCGAGGACTGGGTGTTCATCCCGGAAGGGGAGGCGCGCCATGTCCGCCTCGATCTGAAGGAAGGCGCGGGAAGGCGATTCGCAATCCGCGAGATCGAGGTGCAGCCCGCCTCGTTCTCCGATTCGAAGAACGCGATGTTCGATGGCATGGCCCGCGCCGCCCGCCGCGGCCTCTATCCGAAATACCTCCTCGGCCAGCAGTCGTACTGGACGATCGTGGGCGCTCCGGCCGATATGCGCGAGGCGCTGATCTCCGAGGACGGGACGATCGACATCGATCCGATCCGCTTCTCGATCGAGCCGTTTCTGAGTACGTCGTCGAGCCTGCTGACGTGGGCCGACGCGACGCTCACGCAGTCTCTGGCCGAAGAGGAGCTGCCGATTCCGTCGGTGGTGCGCGACCACGGCGATCTGCGTCTCACCGTGACGACGTTTGCGCGCGGCGAAGAAGGTCACTCCGTCCTGTTGACGCGGTATCGCGTGGAGAACAGGACGAACGCCGCCGCGAATGCGACGCTGCACCTGGCCATCCGCCCGCTGCAGGTCAATCCGTCGTGGCAGTTTCTGGCGACGCCGGGCGGCGCGGCGGACATCACTTCCATCGAGCGCAAAGACGGCGCGATCGTCGTCAATGACACCACCACGATCATCCCGATCACGCCGCTGCAGTCGTTCCGGGCGATGCGGTTCGATCAAGGCGACATCATGTCGCTGATGGAGGCGCGGGTGTCCTCACCCGCGCCCCGCGTCGAAGATCCCTTCGGTTCTGCATCCGGCGTGATGTCCTGGCCGCTGCAGCTCGCGGCAGGATCATGGCAGGACGTCGTCATAGCCATCCCGTTTCATCAGCGTCCGGCGGATCTCGACACGTCGCTGAACTTCGACCGTGAGCTGGCCGTGGCCACCGGCGAATGGGCGGGCCGGCTCGGCCGCGTGGCCATTCATCTTCCGCCCGAAGCGGCGCGGATCGGCCGGGCCATCCGGAGCAACCTCGCCTACATCCTGATCAACGCCGACGGCGCCGCCATCCAGCCCGGCTCGCGCTCGTACGACCGGTCGTGGATCCGCGACGGCTCCCTCACGTCCGCAGCGCTCCTCCGTCTCGGTCATGCCGAGGAGGTGCGGCGGTTCGTGGAGTGGTACGGGCAGTTCCAGAGGCCCAACGGCTACGTGCCGTGCTGCGTCAGCCCGCGCGGCGGCGATCCAGTGCCCGAGCACGACAGCCACGGACAGTTCATCTATCTGATCAGGGAGTACTACGAGTTCACGCGCGACCTCCGATTCCTGGAGCGGATGTGGCCGCACGTCGAGAAAGCGGTCGCATACATCGACTCACTGCGGCGGGAGCGGATGACGGATGAGTACCGTACTCCGGAGAAACTCGCCTTCTTCGGACTGGTGCCGGAGTCGATCAGTCACGAGGGCTACTCGGCCAAACCGATGCACTCGTACTGGGACGACTTCTTCGTCCTGACCGGGCTGAAAGACGCGACGGAGATCGCCCGCATTCTCGGGCGAAGCGAGGAGCAGGCACGGTTCGCGGCGATCCGCGACGGGTTCCGCCGCGACCTCTACGCCTCGATCGAGCGGGCCATGGCCAGTCACAACATCGATTACATCCCCGGCTCGGTGGAGCTCGGCGACTTCGACGCCACGTCGACGACCACGGCCGTGAATCCGGGCGGCGAGCTGGGCAACATGCCGGCGGCGGCGCTGCGGGCCACGTTCGAGCGTTACTGGCAGGAGTTCGTGGCCCGCCGCGACGGCGCGAAGGAATGGGAGGGCTACACCCCCTACGAATGGCGCACCGTAGGGACCTTCGTCCGGCTCGGGCAGCCCGAGCGCGCACACCAGATCCTCGACTGGTTCTTCACGCACGTCCGCCCGCCGGCCTGGAACCACTGGGCGGAGGTCGTGTTCCGCGATCCGGCCACGCCGAAGTTCATCGGCGACATGCCGCACACGTGGGTCGGCTCCGACTTCATCCGTTCGGTGCTGGACATGTTCGCGTACGAGCGCGGAGACGCTCTGGTGCTGGGGGCAGGGATTCCGGAGCGATGGGTCGGCACGCAGCCGATCGGCGTGGAGATGTTGCGCACTCCGCACGGGCCTCTCACCTATTCGATGCGGCGCGAGGGGGACGGCGTGGTGGTGCGGATCGAGGAGGGGATCGCCATGCCGCCGGGGGGGATCGTCGTCGTCTCGCCGGTGGATCGGAAGGAGACTGTGGTCAGGGAGTTGCCGTACGAGCGCCGACTGCATGATGGAGCGGCGGGTGTCCCCACCCGCCGGCGCGCGGGTGAGGACACCCGCGCCTCCATTTCAGCTCGCACGGATCCGTACGGGTTGATTCTGGCGGGGGAGCGGGTGGTGTTCGACGAAGGCGTACCACGTTTCACCGAGGAACAGGTCCTTGGGACCGACGAGGCGACGCGGCGCGGGCTGGTGCTGTGGGCGGCCACCGATCAGGGGAGAGCGCTCATGGCCCGGTTCGACCGGCCCGACTACCGGATCTTCGTCATCGAGGATGGTGACGAGTACGGGATGGGCCGCGCTCCGCAACCGGCCATCGCCACGATGGTGGCCGGGCGCGACCAGTCGCGCCTGAAGGCATATCAGGTCATTCTCAATCCTTCGTTCGCGCGGTTGCCGGAGTCGGGACGACGGATCTTTCAGGAACCGGGCAACGCGGCGGAGCTGATGGCGGCGGCGTGGGCAGGGGAGATGCTGCACGTGTATTTCTATTCGCTGGGCATCGTTCTTCCTCATCATGAGCGCGACGACTTTCAGCTCCAGTGGCAGGAAATGGCCGCGCAGCTCGGCTTTCCCGCATTGCGGCACGAACAGACCAGATGAGGAGGGTGAATGGGCTCAGGCAGTGACGCGGCGCGCGACCGCTACGGGCATTTCTCCGCGGACGGGCGCGAATACATCGTCACGGATCCCCGTCCGCCGCGCCCCTGGTCCAACATCATCTCCAACGAGCGCCTCGGCCTGGCCGTGAGCCAGAGCGGCAGCGGCTTCACCTGGATCGACAACTCGCAGCTGGCGGTGGTGAACTGGTGGCAGCAGGACTTCGCGCAGGATACGAGCGGCAAGTTCCTCTACGTGACCGATCGGGAGTCGGGACAGTCGTGGTCGCTCTCTCCCGCGCCGATGTGGCCTGCCTACGACTTCTTCGAGTGCCGCCACGGCATCGGCTACAGCGAGTTCGCCACGCTTCTAGCCGGCATCGAGGCCCACTGGACGCTCTTCCCTCATCCGCAGGAGACGATCGAGCTGTGGATCGTGCGGCTCAAGAACAGCGGACCGGCCCCGCGCTCGCTCGACATCACCGCCTATCTGGAGTGGTGCTGCGGGACGACGCCGGCGCCGCGCCGCGAGTTTCACAAGCTGTTCATCGAGACCGAATTCGATGCCAGGCGCGGCGCCGTGTTCGGCTGGAACCGCATGTGGGACATCGGCTCGAAACGGTGGGGACACTGGAACACCGGCTTCCCGTATGTCTCCGGGCTCGGCACGACGGAGAAGGTCGAGTCGGCGGAGGGGGAGAAGAGCGAGTTCACCGGGCGCAATGGAACGCTGCGGCAGCCGGAGGCGCTGTCGCGCCGCGCGTGGAAGGGATTGTTCGGCAAACACTATGACCCGGTCGCGGCGATGCGCAGCATCGTCGAATTGAAGAGCGGAGAGGAGAAGACCATCGGCTTCGCCATCGCCGTGGACGACTCGCGCTCGAAGTCGGAGTCACTCCTGAAACAGTGGCTCGATGTGAAGGCCATGAGCCGCGCCCTCGAGCAGGCCAGGTCCTCCTGGGTGGACCGTCTGGCCGGACATCGCATCGAGACGGCCGACCGGCGTTTCGACTCGCTCATCAATGACTGGGTGCGCTATCAGGCCATCTCCGCGCGCATCTGGGGCCGGGCCGGCTATTACCAGCAGAGCGGCGCCTACGGATTTCGCGACCAGCTGCAGGACTCGCAGGTGTGGCTGACGATCGATCCGCCGCGGACGCGGACGCAGATCCAGTTGCACGCCGCGCATCAGTTCGCCGACGGGTCGGTCTATCACTGGTGGCACCCGCTCTCCGAGCAGGGACACATCACGAAGATGACGGACGACCTTCTCTGGATGTCGTTCGTCACGCCGAATTACATCCGCGAGACGGGTGATTTCTCGGTGCTCGAAGAGATGACTCCGTTTCTCGACGAGGCGGACGAAGCGCCGCTCGAGGAGCACGTGCGCCGCGCGTTCGAGCGCGTGTTCCGCCGCACCAGTCCAAGAGGCATTCCCTACATCGGAGCGGGCGACTGGAACGACGGACTGTCGGCGGCCGGTCTCGAGGAGAAAGGGGAATCGATCTGGCTCGCGCACTTCCTCTCTGGCTGCCTCGGCGAGTGGGCCGAGATCCATCGCCGCAGCGGCCGGGCACAATTCGCGTCCTGCTACGCCGCCAGGCGGGAGCGGCTCGTGAAAGCCATCAATGAACATGGGTGGGATGGCGCCTGGTACTGGCGCGCCACGCTCGACGACGGCAGCCGGATCGGAAGCAGCGAGAACCGCGCCGGCAAGGTCTACCTCAACGCGCAGACGTGGGCCGTTCTCAACGACGTCGCTCCGCCCGAGCGCGTCCGGGCCTGCATGGACGCGGTCCGCGAGCATCTCGTGAGCGAGGCCGGCGCGTTGCTGCTCGCCCCCGCCTACGACGAGCCCGACGAGCGGATCGGTTACATCACGCGCTACGCGCCCGGGCTGCGCGAGAACGGCGGCGTCTACACCCACGCCGCGACATGGGCCATCGCAGCGGCGGCCAAGGTCAGGGACGCCGATCTCGTCGAGCGGCTCCTGGTGGCGATCGACCCGACGAACAAGGACCCCGAACGTTACTGGGCCGAGCCGTATGTGTTGCCGGGGAACGTCGACGGTCCCGACTCGCCGCTGTTCGGGCGCGCCGGATGGACCTGGTACACAGGCTCCGCCGCCTGGCTCCACCGGGTCGTCGCCGAATGGGTCCTCGGCGTCCGCCCCGACTGGGATGCGCTCATCGTCGACCCATGTCTTCCGCCCTCGTGGGACCGGGCCCGGATGACGCGCGTGTGGCGCGGCGCGACGTTCGACATCCGCATCGAGCGCGGCGGCAGCCCGAGCGGTCCGCAGCGGCTGCCTGTCCCGAAGAAGGGTGAGAGGGTCGAGGTCGTAGTGCATGTCTGACTCTGTGTCATGAGCAGTTCAAAGGTCTTTCCCGACTCTTTCCTGTGGGGCGCCGCGACGTCGGCCTACCAGATCGAAGGGTCGCCGCTGGCCGACGGCGCCGGCGTCAGCAACTGGCATCGCTTCTCCCACACGCCCGGGCGCGTCGCCAACGACGAGAACGGCGACGTGGCCTGCGATCACTACCGGCGCTATCGCGATGACGTGCGCATCATGCGCGAGCTGGGGCTGAACGCGTACCGGTTCAGCATCTCCTGGAGCCGGATTTTTCCGCAAGGGACGGGGCCGATGAACCCGCGCGGCCTCGACTTCTACGACACGCTGGTCGACGCGCTGCTGGAGTCCGGGATCACGCCGAACGCGACGCTGTTCCACTGGGACCTGCCGGCCGCTCTGGACGATCGGGGCGGCTGGCTGAACCGCGACAGCGCCGACTGGTTCGCCGACTACGCCACCGCCGTGTTCAAGAAGCTGGATGACCGCGTGAAGATGTGGGCCACGCTCAACGAGCCGTGGGTGGTCACCGATGGCGGTTACCTGCACGGAATCCTGGCCCCGGGACACCGCAACGTCTACGAGGCTCCCATCGCCGCGCACAATCTGCTGCGCGCGCACGGCCGGGCAGTTCAGGCCTATCGCGCCGTCGGGAAGAACCGGATCGGCCTGGTGGTGAATCTCGAGCCGAAGTATCCGGCCTCGCAGACGCCGCAGGATCTGGCCGCGGTGCGCCGCGCCGAGGCGTACATGAACCGCCAGTATCTCGATCCGGTGTTCATCGGCGAATACCCGAAGGAGTTGGCCGAGATGTACGGGGAGGCCTGGCCGGAGATCGACCTCATCGACATGCAGGTCATCAGACAACCGATCGACTTCCTGGGCATCAACTATTACAAGCGCGCCGTCACCAGGCATGACGACGGCAAGGTCATCGAGCGAGCCGTGGAAGTCCGCCAGCCGCGCGGCACTTACACCGACACAGGGTGGGAAGTCTATCCGCAGGGTCTCACCGACACGCTGGTATGGGTGGCGGAGCGATACGGCAAGCTGCCGATCTACATCACGGAGAACGGCGCGGCGTACTACGATCCGCCGGTCGCGGAGAACGGAGTGGTCAGCGATCCGTTGCGCGCCGACTATCTGCGCAAGCACATCACCGCGGTGCGCAAGGCCATGGAAGGGGGCGTGGACGTGCGCGGCTACTTCGTCTGGTCGCTCCTCGACAACTTCGAGTGGGCCCACGGCTACGCCAAGCGCCTGGGCATCGTGCACGTCGATTATCAGACGCAGCAGCGCACGCCGAAGGCGAGCGCGAAGTTCTATGCGGATGTGATCAGGAGCCGGGGAGCGGCGCTGTGAGTTGATCGCATGCCTGCCCGCTACGCCTCGACTCGCTCCTCCGTCTCCGCGTCGAACAGGTGCAGCGAGCCGGGGCGGACGGCCAGGTCGATGGTCTGGCCGGCTTTCGGGATCTGGCGCGTCTCGAACGAGGCGATGAGGCGCGCCTCGCCGACGCGCGCGTGCACGAGGACGTGGCGTCCCAGCGGCTCGACGAGCTCGATCGTTCCGCGCATCCCGGGGCCCTGGGTGAGGTCTTCAGGACGAACGCCCACGATGACGCGGCGGCCGCTGCCATCGGGCATGACCGCGTCCGCGGCCGCGCCGGTGAGGAAGTTCATGGTCGGCGTGCCGATGAACGCCGCGACGAACACGTTGCGCGGCTTGTCGTACACCTCCAGCGGCGTCCCGATCTGCTGGATGCGGCCCTCTTTCATCACCGCCAGCCGGTGCCCCATGGTCATGGCCTCGATCTGGTCGTGGGTCACGTACACCATCGTGGCCTCCAGCTGCTGCTGGAGCTTGATGATCTCCGCGCGCATCTGGCCGCGCAGCTTCGCGTCGAGATTCGAGAGCGGCTCGTCGAACAGGAAGACGGCCGGGTTGCGCACCATGGCCCGGCCCACGGCCACGCGCTGGCGCTGGCCGCCGGAGAGGTCGCGCGGCTTGCGATCGAGCAGGTGCCCGATCTCCAGGATGTCGGCGGCGCGCTTCACCGCGGTGTCGATGTCGGGACGGGGAGTGTTGCGGAGCTTGAGGCCGAAGGCCAGGTTCTCGCGCACGCTCATGTGCGGGTAGAGCGCGTAGCTCTGGAAGACCATGGCGATGTCGCGGTCGCGCGGGGCGACGTCGTTGACGACGCGCCCGCCGATCGAGATCGTGCCGCTGGTGATCTCCTCCAGGCCGGCCAGCATGCGCAGCGCGGTCGACTTTCCGCAGCCGGAGGGCCCGACCAGCACCATGAACTCGCCCTTGTCGATGCGCAGGTCGAGGTCGGAGACCACGACGGCCGACCCGTACTTTTTGGTGACGCGATCGAAGACCACTTCAGCCACGCGGTGCGGATTGTATCCGTATGCAGCCGTTGGGGGTTGAGGGGAGGAACGGGTCTGGCATAGGATGTAACCGGTTACATGAGCGGAAAGAAAATCGGCATCCTCACCGGAGGCGGCGATGTGCCCGGCCTCAACGGAGTCATCCGTTCCTTCGTCACCTCCGCCACCTCCGACGGCCACGAGGTCATCGGCCTGCGCCGCGGCTGGGAGTCGCTCGTCCGCGTCGTGCCGGACCCGTCCGCCGACAACAGCCGCTGGATCCGCCCCCTGGACGCGCGCAACACACGCACCATCGAGCGCACCGGCGGCACCATCCTTCACACCACGCGTTTCAATCCCGAGATCGCCCGCCTCAGTCAGGTCCCGGAGCATCTCCGCAACGCCATCGTGCCGGCGGGGAGCAACGAGCGCGTCGACCTCACCCCGCACGTCCTCCGCAACATCGAGTTCCTCGGGCTCGACGTCATCGTCGCGGTCGGCGGGGACGGAACGCTCACGTTCGCCCGCCGTCTCGATGCCGAGGGGGTGCCGATCGTGGCCATCCCCAAGACGATGGACAACGATGTCTTCGCCACCGACTACTGCCTCGGGTTTTCCACCGCCATCACCCGGTCGGTCGGCTTCATCAACGACCTGCGCACCGGGGCGGGATCGCATGAGCGGATGCTGGTCGTGGAGCTGTTCGGTCGCGATTCCGGCGAGCCCTGCCTCCTGGCTTCCTACCTCGCCAACGCCGATCGCGCCGTGATCGCGGAGGTGCCGTTCGATCCGGAGCATCTCTATGAACTGATGGCCGCCGACCGTGCCGACAATCCGAGCGGCTACTCGGTGCTGGCCATCTCGGAGGGCGCCGGGCCGGTCGGTGGACGGCGGTTCGAGAGCGGCGAGCCCGATCTGGCCGGCAATCGCAAGCTGGGCGGGGTGGGGCAGTTCGTCAGCGACCTCTTCGAGCAGCGCAGCGGCGACCGCGTCATCTACCAGCGGCTGGCGTACCTGATGCGCTCCGGCCCGCCGGACTCGCTCGACCAGCTCGTGGCCAAGAACTTCGGCCGTCTGGCCGCGGACCTCATCACCCGCGGCGAGACCGGGGTGCTGGTGGCCATCCGCGAGGGCCGCTACTCCACGGTGCCGATCGAGGCGTCGGGTGAGGGAACCAAGCGCGTCGACGTCGATCGCTTCTATGATGCTGAGAACTTCAAGCCGAAGTCGAACGGACTGCTGGGGCTGCCGATGTTTCACCAATGAAGGAAGGCTGAAGGATGAAGGCTGAAGGCTGAAGGCTGAAGGATGAAGGCTGAAGGATGAAGGATGAAGGATGAAGGATGAAGGATGAAGGGTGAAGGCTGAAGGCTGAAGGCTGAATGTGATTCGTGCGTTCATCCTTCATCCTTCCTCCTTTGACTCTTATGTATTCAAGACGCGAGGCTCTTGGACTGATCGGTACGGGGATTGCCGGCCTGGCCGTTCGGGGCAGCGCACAGGATCTCCCTCCGCCCAACATCATCTTCATCATGACCGACGATCAGCGGCAGGATGCGATGAGCGCGTACGGCAACACGATCCTCGAGACGCCGAACATGGATCGCATCGGTGCGGGCGGCATCCGTTTCACCGAGGCGTTCACGACGAACTCGCTGTGCGCGCCGAGCCGGGCGTCGTTCCTCACCGGGCTCTATTCGCACGCCCACGGCGTGTGGACGAATGGCGACGGGCCGCAGTTCTACAACGGACCCGGTCTGCCGGAGGAGCATCCGACGTTCGTGGGGATGCTGCGGCGGGCGGGGTATCACACGGGGCTGGTCGGGAAGTGGCATCTGAAGTCGATGCCGTCGGCCGACTTCGACCAGTGGGTGATCTTCCCATGGCAGGGTGAGTACAACGATCCCGAGCTCATCTCGAAGGGGACGCACCTGCGGGCCCGCGGGCACGCGGACGACGTGGTCGGCGATCAGGCCGTCGAGTTCCTGCGGCACCGGCCGAAGAACAAGCCGTTCTGTCTCCTCTATCAGTTCAAGTCGCCGCATCGGACCTGGTTGCCCGCGGAGCGATACAAGAACGCACTCGAGAACGTGAAGATCCCGGTGCCGCGCACGCTCGAGGACAAGCTGGAGGGGAGGCCGGAGGCGGTGCGCGCGGCGGAGATGGCCCTGGCCGACATGCCGGACTACCGCGACCGCGTCCCGGCCACGCTGCCGCCCTCGGAGCGGCGCCGCCGCAATCTCGAAATCATGGTCAAGGACTACTACCGCGTGCTGATGAGCGTCGACGACAACGTCGGCCGCGTGCTGGATCTCCTCGATCGAGAAGGCCTGGCCGAGAACACCATCGTCGTCTACACCTCCGACAACGGCTTCTTCCTCGGCGAGCACGGCCTGTACGACAAGCGGCTGATGTACGAGCCGTCGATTCGCATTCCGCTGCTGGTGCGATATCCGGCACGGATTCCCGCCGGCTCGGTCGATCGCTCGCACATGGTGCTCAACGTCGACGCCGCGCCGACGCTGCTGCAGATGGCGGGAGTTCCGGTGCCGCTGGCGATGCACGGCCGGAGCATGCTGCCGCTGATGCGGCGCTCCGATGTGCCGTGGCGCGATGCGTTCCTCTACGAGTATTACGAGTATCCGGCCGGCCACTGCGTCCGGAAGAACCGCGGCATCCGCACCGATCGCTGGAAGCTGATCCACTTCTTCGAACAACCGGAGGAGTGGGAGCTCTACGACCTGCAGCGTGACCCTGAGGAGATGAAGAACCTCGCCCGCGACCCCGCCCACTCCGCCACCCTCGGCGCGCTCAAATCACGCCTGTCGGACCTCCGCCGCGAGCTCCGCGACTTCGACCCGCCCGGACCGGCCAGGAAGGCCGAAGGTTGCCGCGACGGGCACGCGGTGTAATGGGGTCAGGTCTTCCCTTTGCCCTTTTTCTACAACCAGTAGCACTCCCGAGAGAAAGTGCGAGGGACTCGATCGCTCGAATTGTCCGAGGAGATCGGTTTCCTCTCGTGAGCCTCTACACACGGTAGGAAAAGACAAAAGGAAAGACCTGACCCCATATAGAATCCGCAGCGGTCCCGACAATTTCAAGGAGGCTGCATGTCCGCCAACGCGAGCGAACAGCTCTGCATCAATACCATTCGCACGCTTTCCATGGACGCCGTCCAGAAGGCGAACTCCGGACACCCAGGCACTGCCATGGCCATGGCGCCCGTCGTCTACTCGCTGTGGCAGAACCATCTCCGATTCGATCCCGCTGACCCGATCTGGCCCAACCGCGACCGGTTCGTCCTCTCCATCGGTCACGCATCGATGCTGCTCTACTCCGTGCTGCACCTCACCGGCGTCCGCGCCGTGAATCCGAAGTACGAGACGCTCGGCGACCCGTCGGTCACTCTCGACGACATCAAGGCGTTCCGCCAGCTGGACTCGAAGTGCCCCGGCCACCCCGAATACCGCTGGACCTCCGGCGTGGAGACGACGACCGGCCCGCTTGGCCAGGGAGTGGCCACGAGCGTGGGCATGGCCATCGCCAGCAAGTGGATGGCGGCGCACTTCAACAAGCCGGACTTCGAGATGATCAACTTCGACGCCTACGCGATCTGTGGCGACGGCTGCATGATGGAAGGCGTCACCAGCGAAGCGGCCTCGCTGGCCGGCCACCTCAAGCTGAACAACCTCTGCTGGATCTACGACAACAACAAGATCACCATCGAAGGCCACACGGAGTGGGCGTTCTCCGAAGACGTGGCCACTCGGTTCGTCGGCTACGGGTGGAACGTGACACGCGTCGGCGACGCCAACGATCTGGACATGCTCACGCGCGCCTTCAAGACGTTCAAGAAGGCCACTGACCGTCCCACGCTCATCATCGTCGACTCCCACATTGCCTGGGGGTCGCCGAACAAGCAGGACACGCACGCCGCGCACGGCGAGCCGCTCGGCGAAGAAGAGATTCGGCTGACGAAGAAGAACTACGGATGGCCGGAGAACGAGAAGTTCCTCGTGCCGAAGGAAGCGACGGAGTGCTTCGCCAACGGCATCGGCAAGCGCGGCAAGCAGCAGCGCGACGAGTGGATGGCGCTCTTCGGAAGATACAAGAAGGAGTACCCGGAGCTGGCCGACCAGCTCGACCGGATGCAGCACCGCCGCCTCCCCGACAACTGGGAGAAGGCCATTCCGGAGTTTCCGGCCGACGCGAAGGGCGTGGCCGGACGCGATGCCTCGGCCAAGGTGCTGAACGCGCTGGCCAAGGCCGTCCCCTGGCTCGTGGGCGGATCCGCCGATCTGGCCCCATCCACCAAGACCCGGCTGACGTTCGACGAAGCGGGCGACTTCACCTCGGAGAGCTACGGCGGCCGCAACTTCCACTTCGGCATCCGCGAGCACGCCATGGGCTCGATCCTGAACGGGATGTCGCTCTGCAAGCTGCGCCCGTACGGCTCGGGCTTCCTCATCTTCAGCGACTACATGCGCGCGCCGATCCGCCTGAGCGCGATCATGGAGCTGCCGGTCATCTACATCTTCACGCACGACTCCATCGGCGTGGGTGAAGACGGGCCCACACATCAGCCGATCGAGCAGATCGCGTCGTTGCGAGCCATTCCCGGACTCATCACGCTCCGTCCCGGCGACGCGAATGAGGTGTCGGAATCGTGGCGCCTCATCATGCAGCAGCGTCACGAACCGGTGGCGCTCATCCTGACCCGTCAGGCGCTGCCGACGTTCGACCGAAAGAAGTACGCCGCGGCCTCAGGCACGGCCAAAGGCGCGTACATCCTGGCCGACGCCGAAGGCGGCAAGCCGGACGTGATCCTGATGGCCAGCGGCAGCGAAGTCTCGCTCTGCGTCGACGCCTACGAGGCGCTGAAGAAGGAAGGGATCCGCGCGCGCGTGGTGAGCATGCCGTCGTGGGAACTGTTCGAGAAGCAGGAGCAGTCGTATCGCGACGAGGTGCTGCCGCCCAAAGTGCTCGCCCGCGTCGGTGTCGAACAGGCCTCGACCTTCGGCTGGTCCCACTACCTCGGTCTGACCGGCCACCGCATCGGCATGCGGACGTTCGGCGCATCGGCTCCGCTCAAGGAGCTGCAGAAGAAGTTCGGATTCACGGCCGAGAAAGTCATCGAGGCCGCGAAGCAGCAGATCAAGGCCGTCGGGGCGTGACGGGCCTCAGGCCTCGGGCCTCAGGCCTCGGGAGATACGTGGCGCCTTTCTCCCGAGGCCGGGCCCAGCCCACCCCGTTCTCCTGAGGCCCGAGGCCCGAGGCCCCAACGCCGTTCTCCCGAGGCCCGAGGCCCGAGGCCCGAGGCCCCTTCATGACATGGCCTCCATGAGCTCGCGGATCAGGTCGGCGGGATCGGCGCCGAGGGCTTCGGCGATCCGGATCAGCTCGATGACGTCGAGGCGGCGGGTGCCGCTCTCGATCTTGGACAGGTATGAAGCTGGCAAGCCGAGACGGGCGGCGACGTCTGACTGCTTGAGACCGGCACACTCGCGCGCGTGAGCGAGGACACGTCCGAGAATGACCAGCTCGCCAGCGAGCTTCGATTTGGTTGAGATACGATCGCGTCCGCCGTATCGCGTCGCCATGACGCGGCAAACGTAACACGGCCTGAATGAGGTTGCGCAATGAGGAAAACAATCAGCACGACGCTGGCGGCGATCGCACTGGCCGCCTGCACCACGACGACGACTGACGTGACTACGACGACGCAGACGACCCAACCGCAGACATCGAACCCGCTCGTGGCCGAATGGCAGGGAAATTACGGCGGGGTGCCCCCCTTCGACCGCGTCCGCATCGAGCACTTCAAGCCGGCGCTGGAGGCCGGCATGGCGGAAGCGCTGGCGAGCGTCGAGCGCATCGCCAACGATCCGGCCGCGCCGGCATTCGAGAACACGATCACGGCGATGGAGCGGTCGAGCCGCACGCTCGACCGCGTCGACGCGAGCTACGGCATCTGGAGCAACAACATGAACCTCGGCGAGTTCCAGAACGTGGAGCAGGAGATGGAGCCGAGGCTGGCCGCGTTCCGCGATCAGATCACGCAGAACGACAAGCTCTTCCGCCGCATCGAGGCCGTGTACAACGGGCCCGCGAAATCGAGCCTCACGCCGGAGCAGCAGCGGCTGACGTGGGTCTACTACACGAACTTCGTGCGGGCCGGCGCGCGGCTCGAGCCGGCCGCGAAGAGGCGTCTCTCCGAGATCAACCAGGAGCTGGCCGGACTGTTCACGCAGTTCAACCAGAACGTGCTGGCCGACGAGCAGAACCAGTTCCTGGTGCTGGAGAGCGAGGGCGATCTGGCCGGGCTGCCCCAGTCGCTCCGCGACGCCGCCGCCGCGGCGGCGGGGCGCAAGAACATGACCGGCAAGTGGCTGGTCACGAACACGCGGTCGTCGATCGACCCGTTCCTCACGTACTCCGATCGCCGCGACCTTCGTGAGAAGGCCTGGCGGATGTTCATCAACCGCGGCGACAACGGCGGCGCGCATGACAACAACGCCATCATCGCCCGCATCCTGCGGCTCCGCGCCGAGCGCGCCAAACTCCTCGGATATGCGACGCACGCGCACTGGCGCCTCGAGAACACCATGGCCAAGACCCCGGAGCGGGCCATGCAGCTCATGGAGTCCGTCTGGACGCCGGCCGTGGCCCGCGTGCGCGAGGAAGTGACGGACATGCAGGCCGTGGCGAACCGGGAAGGCGCAAGGATCACCATCGAGCCGTGGGACTACCGTTACTACGCGGAGAAGGTCCGCAAGGAGCGCTACGACCTCGATCAGAACGAAGTCAAGCAGTACCTTCAGCTCGACAAGCTGCGCGACGGCATGTTCTGGGTGGCCGGCGAGCTGTTCGGATTCCAGTTCACGCCCGTCTCCGACGTCCCCGTCTACCACCCCGACGTGAAGGTCTGGCGCGTGACGGACAAGAACAGCGGCACGCACATCGGCCTCTGGTACTTCGACCCGTGGGCGCGCGAAGGCAAGCGGTCCGGCGCGTGGATGAACGCGTACCGCAGCCAGGAGC
This sequence comes from Thermoanaerobaculia bacterium, assembly GCA_035544675.1. Taxonomy (GTDB): domain Bacteria; phylum Acidobacteriota; class Thermoanaerobaculia; order Gp7-AA8; family Gp7-AA8; genus DATKCA01. Next base: position 1,486 of record DATKCA010000133.1, on the reverse strand, counting down.
GGTTCGAGCGCGAGATCCCCACCATCGTCTCCAACAACGCGAACTTCGTGAAGGGACGGGAGGGCGAGCCGGTGCTCATCTCCTGGGACGACGCGGGGACGCTCTTCCACGAATTCGGCCACGCCCTGCACGGCCTGGCCTCGAACGTGACCTATCCATCCGTGGCCGGCACGGCCGTGGTCCGCGACTACGTGGAGTTCCCCTCACAGCTCCTCGAGCACTGGCTGTCCACGCCGGAAGTGCTGCAGCGGTTCGCGCTGCACCACCAGAGCGGGCAGCCCATTCCGCAGGCGCTCGTGAACCGCATCGAGCAGGCCTCGAAGTTCAACCAGGGCTTTGGGACCGTGGAGTATCTGGCCAGCGCGCTGGTCGACATGAAGCTCCACCTGGCGGGCGACCGTGCCATCGACCCCGATGCCTTCGAGCGCGAGACCCTGGCGGAGATCGGCATGCCGCGCGAGATCGTCATGCGCCATCGCACGCCGCAGTTCCTGCACCTCTTTTCCGGGGACAGCTACTCGGCCGGCTACTACAGCTATCTCTGGTCGGACGTGCTCACCGCGGACGCGGCGGAGGCGTTCGAGGAGGCCGGGAGCTTCTACGACCGGGGCGTGGCGCAGCGGCTGCGCCAGAACGTCTTCTCGGTCGGCAACACCATCGATCCGGCCGAGGCGTACCGCCGGTTCCGCGGGCGCGATCCGGAGACCGAGGCGCTGATGCGCAAGCGCGGGTTCACGGTGTCGCAGACCTCGGGAGTCGGAAACTAGCCCGAGGCGCGGGTGCGGAATGGAGGCGCGGGTGTTCTCACCCGCGCGGCGGGGGCGGTGAGGACACCGCCCCCTCCATTGCGGGGTCGTTTTACCAGCTTCGCTGGTCGATGAGTCTGCGGAACAGCGAGGTCCCCTTCGACCGCGAGAGCGCGCTCGTGTCGTTGGGCGGGAAGACGCCTGTCACGTAGACGGCGTCGGCCGTCACGTTGTCGACGATCGAGGCGTACGGAGCGGCCGCGCCGTCGCCGTTGGTGATGCGGTACTCGGCCGATGCGGCGTTGTACTGGACGTTGGCGATGGAGACGACGGAGAACTGCGTCTGCACGAACGTGTTCGGCTGAATGATGAAGGCGCGCGTGCCGAGGTCCGCGCCGGCTGCGTCGCGCAGGATCACTTCGATGGTCATGCCGTTCGATCCTGCCGCTGCTACGAAGCCGAGGTTCGTGCGGAAGCCGGCGTTCTGAACGAGGCCGGGGAGGTATGAGGTCGCTCCGGCGTTGTTGGTCTCACCGAGTGCGTTCTCGATGAAGTCGCGCACCGGCGAGACTGTCTGGCCGTACGTTCCGCCGGCGGGGAGCGGGCTGTAGGCACGGCTGGTGACGGCGAAGGCGCGGTCGGAGCTGACCAGGATCGCTCCGAACGGGTTCGGGCCCGCGCCCGTGAATCCGTCCAGCACGTCGGTGAGGATGGCGCTGCCGCGGGCCGGGATCGTCACC
>DATKCA010000132.1:0-14342 GCA_035544675.1 Thermoanaerobaculia bacterium | reverse complement strand
ACGATCGACGCGTCCGATTCGATGACGTGGCTGGGCGTGTCGACGCCGAGTTTCCCCCACGTGATCTTCTCGTTCGGCACGGCGCCGGAGTACGAGCCGAAGCTCGTGGTCGAGTCGCTGATCTGGCAGAAGTAGCCCCATAGCGGCACGCTGGTGCGCTGCAGGTCCTGATGGAGCATCGGCACGACGCAGATCGGGAAGTCGCCGGCAATGCCACCGCCGATCTGGAAGAAGCCGATCGTGCCCCCCTCCGTGCTCTTCGTGTAGTAGTCGGCCAGCTCGATCATGTACTCGATGCCCGTTCGCACCGTGTGCACGTTCTTCACGTCGCCGGAGATGCAGTGCGCCGAATACATGTTCCCCAGCGTCGAGTCTTCCCATCCCGGCACGAACATCGGCAGGTTCTTCTCCGCCGCGGCCACCATCCAGCTGTCTTTCGGGTCGATCTGGTAGAACTCACGGATCGAGCCGTCGCGCAGGATCTCGTACATGAACTCGTGCGGAAAAAGCCGCTGGCCCGCCTTGTCCTTGTCCATCCAGTGCTTCAGTACCGCCGTCTCGATCCGGCGCATGGCCTCCCCTTCCGGGATGCACGTGTCGGTGACACGGTTCATGTGACGCTCGAGGAGCGCCTCTTCGTCGAGGGCGCTGAGGTAGCGGTAGTGCGGGACGCGCTCGTAGCAGTCGTGCGCCACGAGGTTGAAGATGTCTTCCTCCAGATTGGCGCCCGTGCAGCTGATGGCGTGGACTTTGTCGCGGCGGATCATCTCCGCCAGTGAGAGACCGAGCTCAGCGGTCGACATCGCCCCCGCCAGCGTGACCAGCATCCTGTTCCCGCCTTCGAGGTGCCTGATGTAGTCGTCCGCCGCCGCGCGAAGGGCCGCCGCATTGAAGTGCCGGTAGTGATGTTGGATGAATTGTGTGATCGGACCCATACGGCGCGAATCGTACTGGAACCACCCTTGACTTTCTCAATCTCCGCAGCTAAATTTCCAGCACATGCTAGAAATCTAGCAGCCTGGGGAGGTCTGAAATGAAGGATGGCGCGACATTGAGCCGCCGCGAGCGCGAGATGATGAACATCATCTTCCGGTCCGGCAAAGCCACCGCGGGCGAGGTCATGGATGCCATGGCCGAGCCGCCCAGCTATTCAGCCGTGCGGGCCACCCTCCGGGTCCTCGAGCAGAAAGGTCATCTGCGCCATCAACATGACGGCACCCGCTACGTATACATGCCCACGGTGAACCGCGAGAAAGCACGGATGTCGGCGCTGGACCAGCTGCTGACCACGTTTTTCGAGGGTTCGACGGCCAGCGTGGTGGCCGCTCTGATCGAGCGGAACGGAGACAAACTCACTCCCCAGGAGCTCGACCGCCTGTCGCTGCTGATTGCAGACGCGCGCAAGGAAGGACGCTGACATGAGTCCCATCATCGACGCAGCAACAAGGCTCCAGGCGTTCGGCCCTCTCGGGCCGGCCATCCTGCTCGTCATCAAGGTGACGGTGATTCTGCTGATCGCCCGGCTGATGGTCCTGGCGATGCCGCGCTCCTCGGCGGCCACGAAACACCTGGCCATCACCGTGGCCCTCTGCGGTGTCATCGCGCTGCCGCTGCTCTCGCTCGCCATTCCCGCCTGGCGCCTCCCACTGCTTCCCGCTCCGGCCCTCGAGCAGGTTGAACCGCGCTCCGTCACGATCGGCTCGACAGGCGACGACCAGGAACCGAGCGCCCTCGACACCGCCGTCAACGTCGCGAAAGCAGCCGGCGTCGTTCCGGAAGAGAAGCTCACCAGGTTCTCGATCGCTCTCCAGACGATCCGCGACAGCTGGCAGGGACTGATCGTCCTGTTCTTCAGCGGGATCTCGATGCTGCTGCTTCTGCGGATGGCGCTGGGTATCGCCGGCGTGTGGACCGTGAAGCGCCGGGCCGAGGAGATCAGCGACGAGGTTTCGCTCATGGAGCTCGACGCGGCGCGCGAATACCTGCAGCTGGAGCGCGACGTTCATCTTCTCCGTTCGTCGCTGGTCTCGGTGCCGGTGGTCTGGGGTCTGTTCAAGCCAGTGCTGCTCCTCCCGGCCGGCTCGATCGAATGGACCCGGGAGCGTCTTCGAGTGGTGCTGCTGCACGAGCTCGCGCACGTGAAGCGACTGGACGGCGTAACGCTCCTGATCACCAGGGCTGCTGTCGCTTTGTTCTGGTTCCACCCGCTGGCCTGGTCGCTGGAACGGATCGCTCGCGGTGAATGCGAGCGCGCCTGCGACGACCTCGTCCTGGCCAGCGGAACACGGGCCTCGGATTATGCCGAGCATCTCCTGCAGATCGCCCGGGCCCTGCCCGAGGCCGACCCGTTCCGCTCCGTCACGCTCGCGATGTCACGCCGTTCCCAACTGGAGGGCCGTCTCTTGTCGATTCTGCATCCACATATCCGCCGCCGCACGTTCTCGCTCCGCGCCGTCTCGATGGTCTGCGCAGTGGCGCTCATGGTCATCGTGCCGCTCGCAGCGGTCCGCCTCGTGGCCGCACCACCGGAAGATGTCGTCCACGATGCGCCGAAGGGAGTGGTGGAGATCGGGCCGGCCGTGGCGGCGAAGATCGCCGGGGCGCCGGAGATGCTGCTCGCACAGCTCGAGAAGACCAAGAACAAGCTCGACAGGAAGCAGCGCTTCGAGAGCACGCCGGAAACCGGCTCCGAGTGGTATAGCCGCGGCATGGACCTGCACCGCTCCGAGCGCTTTCCGGAAGCGATCGCCGCGTTCCAGCAGTCCATCCGCCAAGGACATCGCGTCGAGGCCTCGACGTACAACATCGCGTGCGGATACGCGCTCATGGGAGACGAGGGGAACGCCCTGCGCTTCCTCCGCAGCGCTCTCGATGAAGGTTTCGACCTCGACCACGTGCTCGATGACTCGGACTTCGACCCGATCCGCTCCAGAGCTGCTTTCCAGAGCGTCATCGCCGAGTACGGCGGGAAGGACACCCGCTTCGACTCCACCCTGCGCAAATACCAGCGGCTTCAAGCCGCCGGCAGCCGGGATGCCGGCCAGTGGTTCAAGGTGGCCGGTGATCTGCTCCGCCTGCGCCGCCTGAATGAAAGCATCGACGCCTATCGCCGCACGATCGCGCTCGGTGAGAAGCACTCCACGGCGATGTACAACCTCGCCTGCGCCTACTCGCTCGGCGGCGATACCAGCTCGGCTCTGGAGTGGCTGCAGAAAGCCGTGGAGAACGGATTCGACAGCAAAGAGAGGTTCGAGAACGACACGGATCTCAACAGCATCCGCAGGAACCCGCGCTTCGACGACATCGTGGCGCTGGCGGATGACCTCCGCCTCGACTCCGGATGGCACGGCAGGAAGTTCTTCGGGAACCTGTTCGAGAGCGACTCGTGGAAGGAATCCCTGCCTCGCTATGAGGCCACGACCCGCAAGCACCCAGCGATCGGCCGTACATGGTTCAACCTCGGGTACGCGCAGCTCCAGGCCGGGGACACGGGCGGCAGCGTGAGATCCTTCCAGAAGGCCGCGGAGCTCGGGTACCGCCCGTCCACGTCGATGTACAACACCGCATGCGCGTACGCGCGGGCCGGGCAGAAGGATGCGGCATTCGAGTGGCTGGAGAAGGCGCGCGCGGCCGGCTTCAAGCTGCACGAATACCTCGATGACGACGACGATCTCGAGAGCCTGCACGATGATCCGCGCTTCCTGGAGCTGCGGCGGCAGGTGCGCAGCGAGCACCGCGAAGGGAAGGAAAAGAAGAAGCACAAGATCGAGATCGAGATCGGCAACGTGTTCTAGTCATGGAGCGCGGGTGTCCTCAACCCGCGCCATCCAGAAACTTCTGCAACTCGCGGATCACGCAGATCAGCGCGAGATCACACCTGACGCGCATTCCGCTCTCGCTTCGGAATCCGCGCCAGCAGCTCCTCGGTCAGGAAATCGACCTTCTCGTGCAGTTGCGAGATCTCCGCCTCGGCCTTGAGGTTCACCTCGTACTCCGAATCGGCGCGCAACCGATCCTTGGCGGCCTGGCGGTTCTGGCTGACGAGAACGAAGATCGACAGGAAGATCGCCTCCAGCGAGACCACCATGGTGAGGAATCCGAAGGGATACGGGTCGAAGTGCCGGACACCGGGCAGCGTGTTCCAGCCGATCCAGCCGGCGAACCATGCCGCGTTGAGGAGGAGGAACGTGATGCTGCCGCTGAAGACGGCGATGACGTCGGCGGCCTTCTCGACGGTGGTGGAACGGATCTCCATCTCCAGGTTGATGTTCTTGGCGACGCGCCGGCGCAGGATCACGTCGGTGGCGCGGATCCGCTGGCCCATGGTGGTGAGGAGATCCAGCGCTGCATCCGGATGACGATGGAGAAACGCCAGGAGGTCGTCTCGATCGAGGATGAGCAGCTCGGAGTCTTCCTCGCACACCGCGCTGGCGGTGCGCGCGCCGCCGTCGAACAGAGACAGCTCGCCGAACACCTCGCCGCGCTGGCACGTGGTCAGGGTGATCCTCGTCCCGGTGTTGTCCTTGACGAAAAGCTCGACGCTGCCGGTGCCGACGATGTAGAGGGAGTCGCCGGGCTCGCCCAGGGTGAAGATCTTCTCGCCCGCCGCGAAGGTACGGCGTTCCAGAGCGCGTTCCAGATCGGCCCGCTCGGTGGCGTCGAGAAGGTTGAAAAGCGGCGTGTGGCCGAGCAGCTCCGCCGTTTCCATGCCCGAATTGTAAAGGATAGAATCAACGGACATTGGCTCGATATCTCCAGAAAATTTCCCTGAGGCCCTACAGCGAAGCCGAGGTCTGGACGGGGTGGGATCTGGAAGACCGCGGCGGAGAGATCGAGGGCCTGATCCTCGTGGACAACCTCACACCCGAGGAGCTCGCCAGCTACGGCGTCACCGATTTCCAGAAGATCCCGAAGGAGTACATGGAGACGGGCGAGTTTCTCCCCAAGCGAACGGCCTCCTGATTGACCGCGTTCAACGTCCTGCTCATGGGTCTGGCGCTGCTGTCGCTCAGCGCCGCGATCCTTTCGCTCAGGCTGCCGCCATCGCGACGGCGCATCATCGCCGTCGTGGTCATCGCAGTTTTCACGAGCGCCGCTTCGGCCGCGATCGGAACGTGGAGGCCGGCCGGAACGAGGATCACCACCAGCCGCGGTTACCCGAAACCGTTCCTCTTCTCGCCCGGCGGGGTCAATCCTCTCTATTTCGCCGTGAACACGTTTGCGCACCTCGGCGCCGTGTCGGTGATCGCCGCAGTCCTGCCGCGGAGGAATCGGGAGGATTGGCCATCCTCTACAATGCCCGCCCGCATGCTCGCCATCCGCGTGACCCTCGGCTTCGTCTTCGTGATCCTCGGCATCATCGGCAGTCTGCTGCCGGTGCTGCAGGGCTGGATCTTCTTCCTCATCGCTTTTCTCCTCCTCTTCCCGAAGACCCGATTCACCGAGAAGATCCTCGTGAAGGCGGAGCCGAAGCTGCCGCGACTGGTTGGCTGGCTCCGGCGCCGCGGCGTCGGGCGGGAATGACCAAGAGGTACGACGGGGAGTATTTCGAGAAGTGGTATCGCAGCGCATCCGATCGCGTACATACCCAGGACGAAGTCCGCCGGAAGATCGCGCTGTCGGTCGCGGCCACCGAGTACTTTCTGCAGCGGCGGCTGATGACTGTGCTCGACATCGGATGCGGTGAGGGTGCCTGGATGACGCACCTCCGGCCGTTGCGCCCGCGGATTCAGTACACCGGTATCGACTCGAGCGATTACGCCATCGAGCGATTCGGCAAGTCCCGCAACATACGGTTCGGCACGTTCGGAGACCTGGGGCGTCTCGATCTGCGAAAGACGTTCGATCTGGTGGTGTGCTCCGACGTCCTGCACTATCTGCCGGAGCGTGAGATCCGCAGCGGTCTTCGGCACCTGGTCAGGCTGACGGGAGGCATTGCTTACATCGAAGTGCTGACAAAGGAAGACGTCGTCATCGGCGATCTGGAAGGGCTGACGCAACGGCCGGCGCGCTGGTACAAGAATCTGTTCGGCAAGGCCGGGCTGACGGCCGTGGGGCCGTACCTGTGGTTGTCGCGGCGGCTGGCCGGCCTGGTCGGCGAGCTGGAGATTCCGGGCTAATAGGCGATCCGGCGCGATGGAGGGCCGGCCGGAACGTCTTCTACCCGCACGCGCGCGTCCACCACGAGCGCGCCCTTCTCCAGGACCTTGAGCGGATTGATGTCGAGCTCGCGGATCTCCGGACAGATCTCGACCAACGCCGACAGCCGGAGCAGGACTTCCATCAGCGCCTCGACGTCGGCGGGCTTCGCTCCGCGGAATCCACGCAGCAGTCTCGACACGCGGGCTTCCCGGATCATGTCCTCGGCGTCCGCGTCGGTGAGCGGCGGGATGCGAAAGGCCACGTCGGCCAGCAGCTCGACGAGCGTTCCACCGGCGCCGTAGACCAGAACGTTGCCGAACGTCGCGTCCGCGGTCGATCCGGCCATGACTTCCACGCCGCCCGGGATCATCTGCTGCACGATGGCCGACTCCATGGCGTCGCCGAGCCTGGCCTGAAGCTCGAGGTAAGCCTCGCGCACCTGACGTTCGTCCTGCAGACCGAGCTTCACCGCGCCGGACTCGGTCTTGTGCAGCAAGGCCGGCCCCTGGGCCTTGACGACGACGGGGAAACCGATGCGCATGGCCGCTCCCACCGCCTCGTACACGTTCGAGACCTGCTCCATCATCGCGCTGGGAATCCCTGTCGCGAGCAGGAGTGAAGACACGTCGCGCTGGTCCAGCCACCCACCGCCCTGCGCGATCCTGCGGTCGACGACCTTGCGCAGCCGGGGCTTGTCGATGTCGTCGAAGCGCCGCACCTTGCCCACCGGCAGGCGCCGCCACTCCGCATAGGTCGTGACGCGCGCGAGCGCCTTCACCGCGCGCTCGGGGAACGGAAACGATGGCACGGGAGCAAGGCTGGCAGGCGTTCCCTGCGCTCCCATGAACGTGGCGATGAGCGTTTTGCCGCGGGAGTCGCCCGCGGATTCCCGAATCGCACCGGCCACATCGATGGCGTCGGTCGGGAGGACGGGAATGTAGATGATGATGACCACGTCGACGGCCGGATCATCGAGCACGATCTTGACCGCGCGCCGGTACTCTCCGGCTCTCGCGCTGGCGATCATGTCCACCGGATTGCCGACGCTCGCGGCGGCCGGCAGAAAGGACCGAAGCGCGGACGTCGTCTCCTCCGACAACTGCGCGAGCTCGAGACCGTTCGCCTCGCACGCATCGGAGGCGAGGATGCCCGGGCCGCCGGCGTTCGTCACGATCGCCACCCGCCGCCCGCCCGGCAGCGGCTGGTTGGCCAGCAGCGCCGCGACGTCGAACATCTCCTCGAGCGTGTCGGTGCGGATGACGCCGGTCTGGCGGAAGAGATCCGTCACGATGGCGTCGCTGGTCGCCAGCGCGCCGGTGTGCGAGGAGGCCGCCCTGGCGCCGGCCGTCGAGCGGCCCGACTTCACCGCCACGATCGGCTTGACGCGGCCGACCCGCCGGGCGATCTCCCCGAACTTGCGTGGATTGCCGAAGCTCTCCAGGTACAACAGCATCACGTCCGTGTTCGGGTCTTCGGCCCAGTATTGAATGAGGTCGTTGCCCGAGACGTCGGCCTTGTTTCCGACGGAGATAAACGTCGAGAAGCCGATGTTGAGCGCGCGCGCGTAGTCGAGGATCGCCACGCCCAGTGCGCCGCTCTGGCTCGACATGGCGACATGGCCGTGCGGTGGAAAGACGGACGTGAACGTCCCATGCATCTGCACGCCGGGATCGGTGTTGATGACGCCCAGGCAGTTGGGGCCGACCATGCGCATGCCGGCGGCGCGGATCTTGTCGACCAGCCGCTGTTCGGCCGCACGCCCCTCCGGCCCCGTCTCGGCGAACCCGGCCGTGATCACCACGACGGCGTTGACACCCTTGGCCACGCAGTCGTCGATGACCGCCTCCACTCCCTTTTGCGGTACGACGATGATGGCGAGATCCACCGGTCCCTCGACCGAGGCCAAGGCCGGGAACGAAGGGATCCCATCGATGTCGGACGCTTTCGGGTTGATGGCAGAGAGCGAGCCTTTGAAGCCGGTATTGCGGAGGTTGCGCAGGATCTCGAAGCCGAGGCCGGCGTTGCGGCTGGCACCGATGACGGCGATCGATCGGGGCTCGAACACCGCCTTCATCGACGCGTAGGCCGCCTTCTGAGATCGCGCCGCGGCGCGGTCCTCGGACTGCATCGTCGTGGCGATCGGAAACGCAACGTGGACCGTTCCTTCCGCCGACCTGCTCACCACGTCGAAGCCTGACTGGACGAATACGTCCAGCATCTTCTGATTCTCCGGCAGCACCTCGGCGCGGAACTCCTCGATGTGCCGCGTGCGCGCGATCTGGACGAGCTTGCCCAGGAGCTGCGTGCCGATGCCGAACCCCTGGAACCGGTCGGCGATGGCGAACGCCACCTCCGCGACCCGTGGATTGTGCTGCGTGCGGAAGTAGTGCGCGATGCCGGCCAGCGATCCGCCCAGCTCTCCCACCACGCCGAAGTCGCTCTCGTAGTCGACCGTGCTCGGCGAGTCGCGCAGCGCGGCAGCGGCAGTCCGGGAGTCGAAGAAACGCATGTAGAGGCTGTCGCGCGACATGGCGCCATAGAACTCGAGCAGCGCCGTCGAATCGTCGGGCCGCACTGGACGGATTCTCAGCGTGCGTCCGTTGCGGAGGACGACGTCAGACTCGAAGTGGGCGGGATAACTGATCGTGCCGATCAGACGACTTTAATCTCCTTGCCTGTGAGCTGGAAGTAGAAGCGGGCCAGCTTCTCGTTGGAGAAGTCGCCCCAGCCGCGGCAGGTGTCCCGCACCCTCTGCTGGACATCGCAGGCAAACGGCTCCTCGAATACTTCCTGCTGCGCGAGCTGCCAGTCGTTGGCAACCGTTTCCAGCTCCTCCCGCGACATCGACGGATTCTTGCGGACGATCCACCAGTAGCGATCGCGCAGCTCCTCCTCGGTGTAGCGCTTGAAGCCGTTGCAGAAGATGCCGCGCTCGGCGGCCACCTTGCAGATCGAATTCTCGATGTCCGTGCACTGCGAAAGCTCGCTCCGCAGACGGCCGATCATGTCGGCGCGGCTGGTCGTTTCGACCGCGGGAACGGGGGGCTCTGATCGCTGCTGGGCCATGCTTCACCTCCGGCATCCGGATGATGTCGCCTGACGTCCGGCAGGGGCCGTAGTCCTGCTCACACGACCATGTGTCGATCGTCACATGATGGTGTTGACAGGGCGTCATTCACTGGCCTCATGTTCAAGCCGGTCGAGCTGGAAATCGAGCTGTTCTGCCGGGGGATGCGGCTCCATGAGTCGTGCGCCGCGGGTGAAGCGGGACGCCGCATCACGCGCACCCGCGCCGGCCTGGGGTCGGGCCTGGAGATCGTCATTCCGGCCCGTCCGAAGAGCATCTGGATGAACGTGCCGGTGATCGAGAAGTTCGCGCAGCATTCCGTCTTCGTGCTGCACCACCTCGACGGCGGTTACCAGATTCTGGACAGCCGGAGCGGCGTGGAGTATCCGGTCGAGATCCCTCCCGAGCCTGCGTGGTACTCGCGGATGACGTCGGCGGACGTCCCCATGAGCCGCATCGGCGTCCTGCAGGGCAACTACCTGGGCATCTACGTTTCGGCGCGATGCCTCTACTGGGGCAAATCGGTGGCCTGCAAGTTCTGCACGACCGGGAAGAACGTCGGCCAGAGCGAGGAGGCCAGGAAGCGGATCGAGGACGTCGTGGAGGTGGCGCGCGCGGCGCGCCAGGAATCCGGCGCGATCTTCACGCACCTCAATACCGGGTATCACTATGAAGAGCGCGACGAGCGGGAAGACATGCACGGGCTGCGCATGTGCGAGCCGTACGTCAAAGCGATCCGCCATTCCGTGGGCGGTTTCATCGGCGTGCAGGCCGTTCCCGTTCCGCGCCGGAAGTTCTACGAGTACGACGCGCTCATCGAGGCGGGGACTGATCATTTCTCCTTCTGCTACGAGTTCGAGGACCCCGCGACGTTCGCAGAGATCTGTCCCGGCAAGGCGCAGACGGTCGGCCAACAGGCCTTCTTCGACGCCATGGAGTACACGGCCGGGAAGCTCGGCCGCGGGCGCGTCTCGGGCGAGATCATCGCCGGCATCGAGCCGATCGAGGCCACCAAGCGCGGCATCGACCGCATCGTGAACGCGGGCGCGTTCCCGACGGTCTGCATCTTCCGGCCCACCATCGGCAGCGAGATGGAGAATGTGCCGCCGCCCGATCCGGAGGCCATGCGGGAGGTCTTCGGGCACCTTCACGAGAGCTGCCGGCGGGCCGGACTGCCGGTCGGCATCCTGCCCATCGAGGTCTCACTGGTCGTGCAGCCCGAAGAGACTGCCGCGCTCGCGGAAGCGACGTTCGCCACCAGGGCGTATCAGCTCAAGAACTGGACGCTGCGCCAGCTGGCCAAACCGTACATCGCGTGGAAGAAGCGGCCGGCCGCGGCGTAGCGACTGCCGGCGCTGCTACGATTGGCCTGTGAAGCTGCAGAAGATCGAAGCCGCGCTCCGTGATCACGCCCTCACCTATCCGGAAGTCCACGAAGACTTCCCGTGGGGGCATCGCGCCATGAAGGTGAAAGGAAAGGCGTTCGCGTTCATCGCCATGCATGACCACGAAGTCTCGATCTCCTTGAAACTTCCGCAGTCGCGCGACATCGCCGTCGAGCTTCCCTTCACCGAGCCGACCGAATACGGTCTCGGGAAACACGGCTGGATCACGGCGCATCTCAAAGGGGCCAAACCGCCGCTGGACATGGTGAAGGCGTGGATCGACGAGAGCTACCGCGCCATCGCGCCGAAGAAGCTGGTGAAAACGCTGGACGCGATGAAAGGATGAGGGATCCTCCATCCTTCATTCATTTCACTTTCACCCCATAAATGTCATAACTCAGCTCGAGCCCCAGCTCCACGAGCGTGCTCATCTGCGGCGGTGACAGCGCCGGCCCCCCCTGCCCGTTGCTCGATTCCCAGTAGCAGAAGATGTCCGCGGCGGCGCCCTGCTGGCGCAGCGCATCGAGATCCGTCCGTCGCGACATCACCTGCCCCATGAGCCAGTCCAGGTGATCGCGATTGTCCAGCGACTCGACGCGCCCCTCGGATGAGAGAAACCACCCGTATCGATTTTCGGTCTTGCCGCCGCTTCTCAGCGTCCGCCGCTCGCCGCGGCCGTGCGACCCGGAGGGCTGCAGCCGCAGAGCGGTCGTGATCTGCTGCGGCGTGAGGTCCGCCGCGAGTATTCGCAGCGTGGCGAAGGTGCGCGAACAGGTCGGATAAGCCGGACCATACATGCTCGACTGTGAGAATACAGGCAATCGACAGCAAGCGCGGTGCTTCTCGGAAGCGCCGTTCGGCGCTTCCCTAGGGAACCTCTGCACAAGTCTGACCCACGGCGCCGAAGGCGCTTGCGTGCCGAGATCGCCGCCGCGACGAGGAGGCGATGTGGTGACATCGTTGACGAGTCGCGGCGACGATGTCGGCCCGCAACCGCCTTCGGCCCTTCGGGTTGCGGGCGGCGCCGGTCGGCTGCCACGCCGTCGCTCCTCAGCAATGAACCACATTGCCTGCGTCGCGCCGGCTTGCATCCGACGGCGGCGGCGCACGCAACGCCGTGTGTCAGACTTGTGCAGAGGTTCCTTAGGCCTTAGGAGATGACGTTTCCAGTAGCTCTTTGAGCACGGAATTGGCGAGCTCCGCATTGGCCTTCCCGCGGGTCTCCTTCATCAACTGACCAACGAGGAAGCCGAAGACCTTCTGCTTGCCGGCGCGGTACTCCTCGACCTGCGCGGTGTTGCCTTCGATGATCTTCTGTGCCGCGGCGCGGATCGTCTCCGGATCGGAGATCTGCAGCAGGCCTTTGTGCGCGACGATGGCGTCGGGCATCTCGCCGGTCGCCGCCATCGCCTCGAACACTTCCTTGGCCACCTTCCCGCTGATGGCGCCGCCGTCGATCATCCGGATGAGCATGCCGAGCATGGCCGGCGTGATGCGGTGCTGGTCAAGGCGGAGGATCTCGTTGCGGACCCAGTTGGCCGCGGCGCGCGGGTTGCGCGACTCCCGCGCCGCCGCCTCGAAAAAGTCCGCCAGCTCGCGCGACGTGACGAGCACCTCGGCATCTGGGGCCGGGATTCCGAGCTGTTCCTGGGAGTGCGCGCTCCGCTCCGCGGGCAGGGGGGGAACGTCGCTGCGGATCTCCTCGACCCAGGCCGCGCCGACGCGGCACGGCACGAGATCGGGCTCGGGGAAGTACCGATAGTCGTGCGCCTCTTCCTTCGATCGCATCGAGCGCGTCTCGTTGGCCGCGGGATCGAAGAGGCGCGTCTCCTGAACGATCCTGCCGCCGTCCTCGAGGATGGCGCTCTGCCGGGTGATCTCGAATTCGACGGCCCAGGTCAGGAATCGAAACGAGTTGAGGTTCTTGATCTCCGCGCGGGTGCCCAGCGGCTGGCCGGGGCGGCGCACCGAGACGTTCGCATCGCAGCGCAGCGATCCCTCTTCCATGTTGCCGTCGCACACGCCGGTGTACATCAGCATCTGCCGCAGACGCGTGAGATACGCCGACGCCTCGGACGCGCTGCGGATGCCGGGCTCCGAGACGATCTCGATGAGCGGCGTGCCGCTGCGATTGAGGTCGACCAGCGAGCGGTCGCGCTCGTGGATCAGCTTTCCGGCGTCTTCCTCGATGTGGATGCGGTGCAGCTGGACGCTTCCGCCGGCGAAGTCGATCCGGCCGCCGGTGGCGAGCGGCCTGTCGAACTGGGAGATCTGATAGCCCTTCGGCAGGTCGGGGTAGAAGTAGTTCTTCCGCGCGAACACCGACTGGGCCTGAATCTCACAGCCCGCCGCGATGGCCATGCGGATCGCCAGCTCCACCGCGCGCCGGTTCAGCACGGGAAGCGCGCCGGGGTAGCCGAGACAGACCGGGCAGACCTGTGTGTTCGGCTCCGCGCCGAACGCGGTCGAGCACCCGCAGAAGAGCTTCGACTGCGTCAGAAGGCGGGCGTGAACTTCGAGGCCGATGACCGGTTCCCACACGGGGGCGAGTTTACAGCCCTGACGGAAACCGGAAACCGGAAACCGGAAGCCGAAAGCCGGAAACCGGTGACCGGGGACTGGAAGGGATAGACTCGCGCGATGCGCATCCTCCTCACGCTTCTGCTGACCACACCGCTCCTGGCCCAGTCGCTGGACGAGCGCGTGACGCGCGCGCTGCCGTCGCTGATCGAGACGTACAAGACGCTGCACGCTGCGCCGGAACTGTCGACCCAGGAGAAGAACACGTCCGCATTCGTCGCCGCGCGGCTGCGCGAGCTCGGCTACGAAGTGACGGAGCGGGTCGGGAAGTATCCCGAGCCGGAGCTCACGTGCTACGGCGTGGTCGGCATTCTGCGCAACGGCCAGGGTCCCACGGTGCTGATCCGCAGCGACATGGACGCGCTCCCCGTGACCGAACAGACCGGGGTCGCGTACGCCAGCAGGAATGCCGGCGTGATGCACGCGTGCGGTCACGACGTCCACATGACCACGCTCATCGGCACGGCGAAGATGCTGGCCGACACGAAGTCGCAGTGGCGCGGCACGGTGATGCTGATCGGCCAGCCGGCCGAGGAGGGCGTGAAAGGGGCCAGTGCGATGTTGCGGGACGGGTTGTACGAGCGGTTCGGCCGCCCGAACTACGCCATCGCCGTTCACGACTGGGCGACGGCCCCCGCGGGAACCGTCGGCTACCGCGCCGGCTACGTCATGGCGAACAGCGATTCGGTGGACATCACCGTGCGCGGGGTCGGCGGACATGGCGCCGCTCCGCACGCCGCGAAGGACCCGGTGGTCCTGGCCGCGCAGATCGTGATGGCGCTGCAGACCATCGTCAGCCGCCAGAGCTCGCCGCTCGATCCGGTGGTGCTCACCGTCGGCTCGATTCACGGCGGCACGCGGCGCAACATCATTCCCGACGAGGTGAAGCTCGAGCTGACCGTACGGACGTACAAGCCGGAAGTGCGGCGCGCGGTGCTCGCGGCGATCGAGCGCGTGGCCAGGGGAATCGCGCTCGCCGCAGGCGTCCCTGAGGATCGCACCCCGATCATCAAGTGGTACGAGGCGGAGGCGGCGGAGGCGACCTGGAACGATCCGGCGCTGACGATGCGGCTGGTCGCCGCCGTGAAGCGCGAGCTCGGCGACGCCAACGTCATGGAGATCGATCCCGCCATGGTCGGCGAAGACTTCGGCCGCTTCGGCCTCGGGCG
>DATKCA010000131.1:0-3737 GCA_035544675.1 Thermoanaerobaculia bacterium | reverse complement strand
CGAAGTCGAACTTAGTCCAATCCTCCAGCCACGAACGTTCAGGGCTTCGACTCTCCGACGGCCTTCGCGAGCGCCGCGGCCTCGAGCCGGGAGAGACCGACGGCCCGAATGTGAGACATTCCATCCCGCCGAATCGTCGGGGGCAGCGTCGAAACCTGGTGCCGCTGATCTCCCGAGCGTCCATCGCGGCGACGCCAAGCACAGTTCGAACTCCGTCCCTGCCTCCCAGCCAACGCGCACGGCCCGGGCGTTCTCGGGCTGCACTGGTTTCAGGATCAGTTCGCGCGAGCATCGCAGCTCGAACTTCGTCCATCATCGCTGCGAATCATCGTCGCCCCAGACGAAAATAGTGCAGCCGCGGGCCTCCCGCCTTCACGCCATGGCCGTGATCTGCTGCGAGCAGAAACGGCAGCGGCGTGCTTCGCGTGGCACTGGCGCGAGACACTCCGGGCAGTCGCGCTCATTGCGCGTGATTTCTTGCGCAGGAGCTTCATGAGTACGCCTCTTCCGCGAAAAATGTTCGTGCAGGGCCGAGCACGGCTGAATCCTTGCAAAGGGACTGATCCGCACCGATGACGACCGGGACGACCGAACCTTCGGATGAGATCGCCACGACCGGAATCGCCGGGCTCGATGAAGTCGTGCGCGGCGGACTGCCGAAGCACCAGATGTATTTCATCCAGGGTGACCCGGGAGCCGGGAAGACCACGCTTTCCTTCCAGTTCCTCATGGAAGGTGTTCGCCGTGGTGAGAAGGCGCTGTACGTCACGCTTTCCGCTTCGTCACGGGACCTCCAACGCGTGGCCAGGTCGCACGGCTGGGACCTCTCCGGCATCCACATTCACGAGCAATTCAAAGTGGACGGCGCCTCGGATACCACGATCTTCCGGCCGGCCGACGTGGAGCTCGCAAAGACGGTCAGGGCGATTCTCGACGCGATCGAGGTTCACCAGCCGGAGCGAGTGGTCATCGACTCGCTTGGCGAAATCCGGCTGCTGTCGGACAGTCTGGTCCGGTATCGGAAGCAGTTGCTGGTCATGAAAGAGTTCTTCCGCGAGCGAAGCATCACGGCGCTCGTGCTCGATGACCGCTCGGCGGGCGCTCGCGAATCCGAGATCCAGGGCCTGGCCGAGGGCGTGATCGTGCTCAGCGTTACCGCTCCGCTGTACGGCGAGACGAGAAGGACTATCGAAGTGGTGAAGCTGCGCGGGGTCGGGTTCCGGAGCGGCGGTCATGATTTCAGCATCGCGAAGGGCGGACTCGCCGTCTTCCCGCGCCTGAGCGCAGGTCAGCACATGGTCAGCCGAGATGCCCGTGTCATGCAGAGCGGCGTCGACAGCATCGACGCACTCGTCGGTGGCGGACTCGAACGTGGATCAGCGACGCTGATCATGGGACCGGCCGGCGTAGGCAAGTCTTCTCTGGCAATGCAGTTCGCCGCGACCGCGGCTTCGAGTGGCGAGCGCGTCGCTTTCTTCATCTTCGAGGAACATCGCACCGTCTTCGTGAAACGCTGCGCGTCCCTCGGATTCGATGTCGATGCCCTGTCGAAATCGGGCAATCTGATGACTCAGCAGATCGATCCTGCCGAGATGTCCCCCGGAGAGTTTGCCTACGCCGTCCGCACGGCCGTCGAGACGAAAGGCTCCTCCATGGTCGTGATCGACAGCTTGAACGGCTATTTCAACGCCATGCCGCAACAGCACTTTCTCACGTTGCACCTGCACGAGCTCCTGAGCTACCTCACGGACGCCGCCGTCACGACAATCGTCATCGTCTCCCAGCATGGGGCGGTCGGTCAGGTGTCATCACCCGTCGACGTGAGCTATCTAGCCGACTCGGTCATTCTGCTCCGGTACTACGAAACGCGTGGCGCGTTCGGCCGCGCGATTTCGATGTTGAAGAAGCGGACGAGCGCTCACGAGCAGACGGTCCGCGAGTACCACCTGACGTCCAGCGGCGTCCGCGTCGGTCCTGTGCTGGAGGGGTTTCGAGGCATCCTCGCGGGAATGCAGGCCAACGAAGCTCCCGCACCGGAGGAGAAACCGACCGTGGAAACGCCTCGATGATTCGACGCTCAACGCGGATCAGCGCCTCGGAGCGGAAGCGTGATCACGAACTCCGCTCCTTTGCCAATCCCGTCGCTGAACGCCTCGATCCTGCCATCGTGGCTTTCGACCAGATGCTTCACAATCGCCAGTCCGAGCCCGAGCCCGCGGTATTCCTGGGTTATCCCGCCGGCTTCTGCCTGTCGGTATCGTTCGAAGACGTGAGGTAACAGCTCGCCCGGGATGCCGCGACCCGTATCGCGTACGCGGATGACTGCCGAGCGGTCGAGGCGCTCCAACGACACGTGCACCGAGCCGCCGCGGGGCGTGAATTTAATGGCATTCGAGACAACGTTCCAGCCGATTTGTTGAAGGCGGCTATCGTCGGCCCAGACCGTCAGCGGCTCGTTGCAGATGTCGGAGCTGAGCTGCACGCCCTGCAGCGCGGCTGACGGGCGAAATGTCGCGACGACATTGGCGACGACGGGCCCGAGCTCGATCAGCGCAGGGTCGATCATCACCTTGCCGGCGATGATGCGCGACACGTCCATCACGTCTTCGATGATGTGCGCCAGCACCTTCGTGCTCGATTCGATCATCGAAAGAGCGTCCGCCGCCTCGGCGGCGTCGAGCTCGCCCATCTTCAACATCCGGATCCAACCGCGGATCGCGGTCATCGGCGATCGCAGCTCATGTCCGAGCGTCGCGAGGAATTCGTCCTTCGCGCGGTTCGCCTCCTCATGCGCCCGCTCAATTTCCCGGGCTGCCTCGGCGAGGGTCTCCAGCAGCCGCTTGACTTCATACTGGCGACGTCTGCTGCGTAAAGCGGCATCGATCGCTGTCATAAACGTCGCGAGCCCGAGCGGCCGCTCGAGTAGCACGAGGTGAGCGCTTCGTCCGAGCAGCTCCACTGCCGGCGCGCTTTCGGAGTCTACGCTGTGCCCCAGCAGCAGGACGGGCAGCTCCGACCACGGCTCCTGATGGTCGAGCGCCTGCCGCACCTGGGCGACCCCCTCATCCGCGAGAGCTTCCGACGTGATCAACGCCACCCCCGCCCCACTCCTGATCTCGGCAGCCAGTGCTGCGAGATCATCCAACGCGGCAACTTCCAGTCCTCCCTCGCGCAGCATCCGCGTCACGAGCGAAGCGTCGTCACCCGTTGGAGCGACGACGAGAATCCGTTCTGCGCGTGCACGATCGGCAGACTGCCGATCGAGACCCTTCGTCATCGTCGTGTCGATCACACCGCTGACCGCATGCGTCCGGCGCGCCAAGCTGACGAGCGATGACCCGCACCGCATCCATACGCGCCACGCGAGTGTGCCTCATGCCGCCGAAGCGAGCAGAGCAGTTCGAACTTACGTTTTCCGACCGAGGCAGCGACTCGAACCGTACACCGGCATCCGGAACCCCGAGCGCGCCTACTCCTTTGGCTTCTCGATTCTCCTATGTGTGTCGTTGACGATCATCATGGCAGCGGGCCCGTACCGCAGCGTCAGATCAGGAACGAACACTCCCTCCTGAACCGCCGGGTCGAGCATCACCAGCTTTTCGGCCTCTTCGATCGTCGGCACATTGAAGATGTAGAGACCGCGATACGACTTGTCGTTCTTTCCGAAGGGGCCTGCGACGGCGAGCTTGCCCTCATCGGCAAGCCGTCCGATGTTCGCGAAGTGTCCGGCGAACACC
>DATKCA010000130.1:0-3777 GCA_035544675.1 Thermoanaerobaculia bacterium | reverse complement strand
CGCGGCGGGACATCGATGAGGAACAGCACCGCCACTTCGCGCAGGAACTCGTCGCCGCCGAGCTGCCTGAGCGTGGCCACGACATCGGGGGCGAGGGCCTCATCCGAGACGCGATCGGGAAGCCAGCGCTCGATCGTGCGGGCCAGGTCCTCCTCCCTCACCGGCTTCGAAAGATAGTCGTCCATCCCCGCGGCGAGGCATTTCTCGCGATCGCCCTGCAGCGCGTTGGCCGTGAGGGCGACGATCGGTGTATGCCGCGTCCTCCCCTCCCGCTGGCGGATCTGGCGCGACGCCTCGTAGCCGTCCATCTCCGGCATCTGGATATCCATCAGCACGAGGTCGTAGCGGATGCGGCCGACCGCCTCCAGCGCCTCCACTCCGTTGACCACCGTGTCGACGGTGACGCCGAGGCGATGAAGCTGGCGGACGGCGACCCTCTGGTTGACGGGGTTGTCCTCGACCACGAGCACGCGGATGTGATCGCGCGCGGCGCGGGTGGTCATCGACGACGTCGCCGGCGCCGGCGGCAGCAGTTGAACGCCCGACACTGCCGTGACGATGGCGTCGAACAGCGCGGAGCCTTTCACCGGCCGGCTCACACACGCGCTGATGCCGGCGCTTCGCATCAGCGGTGCGTCGAGCCGGCTGGCAATCCCCGTCAGAGCGATGACCTTGACCTGGGAGAGCGCGCTGTCGGCGGTGATCTGTCGCGCCAGGACGACTCCGTTCGTTTCCGGCATGTCGGCCTCGACCAGCGCCACGTCGAACGGCCGGCCGGCAGCGGCGGCCCGGAGTTTGTCGAGCGCCTCCGCTGCATTCTCCGCTTCGTCGGACTCCATCTGCCACGCATCGAGGTTGTGCCGCACGACGCGCCGGTGCATCTCCCCGCTGTCGGCGACGAGCACGCGCAGACCTTCCAGCGACATGCGCGGCGGCAGCTGCGGGCTCTCCACCACCTTCATCGGAAGGACAAACCAGAACGTCGATCCTTTCCCCGCCGCTGAGTCCACTCCCACCTCACCGCCCATCAGAGCGACGAGCTGCTTCGAGATGGCCAGGCCCAGTCCCGTGCCGCCGTAGCGGCGCGTGCTGCTGGCGTCGGCCTGTGTGAACGGCTGGAACAACTGGTCCTTCACCGAGCCGGACAGGCCGACGCCGGTGTCGGTGACGGCGAAACGGATCCTCACCGTCTCGCCCTCCTCGCTCTCCCTGTGAACCGTGAGGATGACGCTGCCCGAATCGGTGAACTTCACCGCGTTGCCGATGAAGTTCATGAGCACCTGCCGCACCCTGGCGGAGTCTCCGTTCACGAATGCAGGAAGCGTGTGATCGAACAGGACGCCGATCTCAAGACCTTTGCCCTGGGCCGCCTCGATGAAGGGGTCGATGAGGGCCTCGACGGAGGCGCGCAGCTCGAAGTCGGTCCTCTCGATGAGCAGCTTGCCCGCCTCGATCTTCGAGAAGTCGAGGATGTCGTTGACGATCGTCAGCAGCGAGTCGGCGCTGCTTTGAACGGTCTCGGCCAGCTCGCGCTGGTTCGCGTCGAGTGGCGTGTCGAGCAGCAGTCCGCTCATGCCGACGATCGCGTTCATAGGAGTGCGGATCTCGTGACTCATGTTGGCGAGGAACTCCGACCGCATCTCCGCCGCCTTCACCCCCGCATCCCGCGCCTCGGCCATGGCCC
Source organism: Thermoanaerobaculia bacterium (assembly GCA_035544675.1). Classification (GTDB taxonomy): domain Bacteria; phylum Acidobacteriota; class Thermoanaerobaculia; order Gp7-AA8; family Gp7-AA8; genus DATKCA01. Next base: position 2,093 of record DATKCA010000130.1, on the reverse strand, counting down.
GGGAGAGAGCGCGGGTGCGCCGGACGTCGCGCAGGACCAGGACGGCGATGATCAGGCCGAGGACGATGAGTGTCGTGACCATGTGCGGTTATGCTCTACACAGTGCTGCAGCGTCTGCTTCTGCTCGTTTTCCTCGCCGTCATGGTGTGGTCGGCCATCAGGCCGCATGACTACTTTACATGGCTCCTGGAGGTCATCGTTGCGCAGCTCGTCCTCGGGCGCGTGCATGACCGTCAGATCAGCGCGGAAACCGGAAACCGGAAACCGGTAACCGGCTAGCGCACATTGAGCGCGCGTCCGAATTCCAGGATCTCGAATCCGCTGACGGCGCGCGCGGCGATGGCGGCGCGCAGATCTTCCAGCGGTTGCGCCTCACCGTCATCGCCGAGAGCCCAGGTGCCGTAGTGCATCGGGACGCTGGTCTTCGCGTTCAGCGCGATGTGCGCGTCGACCGCTTCGGCCGGCGTGATGTGCGCCGACTTCATGAACCAGCGCGGCAGGTACGCGCCGATGGGCAGCAGCGCGAGCCGGATCGGCGCGAAGCGCTGCGCGATCTCCGCGAAATGTTTCCCCCAACCGGTGTCGCCGGCGAAGTAGACGTTGCCCGAGCTCCCGCTGATGACGAAGCCGCCCCACAACGTGGCGTCGCGGTCCGACAGACCTCGGGCGGAGAAGTGCTGCGCGGGCACCGACGTGATCTTCACGCCCTTCACGTCGAGCCCGTTCCACCAGTCGAGGTCGCGCCCCGTGAGGTCGCTCCGCGCCATCAATGCGGAGTTGCCGAGGTGACTGAGGATGATGGGGGCGTCACGGAGCTCGAGGGCGCGAAGCGTCGGCACGTCCAGGTGGTCATAGTGATTGTGGCTGACCAGGACGATGTCGATCTTCGGAAGGTCTTCGAAACGGATGCCGGGCGGGCGGTGGCGCTTCGGTCCGGCGAAGGAGACGGGAGAACATCGTTCCGACCAGATCGGGTCGGTGAGGATGTTCACGCCGTCCATCTGAATGAGGGTGGTGGCGTGGTTGACGACGGTGACGCGAAGCGCGTCGCCGCCGACGTTCGGCGTCGGCGGGGGGCCGGGCACGGCGTCGATCCACTTCGGCCAGAAGCCCGGCTGCCTGGTCATCTGCCATTTCAGGAACGACCCTTCGGTCTGCCAGCCTGATTGGTGGTTGTGGAAGCGCTCGCCGTCGAAGTGATCGGACTGCGGCCCGCGGTAGGGCGGGGCGGCGATGAGCTTGCGCTCGAGCACGAGGGCGATGCCGGCGAAGACGGCTGCCACTCCCGCCACGATCGCGAAGCGCTTCATCGGCCGCGTATTGGAGCACAGGTTGACGCTCCGGGACGCTGCGCATATCCTTCACGTCCCGCCGGAAATAGCCGCCGGGAGCCGTTCGTTTGACAACCGGCAGGATTTGAGACGCTTGATACGCCTGCAGATGCGAGGCGCGCGAAGCGAGGGTGACGAGGCGTACAGACCGGTACGCTGAGGAGCCCGAGCGAGCGCAACGAAGCAGATGCGGGCGGAGCAAGCGTCGAAGCAGGCGCTTAGCTCAGTCGGTAGAGCATCACCTTCACACGGTGGGGGTCATCGGTTCGAGTCCGATAGCGCCTACCACTCCTCAAATCACTCACACCGCTCACGTCATGCGAAAGACGGAGCGGCGTTTTCAGCGTGGTGCTCCGCTTCACACCTGCGCGCGCACACCCCCGTCGCCAGTCTCATCCCGACTGCTGTGCCGCCGCGGACGATTTGCTCCTCGGACATGAGGAGAAGAAGGATCGCGCCAGTTAACACTGCGGAGTCGAAATCCGTCATCTCTGAGAGAAGGATGGGCCGAGACTTCGGGGGAACGCGCGAATGGTACCCGTCTCGCATCCCATCCTGTCCTCCGCAGAAAGGATGGTTACACGTGCGAAAAACGACGATGGCGTTGGCGTTTCTGGCATCCGCTCTCGACGTCGGACTCCTCGCCGCGTCATCGTCAGAGCGGCCGCAACTCCCCGACATGCGGTCCGCGAACGTCGCTGCCATTGCCGTGGCACCCGACGGCCGGACCGTTGCCACGGGGGAGCGCACCTCGCTGGTGAA
>DATKCA010000129.1:0-5357 GCA_035544675.1 Thermoanaerobaculia bacterium | reverse complement strand
CGGGACGTGCGCGACCGCGCGCGCGAGCTCGATTGCTCGCTGCGGCTCGGGGCGTTTGCGCTGGCGGTCGGGCGGGTCGCCGAAGCGGCGTCGCTCCGGGGGAGATGAGGGGGAGGGCGGAATCTGTGATTGTATGATGGTGTGCGAGTGAACGACGAGAGGGAAACGCCGGAGTCCGGAGAGATCCGTTCCGACCTCGCCGCACGCATTCACCTCTGGACGATCCGCGTTCTGCACGTCACGCTGGCAATCGGTTTCGTCCTTGCCCTCTTCGAGCGCCAGTGGCTCAATGCTCTGACCATCGCCGGCATCTTCGCCGTGATGTTCGTTCCGCCCCTGCTCGGCCGCAAACTACGCGTCTACATCCCACCGGAGTTCGAAGTGCTGGCGCTCGTCTTCGTCTACGCAGCGCTCTTCCTGGGCGAGGTGATGAACTACTACGAGCGGTTCTGGTGGTGGGACATCGCTCTCCATGCCACCTCCGGTCTGCTGCTCGGCATCGTCGGATTTCTGCTGGTCTACGTGCTGAACGAGAACGACCAGGTCGACCTGCACATGCAGCCGCGATTCGTGGCTTTGTTCGCCTTCCTGTTCGCCGTTGCCGTCGGTGCGCTCTGGGAGGTCTACGAGTTCGCGATGGATCAGCTCTTCGGCCTGAACATGCAGAAGCCGATGTTCGGTGATCCCTCCGGTTTGACCGATACGATGTGGGACCTGATCGTCGACACCCTCGGTGCAGCCGTGATCTCCCTCTTCGGCTTGTGGTATCTCAAGCGCCCGGAGCGATCCTTCATCGACATGTGGATCCTGAAGTTCGTCGAGCGGAATCCACATCTCTTCCGCGGCGGCGGCCGGGACTGACCGCAGAGGCAGACAGCGGGTTGCGACGCGGCGCGGGATCCTTTGAGCTCCAGCTCGAAACACCCCGGACGGCACCGTCGGTGGCGCGGGCCACGAACGTGGCCGTCACCGGCGTGGCGTTGGGGTTGAAATAGCCGATGTTCGTGCGGTAATCGGCATCATTGGCCAGGAACAACAGCGTGCTGCCCGTCGTTGCCTGTTCTTCGGCGTCGATCGCGAAGCCCGCCGTCCCAGCCCCTCGGAGCGGAGGTCGTTGATGACACGGGCCGTGACGAGCAGGTTCTGATCGGCCGTGACCTTCAGGCCACCGAGTCCGCCTGCCAGCGCCAGCGGAGTCTGCATCACATCGGCGAGCACTTTCTGTTCACTCGGCGCGACCGTCAGGGTTCTGGTCGTCGAGGGCCCGCTGTTGCCGGCGCCGTTCTGCGGGAAGAACTCGAGCGTCACCGATGCCGTCGCTCCACTGTTGTTGATGATGCTGAGATCGGTCACGAAGTTGGTGCCCACCTGCCCCCTCACCTTGCCGATGACGGGAAGGAAGAGAGTGCGTGAGCCCTCTCCTTCGCCGCGAACGAGCTGGCCGCGGATGGCACCGTTCGGGAACTCGGCGTTGTGCACGTTCACGTAGTGACCGGACGGATTGGCGTTGATGGCGCTGGCTGTCTGGGCGCTGATCGTCGTCGTACCACTGAAGAGCTGGTTGTGGTCGAGCGGAACGACGATGTCTCCGGCAACCCCGATCGCGCCTGACCGTGCGTGTGGTGAGCGGCGAAGGTCGCATCACTGCCTACGCGGCGACCATCGACACCGTGACCCATGACCCCACGTTCATTCCAGCGCAGTAGCAACTTCCACGCGGAGCGCCGGCAACCGGCGCTTCGCTCGATCTCTGGGTTGAGCGATCGCTCTCGAGGCACTCACCTCTTCGAGATGCGCATCGTCGATCCTTCGAGCTCGTACTCGAGATCGTTGTCCTTCAGGATCGGGTGGCCGTCACTTTCACCGCGTACGGGCGCGGTGAGCAGCAGGCGGCGCCACGATGTCGATGCGGAAGACCTTCAGCGGGGCCTGACCGCGCTCGGAAACGATCCGGCGAGCGCTTGACAGTTCGCGTTCTGACCCCAAACGATCAACCTTGCTATCCTGCTTCCACTCATGACACTGACAGCCGGCCAGCGCCTTGGTCCCTACGAAGTGGTGTCGACGATCGGGGCGGGCGGGATGGGGGAAGTCTACCAGGGACGCGACACGCGGCTCGATCGCAGCGTCGCCATCAAAGTCCTTCCGGGCGATTTCTCCCGCAACGCGGCGCTGAAGCTCCGCTTCGAGCGCGAGGCGAAGGCCATCTCCGCGCTCAACCATCCGAACATCTGCACGCTCCACGACGTCGGCAGCGACAACGGCGTCGATTACCTCGTCATGGAGTACATCGAGGGAGAGTCGCTCGCCCAGCGCCTTCTCCGGGGACCGCTGCCGCTCGAACAGGTGCTGCGCTACGGCGTGCAGATCGCCGGCGCGCTCGACGCCGCGCACCGCCAGGGAATCGTTCATCGCGATCTGAAGCCGGGCAATGTGATGCTCACCCGCAGCGGCGCGAAGCTGCTCGACTTCGGACTGGCGAAGGAGAGCGGCTTCCGCAGCAATCTGGCGAGCGGCGCGCCCGACATGCAGACCGAGCAGAAGGCGCTCACCGCCGAGGGGACGATGGTGGGGACCTTCCAGTACATGGCACCCGAACAGCTCGAAGGCGCCAACGCCGATGCCCGCACCGACATCTTCGCCCTCGGCACATTGCTCTACGAGATGACGACTGGAGTGCGGGCGTTCGACGGGAAAACGCGGACGAGCATCATCGCGGCCATCGTCTCCGGCACTCCTGCGCCGATCAGCTCCATGCAGCCGATGACGCCTCCGGCACTCGAGCATGTGATCCGCCGCTGTCTGGCCAAGGAGCCGGACGATCGCTGGCAGAGCGCGGCCGACATCGCCAGCGAGCTGCAGTGGATCTCCGAGACCGGCTCGCAGGTCCTGCCGGCCGCGGTGCGGCGGCGGTTGACGCTCGGCCGCTATCTCTGGCCGGCGGTGGCGCTCATCGCGGGATTCGCGGCCGGCATGGCACTGTGGCTATGGCGCGGTGGCGATGCGGCGCGCTCTCCGATCTCGCATTTCCAGATCGCTGCTCCCACCGGGCCGATCCAGCTCGGTTTCGGGACGACGCATGCGATCGCTCCCGACGAGTCGGCCATCGTCTTCAGCGGCCGGACGGGCGGAGGAGGCGATTCGGCCCTCTTCATTCGCCGAGCCTCGAGCTTCGACGCCGTTCGCGTGGAGGGGAGCGGGACGGCGGAGAACGTCGTTTTCTCTCCCGACTCCCGCTGGATTGCATTCATGAGCGGAGGGAAACTGAAGAAGGTCTCGGTCGATGGCGGACGGCCGGTCGAGCTCTGTGAATTGAGCGGCGGCGGCGGCGGTGCGCACTGGGCTGGATCGACGATCTACTTCAACGACGCGTTCTCCAACGGCATCTGGTCGGTTCCCGCGGAGGGGGGAGAGAAGATGTTCCTCTTCCGCCAGGATCCGGCGAAGCAGGAGGGGGCTCTTCTCTTCCCGCAGCTCCTTCCGGATGGGAAGCATCTTCTCTACTCGATCTGGCGAGGCGGCAGCTTCGACGACGGCGACATCGCGGTGCGGTCGCTGGAGAGCGGTGAGCAAAAGATCATTCTGCGCGGCGGCTCGCATGCTCGTTTCCTTCCGACGGGTCATCTCGTCTACGGACGGGGCGGTGCGCTTCTGGCCGTTCCGTTCGATCCGAAGCGTCTCGAAGCGACGGGCGCGCCGGTCATCGTGCTCGACGACGTCGCCACCGGCACGACCGGTGGCGAGGCCCAGGTCTCGTTCTCCGATCGAGGGACGATCCTCTTCGCGCGGGGAGGCGCATTGACCGAGGTGCGCGATCTCGTGTGGGTCACACGCGATGGGGAGGCGACGCCGGTCGTGGCCACCCGGCGCAATTACGCCGACCCGAAGCTCTCCCCCGACGGACGGCTGATCGCCGTCACGATCGAGACCGCGCAGTTCGACACCTGGGTGCTCGACATCGAGCGCGACTCGGTGAACCGGCTCTCCTTCGGCGCGGATGACGTCGAGCCGGTCTGGAGCCCCGACGGATCGCAGGTGGCATGGACTTCCTCGCGCACCGGAGCCCATCAGATCTTCGTCCGGCCGGCCGACGGGAGCGGCGACGAACGGCAGCTCACGAAAGGTGATTTCCTGACGCAAGTGACCTCCTGGTCGCCGGACGGGAAGACTCTGATCTACCGGCGACGGGATCCGAACTCGACCCGCGCCGACATCTGGATGCGGTCGGTCGATGAGGACGGCGAAGGAAAGCCGGTGCTCGTTTCGCGATTCGACAAGCGCGCCGTGCTCTCACGCGATGGGCGCTGGATGGCCGTCGTCTCCGACGAATCGGGCCGCGCCGAGATCTACGTCACACCGTTTCCTGGTCCGGGCCCGAAGGTGAAGGTCTCGATCGATGGGGGCGCGAGTCCGGTCTGGTCACGCGACGGACGGGAGATCTACTACCGGCAGGAACAGAAGATCTTCGCCACCTCGTTCGATCCCTCACGAATGGTGAGCGTCGGCCGCCCGGCGCTGCTGTTCGAAGGCCCGTACCGCGCCGGCTTCGACGTCGGCCCCGACGGGCGTCTCCTCATGGTGCGCCACGACGAGAACTGGCGCACGGCCCCCACCCTCCACGGCATCACCGGCTGGTTCGACGAGCTGGAGGGGCGGGTGAAGGGGAAATAGAATCGTTTCGAGTAAGGACTGTTTCAAGGCGCGAAGCGAGGCTGTATCACCTAATCGATCGTTGCCATCCAGATGTCGGCTTCGACGCGCCTGGCATTGAAGAAAATCGCTTTCCCGTCGGCGGTCACCGATGCATTGCGCGCACCGTAACCGGCGGGACGAAACACTTCCTTCAGCTGGCCTGTGACCCGATCGACGGCGACGAGCCGCCCGCGCTCCGAGATGAGGAGCGTGCGACTGTCGGGCATCCAAGCCGATCCTCCTTCGAAGGGTGCTCCAACGTCTGATAGTTTCGAGTACTTCTTCTCTTCAAGCGAATAGATCCACGTCCCCCGGGTTGGCTCCTCATCACGCCACGCGAAGCCCGCAAGCCAGTTTCCGTCGGGCGACCACGACCAGGCCGCGAATGAGAGTCCCGCTTCGATCGAGGGCAGCGTCTCGGCCACCCCGGTGGGCAGAGCGCTTCCGACGTTGAACACGTACGTATTCTTTGGGTTGCTGGCGAGAAGCCGCCCTCCGTTCGGTGACCACAACGGATAATTGACTGTATCTCCCGTCGTCTTCGTGATCTGCTGAAGGTTGCTTCCCTGCGCATCGATCGACCAGATCTCGTACCGCCCGTTGCGATCCGAGTAGTAGACGATCCGCTTGCCGTCGGGCGACCACTTCGGCCCGCGATCCTTGGG
>DATKCA010000128.1:0-2108 GCA_035544675.1 Thermoanaerobaculia bacterium | reverse complement strand
CTGCCACCTCGAGAAACCTGCTGAACCCGCCCAGGTTGCGAACGAGTCCTTCGGCCTTGATCTCCTCGGCGAGGTACGTGGTGACGTAGGCGCGCAGGTACTCCTCGCGTGCGTGATCGTCCGGCGCGTTCACGCTGAGCGGCATCGCCCCGTAGCGAAGGAGTTGAGCCAGGGGAACCGAGAATGCCATCTCGGCGGTCGTGAGTGGGAAGAGCTTCCTGACGACGGCGCGGCCCGCGAGCAGATTTGCCGCGCCACGCTTCAGCTTGCGCGCGGACGATCCGGTCAAGGCGAAATTCCTGTACCCATGCTCTTCCATGAGGAGGTGAACTTCGTCGAGCAAGCCGGGAGCCCGCTGCACCTCGTCGACGACGATCCAGCGGCTTCGAGGGTGCGCCAGAGCCTCCGCGCGGAACAGGGAGGGATCGCGTTCGTAGCGCAGCATGGTGTCGGTTTCGAGGAGGTTCACCACGACGGCATCATCGAGACGCGAGCGAATCCATGTGCTCTTTCCCGTGCCGCGGGAGCCGAAGAGGAAGAAAGCCGTTCGCGGGGTCTCGAGAAGACGTGGAAACATCGACACCAAATTTACCGTAAAAATGGTGTCGATGTCGAGGACTGGATTTCACCCCGCCGCGAAGGTCCGCAGCCCCTCCTCCGATCCGGTCACCGCGCTCGGGTCGTCGAAGCTCCAGTGGATGCGCTCCGTGCCAGGGGGTGTACGCGAGTCTGCTCGGTGCCGGCGCCGGCAACGTCGAACTTCTTCACGATCAGTGACCTTCGTGCTGCAGGCCCGCGGTCGCGGCGCCGAGCGCGCAGCAGCGGATCTCCACGATCTGCGCCGCCGAGTCGGGGAACCACCGCCGTTTCAGCCAGAGGGAGACGCTGACCAGCCCGATCAGCACCGGCACTTCCACCAGCGGGCCGATGACGGCGGCGAAGGCCGCGCCGTGTGCGATCCCGAACGTCGCCACCGCGACGGCGATGGCCAGCTCGAAGTTGTTCGAGGCGGCGGTGAAGGAGAGCGTCGCCGTCTGCGGGTACGACGCTCCCGCCTTCCGGCTCATCCAGAAACTGAAGAGGAACATCACCACGAAGTAGATGAGGAGCGGCACGGCGATCCGCAGCGCGTCGAGCGGAAGCTTCACGATCGTGTCGCCCTTGAGGCTGAACATGACCACGATGGTGAATAGCAGGGCGATGAGGGTCAGGGGGCTGATCCGCGGCACGAAGACGCGGTGGTACCACTCCAGGCCCATCTTTCTGCCGAGGAGGTAGCGGGTCAGAAAGCCGGCCAGAAAGGGGATGCCGAGATAGATGAAGACGCTCTCGGCGATCTGCCCGATGGTTATGTTCACGACCGCTCCCTCCAGCCCGAGCGCGGACGGCAGCACGGTGATGAAGAACCAGGCGTAGACGCTGAAGAAGAGCACCTGAAAGATCGAGTTGAAGGCGACGAGCCCCGCGCAGTACTCCGTGCTGCCTCTGGCCAGGTCGTTCCAGACGATCACCATCGCGATGCAGCGCGCCAGGCCGATCAGGATGAGCCCGATCATGTACTCCGGGTAGTCGCGCAGGAAGATGATGGCCAGTGCGAACATCAGCAGCGGACCCACCACCCAGTTCTGCAGAAGGGAGAGCGCCAGCACTTTCTTGTTCCTGAATACGAGGTGGAGCTCCTCGTACCGCACCTTCGCCAGCGGCGGGTACATCATGAGGATGAGTCCGATGGCCAGCGGCACGCTGATGGCGCCGATGTTCCAGGCGTTGATGGCCGTGTTGAACTGCGGTACGGAGTATCCGAGCAGCACGCCCAGCCCCATGGCCAGGAAGATCCAGAGGGTCAGATAGCGGTCGAGGAACGAGAGTCTGCGTGCGGTCACGCTTCGAAGCCTTCCTGACAGTCGATGCAGAACGGTGCTTCCGGCAGCGCTTCGAGGCGGGTGAGCGCGATCGGCTCCTTGCAGTGCCGGCAGAGGCCGTACGTGCCGGCCTCGAGCGCCGCGAGCGAGGCATCGATCTGCTGAAGGCGGACGTCGAGCTGCCGGCGGCTCATCTGCGACATGGCCTGGACCTGGATGGCGTCCATGCGGCTCAGGCGGCCGATC
>DATKCA010000127.1:0-34235 GCA_035544675.1 Thermoanaerobaculia bacterium | reverse complement strand
GGCCACCCGATCGTTGCTCTTTGAGCGCGACCGCCCAAACTGCCTTCGATCCGCCCTTGATCGACGCTTCGCGCTCCTTGGGTTTCAAGATCAGCCGAGGCGCTGCAGCCGTCAGCCGATCACCGGCCGGGACCTCTTCGCCGTTCCAGAACTCGGGCGCATCGTTCTCAATCTCGTTCAGTTCATTCGTCGCGCTCTGATACGCGAGCTTCATGAGCTCAGGACGGATCGCCGCAGCTGCTCGAGCGAAGAGAAGAGGCATCACGGCGCGTACACGCCGCGCGATCGCCTCTGCCTCCGTCTCTGTTCTTCCGTCTGCGATTGCGCAGGCTTTGGGATCGGCGAACCGGTCATCCTTTTTCGAGCGCCGCTTTGGCCGTCGCTTTGTCACGCGCGTTTCTCCGACACTTTCGCAGCCCTCAACGTATCGAGATAATCCGCCCAGGCCTGCATCATCTGCCGGCGTTCGCGAAGAAACTTCGTGCGGTTGTACGCCTCGCCGGTCGCATCTTTCACGAGGTGCGCGAGCTGATGCTCGACGATCTCCCTGGCCATCGACTCCCAGATCGCGCCGACGAGGCCGAGCTGCTCAAGGTTCTCCGCGATCAGCGTCCGCGCGACGGCGCGCCATCCGTGACCGCTCATCTCGTCTTTCGGGATCCCCATCCGCCGCATCGCGGCGAGGACCGCGTTGTCGCTCATCGGGCGTTCGCCGGTTCGTCCGGACGGAAACACGTAGCGGCCTTCGCCCGTCACCGGCTGCAGCTCGCGCAGAATGGCGATCGCCTGACGCGACAGCGGGACCGTGTGGGAGTTGCGCATCTTCATCTTCCACGCGGGGATCGTCCACTCGCCTTTGTCGAAGTCGACCTCGCTCCATTCCGCCTGACGAAGTTCGCCCGGTCGCACGAACACGAGCGGCGCCAGGCGCAGCGCGCAGCGCGTCACGATGTAGCCGTCGTACCGGTCATACATCCGAAGGATCGCCCCGACCTTCGCCGGTTCGGTAACGGCTGCGCGATTCGTGACCACGGCCGGCGAGAAGGCGCCGCGGAGATCCCCGCTCGGATCGCGGTCCGCTCGATCGGTGGCGATCGCGTAGCGGAACACTTCGCCGCAGAGCTGGTGAACACGATGCGCGGTGTCGTGGCGGCCGGTTGCTTCGACTCGTCGGATCACAGCCAGGAGATCGGGCGCGGTGATGTCGCGGATCGGCCGAGCGCCGATGCGTGGAAACACGTGAATCTCGAAACGGCGGAGCTTGGTCGCCGCGGTGGCCGGTGTCCAGCGCGAAGCGAACTTCTTCAGCCACTCGCGCGCGACGGCTTCGAACGTCCCGACCGCGGATGCCTTCAGCCGCTCGCGCGTGACCTTCTTCTCGACGCCCGGATCCTTGCCGGCGGCGACGAGCTGCCTCGCCTCGACGCGCTTCTCACGGGCGGCCTTCAGCGGGACGTCCGGATACTGCCCCAGCGCCAGGACCTTCTCCTTGCCGGCGAATCGGTACTTGAAGCGCCACAGCTTGCCGCCCGCAGCCGAGACCAGGAGATAGAGGCCTCGCTCGTCGTGGAGCTTGTACGGCTTTCCTCTGCGAGCGGCGTTGCGGATGACGGTGTCCGTCAGCATGCCGATACCCCCAAGGCCCGAAATACCCCGGCAGCGTACCCCCGCGAAACGATGGTTGTCAACGGACGTAGTTGGGCGTTCCCGGACGTTCAAACCCGCATAAACGCTCAGCTCTCCGCGTGGTAGCGGACGGCTGCGGACGTTGTCGGATGTAGAAATGGTGCCCAGGGACGGAATTGAACCGCCGACACGAGGATTTTCAGTCCTCTGCTCTACCAACTGAGCTACCTGGGCGTGAGAGGCAGGCTGGAAAACGGCGCGCACCATAACACGCGCTGGCGGGGGTGTAAATGCGCCGCAGCGGCCCGGCATTCCTCATTGGACCCGGTCGCGAACCATCACCGCCAGCGTCCGCAGCGGCTCGGCTGCAGAACGCATCGACTCGATCGCGCCGAGTGAGGTATCGACGAGTTCTCCGGCCAGCTTGCGCGCCCCATCCACACCGGCAAGCTTGACGAACGTCAGCCGCTGCGCGTCCTTCCCCACGTCCTTGCCCAGCTGCTGGCTGTCGGCGGTCACATCGAGCACATCATCGGTGATCTGAAACGCCAGCCCGAGGTTCTTGGCATAGACCTCGATGCGGCGGAGAGTGGCCGGGTCGGTATTGGCGAGCATCGCGCCGACCGCGGCGGCCGCCACGAACAGCGCCCCGGTCTTCCGGGAGTGAATGAACTCGAGCGTGTCGAAGTCGAGCTCCGACTTCTCGCTGTGCAGGTCCACGGCCTCCCCCGCCACCGACCCGTCCCACCCCACCGCCTCCACCACCCGCTGCACAAGCTGATGTGCACTCCAGCGCCCCGGCCTGAGCGCCGCGTGATTCTCCGACACGAGCCCGTAGGCGTGATTCAGGAGCGCCACCGCCGCCAGCACGGCCAGATCCTCGCCGAACGTGCGGTGCAGGGCCGGCTGGCCGCGCCGGAGCATGGCGTCGTCCATGGCCGGCAGGTCATCGAGGATCAGCGAGGAGGTGTGAATCATCTCCATCGCCGCCGCGGCATCGAGGAGTTTCTCCGCGCGTCCTCCGGCCGCTTCGCCCGCGGCCAGAGTCAGGATGCCGCGCACGCGTTTGCCGCTGGACGTCAGCGCCTGGCGCAGCGGCCGATCGAGAGGCGCAGGCGCCGGGATCGCGTCAGCGACCTGCTCGAGTCGGCGATCGATCAGCGCTCGCTTCTCGTCGAAGTAATTCATTGTGACGAGGCGTCAGCCGTCAGGCCTCAGGCGTTAGCAGGAACCGATCACGCATTCCGAAGGCCCAGGGCCTAAGGCCTAAGGCCTGAAGTGATGGTAGCATCCGATCCGGGCTTCGATGGCGCGCAACTTCGGGCGGCGGGGGCAGATGTGGATCGCGGTGACGATCTTCATCGCGATGTTCTCCACCGTCATCTACTTTCTGCCCGGAATCACACCGCGGCTGTGGTGGCAGATCGTGATCGCCAGCGCGATCACGACCTCGCTCTGCATCGTGGTCTTCGACCTCTGGATCCGCCGCGACACCGCCCGGCGCGAGTCAACCATTCAACTGCTGAACCGGATCACCAGCGGCGACCTCTCCGTGTCGGGGCGGGAGATTCTGCGCGCGACGCATTCGGCGAGGATGGCCGCCGCGCTGCGTGCCCTGGCCTCGAACCTGGAGCGGACCATCCGCCGCTTCGCCCAGCTCTCGCAGGACGTCACCCGCGTCACCGAACAACTGAGCAGCCGCTCTCGCGTGCTCGCGCGCAGCGCCACCGATCAGCTCCAGTCCACGGTCTCCGCCGCCGCGTCGGTCAACCAGATCGACACCTCCATCAACGCCATGCGCCGGAGCATGCAGGAGCTCTCTTCGAATGCCGAGGAGACGTCCACCTCGATCCTGGAGATGTCGGCGTCGATCGAGGAAGTCACACGAATCGCCGATACCCTTTCGGAGTTCGTCGACCAGACCGCTACGGCCTTCGAAGAGATGTCCGCGTCGATCACAGAGGTGGCCGCGAACACCGAGAACTTCTCCTCCTTCGCCACCGAGACGGCCAGCTCGATCGTGGAGATGAACGCCACCACCTCCGAGATCGGACGCTCGGCCCGCGAGTCCTCACAGCTCGCCGGCTACGTCCGCGACGCCACCAGCGAAGGCCGCTCCGCGGTGGAGGGCACGGTGGACGGCATGCGCAAGATCCAGCAGGCCGTCGACGAGGCCAAGATCGCCCTGGGTGAGCTGGCCGCCCGCTCGCAGGAGATCGGCGACATCATCCGCGTCATCGACGAGATCGCCGGGCAGACCAACCTGCTGGCCCTGAACGCGGCCATCATCGCCGCGCAGGCCGGGGAGCGCGGGAAAGGCTTCGCCGTCGTGGCCGATGAGATCCGCGACCTTTCCGAGCGCACCTCCGTCTCCACCGACGAGATCCGCACCCTCATCGAGAACGTCCAGCGCTCCGTGGAGCGCGCCGCCGAGCAGATGAACATCAGCGCCGATCGCGTCAGCGACGGCGTCAGCCTCACCGCCCGCGCCTCGCTGGTCCTCGACAAGATCCGAGACCTCACCGACCGCTCCACCAGCTCCATCCAGGAGATTGCCAGGGCCACCGAGGAGCAGACCCGTGGGAGCGCGGCGACCACGGCGGCCATCGAGGAAGTGACGAAGATGGTCCAGCAGACCGCCAGCGCCACGCAGCAGCAGTCGCAGACTGCGCGGAAGGTCGGCGAACAGGCCACGATGGTCCGCGATACCACGCGCCATCTCAAACGGGCCATGACCGAACAGGCCCACGGCAGTGTCTCGATCAGCAAGGCCATGCAGAATATCTCCGGCCTCGTCCAGAGCGTCCTGGAAGCGACGTCGGTCCTGGCCGCGGAGAGCGCGGCCATCGTCAAGTCCATGGACATGGTGCAGCGCGGTTCGGAGGAGAGCAGCTTCGGGGTGAGCGACCTGGCCCGGATGTCCAACGCGCTCACGCACGAGTCCTCGCTGCTCAACCAGGAGCTTTCGCGATTCTCCCTTCCCCTTCCGCGTGAGGGCGGACGCATCACCACGGCCCTGCTGCTGTGGCAGACCCTGACCGTCGACCCGATCCACGCCACGGCCGCGGTGCTGGGATTCCTCGCCAAGTCGATCCATGCGAAGCTCGTCGCTTTCGGCGAGGGCGCCGAGCTGATGCCCGAGCTCGCCGAGAGCTGGGAAACGCTCGACCAGGGGCGGCGCTACCGCTTTCACCTGCGCCGCAACGTCCGCTTCCACAACGGCCGGCTGTTCGAGGCCCGGGACGTCTACGAGAGCTTCCTCCGGCTGCTGCTGCCCGCAAGCCGGACTTCCAGCAACTGGATTCTGCGATCCGTGCGCGGCGCGGAGGAGGTGATCAACGGCAGGTCGCGGGAGCTCAAGGGTGTGGTCGTCGTCGACCAGCACACCGTCGACATCCAGCTCGATGAGCCTCTGGCGTTCTTCATCTCGCTGTTGTCGATGCACGAGTGCAGCATCGTCCCGGTCGAAGAGGCGGGCGATCCGGAACGCTTCCGGCTGCGGGCGCCGGGGGCCGGGCCGTTCCGCGTGGTCGAGGCGGTCGAGGGACGGCACGTGCAGCTCGAGAGGAACCGCGACTACTTCGTGGTCGGACGGCCTCTGGTCGACGAGCTGCGATTCCGGCTCGACCTGACAAGCGGCCGCGAAGTCGCGGAAGCGTTTCTACGCGGCGAGCTCGACGTGGCGCACGGCATCCCGCTGGGAATCGTCAACGATCTGAAGAACGACGCCCGCCTCGCTCCTTACCTGCTGACGAGCATTCAGCTCCACACCTCGTATCTCGGATTCGACAACTCGACCGCTCCCTTCAACCGCGCCGAAGTGCGCCAGGCCGTGAGCCATGCCGTCGACCGCCAGCGCATCAACGAGCAAGTCTTCGCCAACCTCGGCGCCATCGCCTCGGGCCTGCTCCCGCCCGGCCTCCTCGGATATGACGCCAGCCTGCGCGGCACGCAGCACGACCCCGACCGGTCAAGGTCCCTTCTGAAACAGGCCGGCCTGGAGAATGGCTTCACCCTCCAGTACCGCACCTGGGACACCGACGAGTTCAACAACACCGGGATCGTTCCGCTGATCATCGAAGACCTCGCCCAGATCGGCATCCGCGTCAACGTGACGCGCCACCCGGCCAGCGACGCGCGCAGCCCGCTGGCCCGCCCCGGGCACGGCAACCTGTTCCTCGGCAACTGGTACGCGGACTTCCCGGATCCCGACAACTTCTTCTTCATCTTCTTTCACAGCCTCTCCACGTCGATTCCGGGCCTCTACTTCCATTCCGCGGAGGTCGACCGGAAGATCGAGCATGCGCGGCGGACGAATGACATCGAAGGTCGCGCGTCGACGTATCGGGAGCTCGACGCGATGGTCGTCCGCGACGCTCCCGTGGTGCCGCTGTTCCACGAGCGGCTGTTCGTCCTCCATCGGCCGAACGTGCGCGGCGTCCGGACGTCGCTGGTGCCGCCGCCCGTGCGCTATCAAGAGATCTGGGTGGAGGAGGAGTAAGTGATCAGACGCGGCTGTCCATCACGGAATGGAGCGCGGGTGTTCTCACCCGCGCCCCGGGGACCTGAAGTGGAGGACAGGCAATCCTGCCTGTCCAGCCGAGGACAGACAGGATTGTCTGTCCTCCACAGAAGCGGGAGGGCGGCGGTGAGGACACCGCCGCTCCATTCAGGAGCTCCTCACTCCGTGACGCGCACCGCCGTCCACGTCCCGACGTCATGCCACAGCAGCTTCTCGCGCCTCCGCAGCGTGCCGCGAAGCTCGCTGTCCTCGAGCGTGGCCTCGAACGTCGTGTAGACGTCGCACTGGCAGCGCTCGTCCCATCGCGCCTCGACGGCGCCGCTGAGGGTCGCGCCGTTCACCCGCACCCAGAGAATGCGGCCGGCGCCGGGTGCGAGACGGGTCAGCAGAGTCCCCGTGCCCGCGCTGAGCCGGAACTCGAGCGGTCCGTCCTCGCGGTCATCGACGGCGTCGAGGGATCCGCGCCACAGACCCGCGAAACGCTCCTGATCGGCCACGGTGCCGATGACCGCGACCGCGGGCGTCTGCGGGGCCGAGGCACATCCGGCGAGGAGAAACAGAACAAGGAGTGGCGAGATGTGTCGGTTCATTTGAGCGGCGCTCCATGCATCAAAATGCATCCGCGCCGGCGAATTGGCGGCCCAGCCGGCGAAAGAGGACATCGAGGATCAGGGGATTCGCCCCCACGTAGTTGGCGATGAAGTGATCACCGCGGAAGAAGTGTGGCGGCCCGATCCAGTTCATCTCGGTGCCGGCGATCCGGGTGCCGTCCGGCGAGATGACGCTCTCGGCGCGCGCGGCGTCGTCCGCGCTGTCGAAAACGTAGAGGTAGATCTCTTCGAGCGTGCCCGGCGAACCGACGGCGAAGCTGATCTCCCTGCCGCCGATCAGATCGTGATGGAGCCGGCCGGATTCGCGGACAACCACACCGGCGCGCTCGATCTCCGCGATGAGGTCGAACATCGCCGCGTAGGTGGTCTGCCAGCGAGCCCGCGGATCGCTGGCCGGAACCGGCGTCAGCGTCGCCTCGATCCTCTGCACGTAGATCTGATTGAACCCCTCGAACCCGGAATCGACGCCGAACAGCAGCCAGAGGTCGCCCGTCGCCGATGACTCGACGGCATACGGGTGCGTGTGCGTGCGGACCACTGTGGAGAACGGCGCCTCGCTGCCGCACGGCGTGGGCACGAGTGCGCTGATCGTTCCCGCCTGCGAGGCCAGCACGCCGCTCTGCGACTGATTGCCCTTGTCGATGTTGAGGCGGAGGTGATCGTCGACCAGGACCGGCTCGGGCCGGATCGGCGACGCGCCCATCTTCAGATAGACCGACTGGCCTGGCGCACCGCCGATGCCACCGCAGTCCGCGCCGGCATTCGTCGCGAACGTGACCGAGAAGTCGACGATGTAGTTCTGTTTGGGGATGGTACCGACCCGGCCCCGCAGAAACATGAACAGATCGTCCGAGTAGTTCCAGCCGCTGAGATACCAGGCCGTCCCGCCTCCCGCTTCCAGGGGCAGCGGCCGGATCCCGGCCGTGGTGCGCATGTCGGTCATGGGGTTGTAGTCGGCGAAGCCGGCCTCCCATCCCAGCGATCCGTTGCGGAAGTCGAAGGTGAAGGAAAGGGCGGGGGGCGCCGGCTGCACGGCCCGGCGGCGCTGAGAGGCTTCGGTGGAGAACGCTGTCACCAGGAGCAGAAGGGAGAGGGCAGACCGGATCATCCGCTCATATATACACTCTATCCCCGCATGAGCAGCCGCCGCTCGCCGCTGTTTCTCAGGCGCCTCGTCCGTGTGGAGGGGCGCAAGGTGATGGCCCGCTTTCTGGGCCAGCCGGGACGGGCGGCCGTCCTCACGTTTCCTACGCACGCCGACGCCCGCCGGGCGGCCGCGCGGCTCGTGGTCCAGTACCGCCTCAGCGGCTCGGACCAGGAGTGGGACGACAAGCTCCTGTTCCGGACGGAACTGATCCGCGTTTTCAACGCGCTCTCCGACGAAGACGAGTGAGGGACCTCGGGCCGCGGGCGCTACACTCTGTAAACGATTGAACTGGCCGTCCGTCAAAGAAGGGTGAGCAGCGTGGCTGTGTTCCGACTTCCAGACGCCACCGAACCGCCGACCGACCGCGAGCTGATCGAGCGAACACTCGGCGGCGAGGGGGAAGCGTTCGCCCTTCTTGTCGACCGGTTCCAGCGCAAGGTCTACCGCGTCGCCTTCGCCATCGTGCGGGATGAGAGCGAGGCGGATACGATCACGCAGGATACGTTCGTTCAGGCGTACACGAAACTCGGTGCGTTCGAAGGGCGGTGCGAGCTGGAGACGTGGCTGACGCGCATCGCCATCAACCGCTGCCGCGATTATCTGCGCCGCCGGCGCTTCGTCAGCCTCTTCAGCCGTAACGAGGACGGACACGAAGAGATGGTGATCGAGCCGGTCGACGAAAGGCCCGATCCGGAGCGGCAATTCATGGCCTGGGAGCTCCGGCGGGCCATCCGGAAAGCCGAGGGTCTGCTGTCGGCGCAGCAGAAGATCATCTTCCGGCTCCGTCACTACCAGAACCTCTCGCTCGAGGACATCGCCGGGCACCTGGGACTGCAGGCCGCCACCGTGCGTGTTCATCTCTTCCGTGCCGTTCAGAAAATCAGAAAGCAGCTTTCAGGATGGAGACATGACCAGGCACTACAGTGAAGCAGACCTGCTCGAGACTCATTACATGCAGCCCGGCCAGTCGATGCCGGTGATGATGCACCTGGCCGGCTGCCCGGAGTGCGCGGCGAAGTACGACCGCCTCGACCGGAAGCTGCGCGAGGCCGCGGTGTGCCACACCGAGAAGCCGCAAAACTTCTGGGCCCAGCAGCGCCAGACGATCATGCACTGCGTGGCGGCCGCGCGGCAGCCGCGGTCCAGGCGCGGCCCGCTCGGCCTCGCCGCCGCCGCCCTCCTGGCACTTGTTCTCGGCGGGATCATGATCAGTCAGCGGGAGGGCGCGCCGCCCGCCCCCCTCGCGCCGCCCGTGGCCGTCGAAGAGACGCTGCCGTCGGATCCATGGCAGTCGGAGCAACTCCGGGAGTACGAGGCGGTGGTGGAGTGGGAGTCGTGGATCGACAACGAGAATGAGGGGACATCATGAGGAAACTGCACGTCGTCACGGCGGTGGTCCTGCTGCTGTGCGCCTTCGCGGCGAGCGCGGCCGAGCTTCCGCCGGGCAAATGGTGGCGCAGGCCGGAAGTCGTCAAACGCCTGGCGCTGGCGGACGATCAGCAGACCCGCCTGGATGCGATCTTCCGCGACACGGCCGGCGGCCTCATCGACAGCAGGGCCGACATTGAGAAGATCATGGTGGCAATCCGCGGCGAGCTCGATCAGCCGCAACTGAACCGCGCCAACCTCCAGCGCCTGGCGGGCGAGCTGTCCGCCGCGCGAGGCCGCCTGTTCGAGCGCGAGCTGATGATGCTCGTCGACATGCGCTCCGTTCTCACCGAACCGCAGTGGTCGACGCTCAAGGATCATCTGGAACGGATGCGCGCGCAGCGGCGGAGGTAGTGGCGCGCCGCCGGGCTGGCGGCAGTCCATCCACTATGATCCTCCGGTGCTCGACCTCACCCTCCGCGCGGTCAGCGCCCGCTCGTTGCGCGGCGTGGACGCCCATTTCGAGCGCAACACTCACACGGCTGTCATCGGCCCTCCCGCGGCCGGCGCGTCGACGCTGCTGAGCCTCATCGCCGGGACCATCCGGCCGGTTCACGGCAGCATCCTCATCGGCACGCGGGATGTGACGGCGGTCAAAGCGTCGCGGCGACCTCTGCTGTACCTGACCGCGGCACTCGGCGCGCCCGATCGCTGGTCGGTGCAGCACGCCCTCATCGCCGCGGTCCGCCAGAGGACGCTGGACCGGATCGACCGGCAGCGCGAGTACGACCTGGCCGTCGCGCGATGGCGGCTCTCTGCACTCACCGGCCGGCGCATCGGAACACTCTCCACTTCGGAACGGACCCTGGTGCATCTCGCACGCGTGGAACTGCTCCACCCTGCCATCGTCGTCGCGGACCGTCTGCTGGAGGGGTTGAATCCCTCGCTGCTGGTCTGGGCGGCAGACCAGATGTATCGCGTGCTCCGCGTCATCGGCGCGACGGTGGTCAGCGTGCCCGCCTCACGTCTCGAGCTCGGATTCGCGGACGCCGTCCTGGTCCTGGCGGACGGGACGATCGTGCAGCGGGGCCGTCCGGCCGAGGTGTTCACGCGGCCCGCCAGCGAGGCCGCGGCAGCGGCCACCGGCGAGGTCAACTCCATTCCGATGGCGCTTCGAGGGAATCAGGCCGAGTCGGTGATGGGTGCCTGGGAAGTCGAGCAACCGCAGTTCGAAGGAAACGGGATCGCACTGGCCAGGCCGGAGGATTTCGAGGTCGCTGCGCCGGGAGAGGATTCCGACCTCATCTTCAGCGTGGAAGAAGCCTCGTTCGCCGGCGGGCGGTGGCTGGCCACGGGGCTTCTGACAGGCGGCATCCGGCTTCGCGTTGCGCTGCCGATGGACGTCGCGGTCTGGAAGGGAAAACTCCTGGCTCTGCGCTACGACGCATCACGATTCGTCCTTCTCCCCTCGCAAACCGCTGCGCCGTCGAGTTTTCCGCCGGCCGGCGGGGTTCCTTCTCTGGGGGAGACGAGGTGAGCCTTTCGGTACAGCGTTTGCAGATTCCACTCCTCGCAACGGCGTCGAAGAGATCTTCTGTTCACCGCCGACCACGGGAGTGCGTTACCCTTGAGCATTCGAGCCCGAAGGACACCGTTCAAACTCCGCAAGCTACTGGTCATCGACGACGACACGCGTCTGCTGGCGTCGTATCGCGACCTGCTTTCTCCTTATGGATTCGAAGTGCTCACAGCGCCCGACGGTGAGCAGGCCATTCCGATCGTCGAGAACAACCCCGACATCCTTTTGGTCATCCTCGATCTGGCCATGCCGCGGATGGACGGCCGGGAGTGGCTGCGCTGGTTCCGCGACATGCGCAAGGAATCGCCGGTCATCGTCATCTCGGCTTACAAGCTGGACCAGGACGACACCGAGCTCAAGCCGGCCGTCATTCTGGAGAAACCGTTCCACGTCGCCGAGCTGCTCGACCTGGTCGGCCTCTTCTGCGGCCTCGGCACGCCGATCGCGCCCGTCAAAGCCACGTAGGCCTGGCGGGCCTGAGGCCTACTTAGCGGCCTGCATGAACGCGCACGACTCGATCGACTGCAGGTCGAGCTGCAGCGCGGCCATCGACTGGCGGATCTCGATCCGGAACGGGATACGGCGGTTGTCTTCCGAGAGCCATACTTTCACGTTGCCGGGCCACTTCTTCCCTCCCGGCGCGTCGAGGATCTCGAAGCCGATCGAGCCGACCCGGTTGCCCTCCAGCGTGAAGGATTGCTTGCGGCCATTCAGGGGCCGGAAGACCACGGCGTACTCCTTCCCCTCGTAGACGCTGGTGATCATCGGACCCTTGATGCTGGCGGCGTTGCGGCGCAGGTAATAGATCGCGGTCAGGACGTCGCGCATCTCGTCGTCGTCGAGCGGCCGGACTTTGTCGGAGGATTTGCTCGACGTCTCCCGGTGCACGAGAGCCTGGCGATTGGCGTAGTCGAAGCGCGTCCTCTCGCTGCGACGCTTGCTGCCCCATGCGTAGCCGCTGTACGAGCTGAGAGTCCTGCGGCCCGAGCTTTCCATCTCCGACTCGTAGGCGAAGTAACCGCCGGACCGCCCGTTCGGGGCGGTGATGAGGAGCTCACTGTTGATGGAGTGCTGCCCGTTCTTCGGGAACACCGTCTTCAGATTTCCGACACCGGAGGTGGGGAAGATGAGACCGGCGATCCAGCTCAGACCACCGCGCAGCTGCCAGGAGTAGCGAAACTCCTCGATGTTGGAAGAGCCGCTGCAGTTCAGCTCCGTCGCCTCGAGGGGGGACGAACCCAGCACGACCAGAAGACCCAGCACGACCACTCCGATTCTTCGGGGCATGTGCATTACATCGAGCCGAGCTGCTGCTCCACTTCATCGATGACGTAGTCGGGCGTCGACGAGCCGGCGGTGAGGCCGATCATGCGCGCGCCGTCGAACCACGACGCGTCGAGATCGTCCTTCCCCTGGATCAGATAGGAAGGCTTGGCCTCGCGGCAGATTTCCCAGAGGTGCTTCGTGTTCGCGCTCTGCTTGCCACCGATGACGATGATCACGTCGATCTCCGGATCGCGGGCCAGCTCGCGCGCGGCGTCCTGGTTCTCCTTGGTGGCGTAGCAGATCGTGTCGCCGCGCTCGACGCGATGCGCGCTGCGCTCGATGGTGCGCACGACGCTCTCGAAGTCTTCGGCGTTCAGCGTAGTCTGGTAGAAGATCTTGATCCGCTCGTACCGGCTCCAGTCGACCGCTTCCGCCGACTCGATCGTGGAGACGATGTGGTACATCGATGGATCCAGGTCGTTCGTGTAGCCGATGACCTCCCGATGCCCCGGATCGCCGATGAACACGAGGTGGTACCCCTGCGTCAGCGCGGTCTTGGACTCGCGGTGGATGTCGTAGACGAACTTGCAGGTGGTGTCGAGGACCTTCAAGCCTGATGAGGTCGCCAGCTCGTGGAACGAGGGCGGCACGCCGTGCGCGGAGAAGATGATCGTCGGCTCCTGAACGGCCGTGAGGTCCTCGACGGTGCGGACGCCGAGGTTCTCCATCTCTTCGACCACTCGCTCGTTGTGGACGACCTGGCCGAGAATGGCCCCCCGCCCCCCTCGGGCGGCGAAACGCTTGACCTTCAGGTCGGCGATCCGGACGCCCGAGCAGAAACCGTACTTGGCGGCACGTTTTACCTGCATTACGGGGGACTGAACGCCTCGACCGGGGCAAACATTCTGTTTTGAGGGGCTCGGGGCTCTGGGCTCTGGGCTCTGGGCGCCGCATCCCCTGAGCCCTGTGCCCTGAGCCCCGAGCCCCGAGCCCCGAGCCCATATAGAATCCGCCGTCCAATGCCGGAGCCGCTGTTCACAAGACGTTTCTTCGGGTTGTGGGTGTTCGCCTTCATCACGTTTTTCTCGGCGTTCCAGCTCCTACCGGCCATCCCGTTCCGGATCATTCAGCTCGGCGGCTCCAGAGCCGCGGCGGGCTGGTTCCTGAGCGCCTATACATTCGCCAGTGCGCTGGCCGCGCCGATGATGGGGACGGTTGCCGATCACATCGGGAGGAAGCGGCTTCTGGTCATCGCCTCATCGCTGTTCATCGTCTTCTCCGTCCTCTACGGCGCGGTCACGAACATCGGGCTCCTGCTCCTCATCGCCGTCGTCCACGGCGCGTTGTGGTCGGGACTTCTGGCCGCCTCGTCGGCCATCATGAGCGACTTCATCCCCGTCTCGCGGAGAACCGAGGGGCTGGCGTACTGGGGGATGTCGAGCACGGCTGCCATCGCCATCGGACCGGCCGTCGGTCTCATCATCTACAACCGCTCGAGCTGGATGGTCCTGTGCGGCGAGATGGCCCTGCTGTCGGTCGTGATGCTCGTGTGGTCGGCGCGGCTTCCGGTGATCCACGAGGGGCCGGCCACGACTGAGCTCTCCTTCCTCGATGCGTGGGACTGGCGCGTGATCAAAGCGGCAGCGTCCCTGGCGGTCATCGCCTTCGGCTACGGCGGGGCGACGAGCTACGTGGCCATCCTGTCGATCGAGCGACGCATCGATCCGCCGTCTCTGTTCTTCACCGTCTTCGCCGTGACCATCGTTCTCGTCCGCATCTTCACCTCCCACCTCGGCGACCGCTTCGGTCCGAAGCCGATCATCTACCCCGCCTTCACGGCCATCCCGATGTCGTTCCTCATTCTCTCGATGGCCAACACGAGATGGGAGCTGGTCGCCTCGGGTGTCCTGTTCGGCATCGGCTTCGGGGCCGTCTATCCGGCGTTCGCGAATTTCGTCCTCACCCATACAGATCCCAAACGGAGGGGCCGGACGTTCGGCAGCATCGTCTGGGCCTTCGACATCGGGATCGGCACCGGCTCTCTGGCCATCGGCGCCTTCGGGCAGCGCTACGGCCTGGGCCGGGCCTTCGGGATGGCGGCGGTCGTCAGCTGCCTGGCCATCCCGATCTTCCTGGCGGCCTCGCGGGAACTGGTGCGCGTCCCCCTGAGGCCCGAGGCCTGACGCCTGAGGCCTAAGGCCTGAAGTTTGCTCTCCAGTCCGCCATGCCGGAACCGGAAAGCGAACATCACGTCGAGCGGAAGGTCGTTTACGAGACGAGCAGCGCCACTTCGAGCGGCAACAGCGTGGCCGCGTGGGTGATCATCGGACTCTTGGCGCTCGGTCTGATCATCTATATTGTCGTTAGAATGAGCTAGTGCTCACGGCGCTCTCGTTCCTTCTCCTGGTCGCGGACTTCGACGCGCAGGCCGCGCAGCGCTTCGCAGACCTGGCGCTGGCGTGTGTGCACAAGGAGTATCCGAACAAGATCGCGCACGTGCTGGGGTCGGACCAGGATGCTCTCCCCCCGCGCAAGCTGACCCCTTCGTTCTACGGATGCTACGACTGGCACTCGTCGGTCCACGGGCACTGGCTGCTGGCTCGTCTCTGGCGGCGGTTCCCCGATGCGCCGTTCGCGGCGAGGGCCCGAGAGGCGCTCTCGCGGAGCATCACTGCCGAGAACGTCGCGCAGGAGGTCAGCTACTTGAGCGGCCCGGGGCGGGCCAGCTTCGAGCGGCCCTATGGGCTGGCCTGGCTGCTTCAACTCGGCGCGGAGCTGCGGGAGGCGAAGGACCCGCTCTCGGAGACGCTCGAGCCGCTGGAGCTGGCGGCGATCGAGCGGCTGAAGACGTGGCTGCCGAAGCTGTCGCATCCGGTGCGATCGGGTGAGCACAGCCAGTCCGCGTTCGCGTTCGGATTGATCCTCGACGCGGCGCGAGTCAGGGGCGACGAGCAGTTGGTCAACATGCTGACCAGTCGCTCACGCGCCTTTTTCGGAGGCGACCGGGCCTGTCCGCTCAGCTACGAGCCGTCGGGGGAGGACTTCCTCTCGCCGTGCCTCGCGGAAGCGGATCTCATGCGCCGCGTGATGCCGCCGGCGGAGTTCGCGAAGTGGCTGACCGCATTCCTGCCGGACATGAGGCTACCTGCTCCCGCGATCGTCACGGATCCCAGCGACCCGAAGCTCGCGCACCTCGACGGCCTGAATCTGAGCCGCGCCTGGATGCTGGAAGGCATCGCCTCGGGTCTGCCGAAGAGCGACAGGCGCGCCGCGGCATTCCGCGACGCCGCGGCAAAGCATCGCCAGGCCGGCCTCGCCGCCGTCACAGGCGAGCACTACGAAGGCGGCCACTGGCTGGGCAGCTTCGCGGTGTATCTGGTGACGCAGCGGGGACTGTGAGGGGAGCGCCGCCGCCCCGGCGGCAGCGCTATCGGAACGCCATCGCCCAGATCCTGCAGAATTCCTACCGTTTCCTTGCAGTCCATCAGCGCAATGGACCGATCTTGCCCGCATGCACGAATGGATCTGTTGTGGCCACTGCAACCTGAAGCATCGCCAGCGCCCGAATGGAGAGTGCCCCCGCTGCCGCCAGCCGACAAAGACTGCTGCCGCCGCCGAAATCCTGCCAGACCTTTACGACGACCTCCGCATCGCCAACGCGTCGCCGGTGGTGGACGATCACGGTAGCAGTGACGCCGACTCTCCGTGGACGGCATTGGCCGGCGGCCTCTTTCTGCTCGGATGCGCCTACTTTCTCCATGGTGCCTTCGTCGAGCTGGCATCGGGCCAACGCGAGTCAATCCGGGTGTGGTGGGGAATCGCGCTCCTCTACAAATCGCTCGGGCCCGGAATCACCGTGACACTGGTCGGTTGCGTCGGAGCAGGGATGACTTGGACCGGCCTCCGGCGCCTTCTGGGCTGAGCCGGCGGTGAAACGTGCCTGTCTCCTGAAGGGCCGCCGAGTCCGCGGCGCTCCACCCTTTCGATCCACGCCTGGACCGGCACCGTCGCGATCGAGACTCTTCCCGCTGATTTCGCGAGTGACGAACGGCTCCGAGTTCGATTCGCGCGGTGCGATCGTTCTCGGCGAGCCGTATCCGCTCAAACCTGCCCGCCCCGGCCAACCACCCCCTCCAGTCTCTCAGCCCGGATACTTCATGAAGAGCTCCCGCGGCGCCCTGGATCGCGCGAAGAGCAGGTGCATGTACGGCGAGCGGCGCTGGCTTCGATAGCCGGCGAGCATCTGCCGCTTCTTCTCCTGTGTGCCGGGTGCGAGGCGATACTCCGCCCATGTACCGTCGGCAGCCGCCGCGGTGCGGCTCCACCGCACGCCGCGCGCATGGATCACGTATCCGAGGCGAAGCGGCGCAAGATCGAGCTCGCCCAGGACGCGGGTCAGCAGCGCTGCCGCTGCGCGATGGTCGGGGTGGTGGTCCTGATCGGCCGGTGCGATCACGATGTCCGGCTGAATCTCATGGAACACAGCCCGGAGATCCGAGAGGATGCTCTCCAGACGGTACGGCGCGCCGGGAGAGAGGGCCTGGTCGTACGGCACCGATCGCATTCCGGTCGACGAAGAGCGGACAGCTCGGTCAGGCCGGAGCACCATCCGCCGCAGTCCGCGGTCGGGATAGCCGAGGAGCACGACGTGCTCTTCGTTCAGACCGATGGCCCGGGCGGCGGCCTGCCCCTCCCGGATGCGGCGCTGACCTTTTCGATTCAGTGGCGCCGCGGCGAAGAAGGTGAGGCGGTTCGCCGCAAGGGCGCTGCGCGAATGGTCTCCTGCCGTCAGATGAACGATGAACACCTCGGCGCCCAGCGCGAGTGCATCGCTCACGTAGCCGGCCGCGGCCAGGCCCTCGTCGTCGATGTGCGGCGCGATGACGAGGATGCGTTGTCCGGCCCGCGGGGGGTCGAGCTGCGCGAAGAGATGTGGCGCCGCCGCTACGGGCCGCGGGGCCAGGAGCAGAACGAATGCGCCGAAGAAGACCCGGAGAACCGGCATGCCGCCAGAAACGCGCTTTGCCGCGCGGGGGATTCCGTCCCGCCTCCCGCCCGGCGTTCGTGTTGACTCCCGGCCGCCGATCACACGCCGATGACGTGAAATCCGATCGCGCGCGCGGCAAGGGCGAGCGCCTCATCGTGCGTCGCGATCTCGACGTCCTCCTGTTGCGCTTCCCTCCACAACATCGCCGTGCCGAGATGGATGGCGTCGAGCGTCTTCAGCGGCACCGGCAGAGGCTGGGACGCGCGCACGAGGACCGCCGCCGTGATCTCGATGATGTCCATTCGGTTTACCACATCGTAGACGACCTGCCGGCGTACGGCGATCTCCCTGGCCTCGATGTCATCGACCAACCGGAGGCGATCGAGCGTGCGAAGGCATTCCACCTCCGCCAGAGCGCTGGAGATCACATGTTCGAGAGCGCGGAATCCCACCAGCGCCCCCCGGGCACCGAGGATGATGCGGAGGATCACCGATGAATCGAGATACCTCGTCATCGTTCTCCGCGTTCCTCCAGCAGCAGGCTCACGATGTCGGACCGCGTGCGCAGAGGGCTGGGAAGAGTGAGGTCGGCCAACCTTCCCCTGGCGCGACGCATCCGCACTGGCGGACGCGCCGTCTCGATCGGCACGAGCTGCGCCACCGGCGTGTCACGGTCCATGACGGTCACCGTCTCGCCGCGCTTCACGCGCCGGAGGAATGCGCTGAGGTTCGCTTTCAACTCGGCGATGCGCACAGGCTTGCTCATGACCATAAGATAGTCACCACATGGTCATCGGTCAAGGCTGATCGATCAGAAGAATGAATGGCGGATGACCTCCCTCCCGCCCAAGCCGCCAGGAATGGCGGCGCTCCACCTTTGCCGCCGGGTCGGCGGCGCTCCACTACGCCGCTTCCTTCATCTTCCGCAGGGCGGCGATGTTCAGGTCCAGCTCCGCCGCCGGGATCACCTCCACCGATCCGAATCGCTCCCGCAGCTTCTCCACGAACTGCCTGGCGTCGCCGACGATGACGATGCTCGCGCTGCCGCCGCCCATGTGTGTCTTCGCGAACTCGCGCACGGTGGCGGCATCGACGGCCTGCACGCTGCCGATGTAGCGGTTGATGTCCTCGAGCGGCAGTCCGTGCAGAGCCAGCGCCGAAACGCGGCCCACGATCCCTGCGCTCGTCTCCAGCGAACGGCCGAAGCCGCCGATGAGCACCGCTTTCCGCGGCGTCAGCTCGGTCTCCGGCAGCTCGGCGCGGGATAGCCGGTTCAACTCGTCGACGATGAGGCCTGCGACTTCCGCCGCCGACTCGTTCTTCGTCTGCGTCGACGCGAAGAAAGGACCGGCCTCGCCTCGCACGTCGAACGAGCTGTACGCGCCGTAGCTCAATCCGCGCTTGATGCGAATCTCCTGATTCAGCCGCGCCGAATAGCCGCCGCCGAGGACGGAGTTGGCGACGAGAGCGGGATAGTAGAGCGGGTCGGTGCGACGCAATCCGCGACGCGTGACGACCACCGCAGCCTGTCCGGCGTCGGGCATGTCCACCACGACCACACGCGGCGGCGAAGAGCGTTCTTCGGGCTTCTTCCCCACACTGCCCATGACGCCGGGCGTTTTCTCCCACGTGCCGAAGGTCTTTTCCGCCGTCGAGAAGACATCGGCCGGCTCGACGTCGCCGGCGACGACGAGCACCGAATTTTCGGGACGGTAATAAGCACGGTGGAACGCCGCGATCATCTCGCGCGCGATCGCTCCCAGCGTCTCGGGCGTTCCGCCGACGTTGTGGCCGTACGCCGCTTCACCGAAGACGACGCGCGCGGCGACGAGATCCGCGAGCGAGTCGGGCTCCTGCAATACCACCTCCAGCGCGTCGACCGACTGCCGGCGCACCAGCTCGATCTCATCCTTCCGGAACGACGGATTACGCACCACGTCGCCGACGATCTCCATCGCCTTTCCGAAGCTCGGCGACATCACCGTGACGTTGACTTGCGAGGCGTCCCAGCCTGCGGACGTGTTGAGCGTGGCGCCGAGGGCCTCCATGCCGCGGGCGATCTGCTCTGCCGATCGCGTCTTCGTCCCTTTCGTGATCAGCGACGCCGTCATCTGCGCCAGGCCGGCCAGATCGCCCGGGTCTTCCTCGCTTCCCGCTTTGACCAGAACCCGCGCCGAAACGAGTGGCACGTTGTGCTTCGGCACGACGATGATGCGCAGCCCGTTCTCGAGCGTCTTCTCGACCGGCTGCGGGATCGTGGCCTGCCGCGGCGGGCCTGGCGGCGGCGGAGTCACCTGCTGCTGCGCGAGCGCGGCGGACGTGACAAGAAGAAAAAGCAAACCAAAGGCGCCGCCGAGTCGGCGGCGCTCCACACGCGTTGTCATCGTGCCGCCTCCGCCTGGTATGCGATCACCACGGCCTTGCCGCTGCCGACATACTTGCGCATCACCCGCTGCACGTCAGCGGCCGTGACGGCCTGAAGGCTCGTCACGCCGCGATTCACTTCGGCGGCTTCGCCCTCCAGGATCACGGCCTGTCCCAGCGCGAACGCCTTCCCGTTGTTGGTCTCCCGCTCGCGCAGCTCTCCGGTGATCAGCAGGTTCTTCGCTTTCTCCAGCTCGCCCGGCGAGACCGGCCTGTCCTGCAGCGCTTTCAGCTCCGCGCGCAGCGCCTTCTCCCCTGCCGCGGCCGTGTGCTCGCCGCCCATCATCACGAATGCCGCGAAGAGGCCGGCGTCCTCCAGCAGATCGGCGAAGACCTCGACCTCCTGCGCCAGCTTCTGCCGGTACACGAGCGACTGATAGAGCCGCGACGACTCGCCGCGTCCCAGGATCGCCGCGGCGATCTTCAGCGCCGCGGAGTCGGCGTGAGATGCGGGCGGCGTCAGCCACGTCATCACCACGGCCGGCAGCGGAACGTTCGGCGCACGCTCCACGACGCGCTTCTCCGCGGTGCGTGCCGGCTCTTCGATCGTCACGCGCGGGATCTCATCCGCCGGTCTGGCGATCGGCGTGAAGTACTTGTCGACCCACGCGTCGAGCTGCTTCTGCTCGAAGTCGCCGGCCACGATGAGGACGGCGTTGTCCGGCCGGTAATACGTCTTGTGAAACCGCTGTACGTCCTCGATCGTCGCCGCGTCCAGATCCTCGATCGAGCCGATGCCGGGCCGCTGGTAGGGATGCTTCGCGTACGAGTTGCGGCTGATCGCGTAGAACAGCCGGCCGTACGGCGGGGCCAGGATGCGGTAGCGGAACTCTTCCTTGACCACCTCGCGCTCGGACTGGAACGTCGGCTCATCGACATTCAGCGACCCCATCCTCTCCGCCTCGGCCCAGAGCAGGGTCTCGAGATAGTTGGAAGGGACGACCTCGTAGTAAGGCGTCGAGTCGTCGAACGTGGTGGCGTTGTTGAATCCGCCCACGTCTTCCGTCAGCCGGTCGAGCATCTCCGCCGGCATGTTCTTCGTGCTCTTGAACATCATGTGTTCGAAGAGGTGGGCGAAGCCGCTGCGCCCCTGCGGATCGTCCTTCGACCCGACGCGATACCAGACGTGCACCGCCACGGTCGGCGTGGAGTGGTCCTGGATGCTGTAGATCTCCAGCCCGTTCGGCAGCACGCGGTGTTTGTAGTCGATGGGAGGGACGCTCAGCCTGGTCTGACCAAACAGGCTGACCGCACTGAGCAGCATCGCGCCAGCAATCTCGATTCGCATGCGCGGATCATAGCTGCGGCTAGTCCTTAGTCCTTAGTCCTTAGTCCTTTGGCGTTAGTCGTTAGTTGACCGAGGCGTTCTCCTAAGGACTAACGCCTAAGGACTAACGCCTACTCGTAGCGCAATGCCTCGATCGGATTCAGCTCGGAGGCGCGCGTGGCGGGGTAGATCCCGGACACGAGGCCGACGGTGATCGACACGCCGGTCGAGAGCACGAGCGACCAGATCGTGATCACCGTCGGCCAGCCCGCGTAGGCGGCCACCAGGCGCGCCAGGACGATGCCGATGATGATCCCGGCCATCCCGCCCAGGAGGCTGATGGCGAAGGACTCGATGACGAACTGAGCGCGGATGTCGCGGCGGCGCGCGCCGATGGCGCGGCGGATCCCGATCTCCCGGGTCCGCTCCAGCACCGAGGCCAGCATGATGTTCATGATGCCGATGCCGCCCACCAGGAGGGAGATCCCGGCGATCGATCCCATCACGAGGTTGAAGATGCGCTGGGTCTGCCGCTGCTGCTCGAGCAGCGCCTCGGGCACAACCACCTCGTAGTCGTCCGCGCCGCCGTGCAGGCGGTCGACCAGCGGCGAGATCAGATCGGCGACGCCTCGCGGCGAAGCGCCGTCACCGACCGTGACCATCAATTCGTCGAGAGGAGCGTCCAGCGGGTCGCGATCGAACTTTCGCATCGCCGTCGACACCGGCAGCCAGATCTCCTCGGCCGAAGAGCCGGAAGCGGAGGCGTCGACCGACTGGCCGGCAAAGATCCCGATCACCTCGAGCCACACGTCGTTGACCTTGAGCTGCTTGCCCAGCGCCGGGCCGTAGCCGAAGAGATTGCGGCGGATCTCCTGGCCGATCACCGCAACCTGGGCGTGCTCGCGCTCGTCCCGGGAGTCGAAGAAGCGCCCCTCGGCGAGACGGACGCTGGCCGATTGGCGATAGCTGGACGAGACTCCGATCACCTTTCCCTTCGTCTTGCCGGACGGCGAGAGGATCTTGTACGCCTTGACCTCGAGCCTGGGCAGGACGCGCTCGACATTGGGGATGGCCTCGACGATGGCCTCCGCGTCGCGCAGAGAAATGCCCAGCGACTTCTTGCGCAGCTCGGCGCGCTCCTCCGGCTTCACCTGCTTGGCCCGGACGATCACGTTGCGCAGCCCGAGCTTTCCGATCGCCTCCATGGCCTTCTTCTCGCCGCCCGCGCCGATCGACAGCATGGCGATCACGGCGCCGACGCCGAAGATCATTCCCAGCATGGTCAGAGAAGTGCGGAGCTTGTGTCGCGCCAGATTGCGCACCGCGGTGGTGAACGTCTCGACGTCGGCGACCCGGGAAGGATTCAGGAGGAAGGATGAAGGATGAAATCTGGATCTATCCATCCTTCATCCTTCAGCCCTCATCCTTCTGCATGGGGTCTCTCAGCGCCAGCTCATCACCCTCGACCAGCCCCTTGGTCACCACCACCCGTCCGGCCGAGGAGCTGGAGATCACGACATCGGCCGGCTCGAACTTTCCGTCGCGCTTCCGGTAGACGAGCTTCTTCCCGTCCTTCTCGAAGAGGGCCTGGCGGGGGATGGCGAAGGCCCGGGCGATGTTCTCGAGCTCGAGGACCGCGCGCACACGGGTGCCGGGCTTCATGACGGAGGGATCGGTCCGATCGAGCGCGACGGTCACACCGAAGTACTGCACCGGCACGCCGCGCATCCGCGGGCGGGCCAGCTTGTCCAGCTGCGTGATCTTGCCGGCGTATTTCGTCTCCGGGTGCGACTCGAGCCAGAGAGTGGCCTTCAGGTCGGTGGAGAGTCCGGCGGCGTCCGCCTCGAGGACGAACACCTCCGCCTTCATCTCCTTCAGCTCGGGGATCTCGGCGATGGGACTACCGGCCCAGAGCGTCGCGCCGACGCGGGGGATCTCGCCGCGCCAGTCGCGCTGCAGGACGAGAATGCCCTCGTACGGCGAGAGGATCTCCAGAGACTTGAGGCCGGCCTCGGCGTTGCGCACGCGCAGGATGGCCTTGTGGTCTTCGATGCCGATCAGGTCGCGCTCGGTGCGCGCCAGCGCGTCGCGGACGGTCAGCACCTCTTCGGCGTGCGATTTCTTCTCGCCGGCCAGGTCCTCGTCGACCTCGGACTCGATGCGCTGGTAACGCGAGAAGATCTCCGCGTCGTCGAACTTGAAGCGCCGCGCTTTCTCCAGCTCCGTCTCGGCCTGCTGCGCATCGCGCTTCAGGTTCACGCGCGTGGTCGACGCGTCGGTATCGGCCTTGGTCAGTTTGTTCGCGGCGGTGGAGCGGTCTTCGTTCCCGGTCAGCAGCTCGTTCTCGAACTCGGTGGGATCGAAGCGCACGATCACGTCACCCTTCTTCACTACCGAGCCGTCCAGGGCGATCCAGGCGATCTTCAGCGCGCGCCGCGCGTCGCTGGGAGCGGTAATCGGCGTGGCCTTGACCGCTTTGAGCGTCCCATCGGCGGTGACCCGGCGGCTGAACTGCGACGGCTCGACCCGGAACGTCGGCACCTCGGCGGCGGCGGCACGGCCGCGGAACGCCGCCACCAGCACCACGACGAGCAGCACCCCGGCCGAGACAGCAATGGCCAGCTTGCGGTTCACGACTTCTGCTCCTCTGTCTGCTCTGCTTTGCGAACGAGGATGCGATCGCGCGCCGATAACCCCTTCACCACTTCTACGCTCTCCTCGTTCTCGCGTCCGAGCGCGACCGGAACGGCGTCGACGGAGAGGAGCGTGCGGCGGTAGACAACCGGGCCCTCAGCGGAGATGAAGACGGCGCTGCGGGGAATGATCAGCGCATCGCGTACGCGCGAGAGCTCGACCGTTCCCTTGAACCGCATCCCCGGCCGCATCTTGGCCGGGTCCGTGCGGTCGAGCGCGATCTCCACGCGCAGTACCTTGAGCGGGTCCCGCGTCCCCTGCTTCTGCTGGACGGTGCGACCTGCTGACGTGATGGTTCCTTCGAACCGTTCGTCGGGATGCGCATCGAGGCGGAACGAGACGCGCTGGCCGACCGTCACGCGACCGGCGTCGACCTCGTCCACTTCCCCTTTGGCGATCATCCGGTTGAGATCGGGAATCTCGATGACCCGCTCCATGCGCCAGCACGCATCCCCCACCTTCTTCTTCTCGCCGCGGTGGCTGGTCACGTACACGACCGTGCCGTCGCGGGGTGCCGTGATCGTCATGCGGCTGATGGCGTCCCTGGTCGACGTCACGACGGCGGCGGCCTCGCGCTGCTTGCTCTCCAGAAGCCTGATCTCGGCGTCCGCGGCTCGTCCCAATGCGCCCAGGCGGGCGCTGATGGCGGCCGTCTCCCGCCTGGCCAGGGCGTGGTCGAGCTCGACCTGCTTCCTCTCGTTGACGCCGACGATGTCGTCGGGCGCCTGCAGTTTCAGCTCGGTCTTCCTGAGCCGCGCCTCCGCCTCGGCCAGCTTCAGCCTCTCGTCGCGGGTCCGCAGCGCCAGATCGGCCCGCCTTTTCTCGATCTGCTTGAGCGCCTCGTCACTCTCCGCGCTCTTCTGCTCGAGGCGGCGCTGCAGCTCCGTCGTATCGAATCCGAGAACGGGCCGCCCCTTCTTCACCTCGGCTCCTTCAGGGGCCATCATCGAGATCTTGAACTCCCAGAAATCGGTGAGCTGCGGCGGGCCGAAGCGATCCGACTCGACCGCCGACAACGTGCCGGCCACGTCGATGCCACCGACGAGGTCTCCCCGGGAGGGCCGCACCCACTGGCCCTGGCGGTCCGCGGCGACTTTGTTGCGGAACGTCAGTGCCGCGCCGAAGAACACGACGGCCACGATGAAAGGCACGAACACGCGCCAGCGGAGAACTCTAGACATCCGTGACCTCGAATGCGCCGAGGCGCTGGCCTTCCTTCAGTCCACCGGTGACGATGCATTCCTGCGCACTGCAGGCGCCGAGTTTCACATCCACCGCACGCCCCGCGGCCAGACGGGCCCGAGGCGTCGGGCCGTCGAGACTGAGAGCGGCGCGAGGAGCGATCAGAACGTCTGCCGCGGCATGGCGACCGATCTCCACGCGCGCCGACAGACCCGGCCGCATCCGTCCCTCATCGATCTGATCCAGCGTCACCACCACTCTGAATGCGCGGCGGAGCGACTGTCGCGCGCTCTCCTGCGCGACCGCCGAGATGCTCGACACCTTCCCGTTGAAGCTCATGGACGGATAGCCGTCCAGCGTGATGACGGCAGGCATCCCCACGCCGATCCTTCCGTCGTCGACGTCGGCCAGAGCCGCCGTGACCTGCAGGGATTCCAGCTCCGGGATGACGGCCAGCGCGAATCCGACGAAGACCGTGTCGTTGACCTCGACCTTGCGCCCTTCCCAGGGATGATCGCGCAGCACGACGATGCCGTCGCGCGGAGCGTGGAGGACGAGCGCGGAGATGGCCCGCTCCGAGAGCTGGATCTCGCGCTGCGCTTTGCCAAGGCGGAGGCGGAGGTTGCGGCGGTCGGAGTCGATGCCGGCACGCTGCGAGTCGAGGATGTCGCGGGCCTTCTCGAATTCGACGCGCGCGCGCAGGAGCTGCGTCTGCCGATCCTCGTATTCGCGCTCCGAGAGAATGTCGCGCGGCACGGCCGCCTCGATCCTGGCCTTCTCCAGCTCCGAGGACCGCTTCTCGAATTCGAGGCGCTTGTCCTCCCCGGCCGCCTTCCACTCTTCCTCTTTCTGTTGCAGCTCCTGAATGGCCTGAAGCTCGTTCTGGCGCTTGGAGTCCAGGTCGGTGGTGAACGCGGAGTTGTCCAGCTCGACGACACGCTCGCCCTGCTTCACGGCGGCGCCATCCACGGCCACCCATTTGATGGATGTCTGCCAGTTGGGAAGCGTCGGAACGGTGATCGCTGCTCCTCGCGCCGCCTCGAGCTCCCCGGTCAGGATGATCGTGTCGCGGAACGCTCCGCGCCGCACTCGAAGCTCCCGCTCCTTCTCCGAGTCCGTGTAACCGGAGAAGCAGGCAGCGGCGAAGATCGCGGACACGGCCGCGGGAACGGCCATCCTCATGATGATGGGTTGCAGGAGCATTCTAGTCGTTGGATTAGACGCTGTCGGAACGATGTGGTTACGTCATCAATTTCCGGCCTACAATTCCGCCCATGCCCGACGCGCCGGCCGCGGCCGCCTCACGCTTCGTCCTGCGACGGATCGCCGCGGACGAGTCCTCCTTCGCCACGGACGTGCGGTCCGGGCTGACGGCCGTTCGCAAGACCATTCCGCCCCGTTACTTCTACGACAATGTCGGCTCGGCCCTGTTCGAGGCAATCTGCGAGCTGCCGGAGTACTACGTGAGCCGCGCCGAGACCGAGATTCTGAACGTCTACCGGCGGGAGATCGCAGCCGCCTTCGGCGGAGCGCGCCGGATCATCGAGCTCGGCTGTGGAAACGGAAAGAAGACCCGCTTTCTCCTCTCCGAGGTCGTCGGAGCCGGCAGAGGGGTGGAATACGTGCCGGTCGATGTCGACGTATCGATGCTCCAGCAGATCGGCCGCGACCTGCTCGCCGAGCACGATGAGATGACCGTGACCGCGCTGGCCTGCGACTTCCGCCGCGCCTGGCGGGCCATCCGCGAGACGGAGGAGGTCCCCACCTCCGTGCTGTTCCTCGGATCGACCATCGGAAACTTCGACCTCGACGATGCGGCGTCGATGCTGCGCGACGTCCGCACCGCTCTCCGTCCAGGCGACACCATGCTCCTCGGAGCCGACCTCAAGAAGGACCGCAACCTGCTCAATGCGGCGTACGACGATCCGCTGGGCGTGACCGCGGCGTTCAACCTGAACCTCCTGCGGCGGATCAACCGCGAGCTGGGCGGCGAGTTCAACCTCCGCGAATTCGCGCATCGCGCGTTCTACGACGAGACGAAGGGGCGGGTGGAGATGCACCTGGTCAGCCTGCGCGAGCAGAGCGTGCGCATCGGAGCGATCGCCGTCGAAACCGCGTTCGGCGAGGGCGAGACGATCCACACGGAGAACTCCTACAAGTACGACAGCGAGACCATGAAGAAAATCACCGCATCGGGCGGCTTTGACATCCGCCACCGGTGGGTCGACTCCAACGGCTGGTTCGCGGAGTACCTGCTGGTGGCGCTGTAGGCGTCGCCGGTAACCGGAAACCGGTAACCGGAAACCGGAAACCGGTAACCGGACGCTTTCGTTACCGGTTGCCGGCGGTACGCGGTCACCGGAAACAGGAGGCAGATCACAGGTAACAGGACCGACGTTTCTCCGGTTTCCGGTTTCCGGTTGCCGGTTGCCGGTTTCCGGTTGCCGGTTTCCGGTTGCCGGTTACCGGTTTCCGATTACCGTGTGGCGAACCACCGAAATGTCCCGTGCCCCCGCGCGGTTTCCACCCGCGCCTGCCGCGTGTATCATTCGCGACCTGTGCCTGTGCCGGGGTAGCTCAGATGGTTAGAGCACCAGATTGTGGATCTGGGGGTCGTGGGTTCGAAGCCCACCCCTGGTACCAGCGCATGAGCCTTTTTCCAATCCTCCACCTTCAATTTTCGATTCCCCCCACGGTGCCAAGTGCCTGGTAGCGTCGAACCTCGCCTCTCACGCGGGCTCCGCGATCTGTTCCCTGACCAGATGCTGGCGCGGCAGGCGATGATCGACACGATCCGGCGCGTCTACGAGCTCTACGGCTTCGTGCCGCTCAACACGCCGGCCATCGAGTTCCTGGACGTCCTGTCGGGCAGCGCCGGTGATGAGGCGCAGCAGTCGATCTTCCGCGTCAGCAATCCGGAGAACGAGGCGCTCGGCCTCCGCTTCGACCTCACCGTTCCGCTGGCGCGCGTCATCGCGCAGTACCGCGATCTCCCCCGCCCGTTCCGGCGCTATCAGGTCTCGCCGGTGTGGCGCGCCGACAAGCCGGACAAGGGCCGCTTCCGCGAGTTCACGCAGTTCGACCTCGACTCGGTCGGCACCGAGTCGGAGATCGCCGACACCGAGATCATCGCCGGGATGTGCGACACGCTCGGGGAGCTGAAGGTGGGCAACGCACTGGTCCGCTTCTCCAGCCGGGCCATGCTCAACCAGCTCCTGGCCTACGCGGAGCTCCCGCCGGCGGCGGCCGTGGATGTGTTCCGCGTGCTCGACAAGCTCGACAAGGTCGGCCAAGAGAAGGTGCGGCTCGAGCTGATGGAGGGCTACAAGGACGAGTCGGGCGACACCATCCGCGGACTCGGCCTCTCCGGCCGCGCCGTCGACCGCATCGAGCAGTTCCTGGCCATCAAGTCGGACAGCCGACGAGAGGTCGTGGCGCGGCTGCGCGAGCTGTTCAGGACGGTCGAAGGCGCGATCCCGGAGATCGACGCCGTGGAGAGGATCTCCAGCCATCTCTACACGCTCGGCTACGGCGACGATCGCGTTTCGCTGGACCTGTCGATCGCCCGCGGACTGGCCTACTACACCGGTCCCGTTTTCGAGGCCATCCTGCTCGACGCGCCGCAGTTCGGCTCCGTCTTCGGCGGCGGGCGCTACGACAATCTGGTGATGCGCTTTCTCGGCGAGCCGATCCCGGCCGTTGGCGCCTCCATCGGCGTCGATCGCCTTCTGGCCGCGCTGGCGCACCTCGGGAAGATCGGACAGCGGAAAGCGACGGCGCGCGTGCTCGTCACGTACATGGATCCCGCGCTTGCCGAAGACTATCTGTCGATGACCTGGGAGCTCCGGCGCGCCGGCGTTCCTACCGAGTTGTACATCGGCACCGCGAAGGGGCCGGGAAAACAGCTGAAGTACGCCGATCAGTACGACGTCCCGCTGGTCATCCTCTACGGATCGAACGAGAAGTCGCAGGGAATCGTGACGATCAAGGACATGACCGTCGGTCGCGAGAAGGCGAAGGCGGTGGGCGATCGCAGGGAGTGGCTGGCCGCGCGGCCGGGACAGCGCACCGTGCCGCGCGCGGATCTGGTCTCCGGGGTCAGGACGCTGCTCGCGGAGATCGAGCAGGAATGACCACGATCACGCTCGACGGCGAGTCGCTCACCATCGAGCAGCTGGTCCGCATCGCGCGTGATCCCTCCGTGCGCGTGGAGCGCGACCGCAAGACCGACGACCTGGTCGCGCGAAGTGAGGCGCTGATTGCGAACATCGTCGACAACTACCGCAAGGCCTGGGGAAACGGGAAGCCTGCCCCGCATGAATACGGCGTCACGACCGGGTTCGGGGAGTTCAAGGACAAGCCGATCGCGCCGGAAGACCTCGAACAGCTTCAGCGGAACCTCCTGCTCAGCCACTCCGTCGGCGTCGGCGACAACACCGATCCGGACGACATGAGCAATTACTTCCCGGCCGAGGTGGTGCGGGGGGCCCTGGCCACGCGGCTGAACGCGTTTCTCAAGGGTCATTCCGGTGTTCGACGGAAGCTCGTCGACATCGTGCAGGCCATGCTGAACCGCGGCGTCATCCCGCTCGTGCCGCTGCGCGGATCGGTCGGCGCGAGCGGCGACCTCTGCCCGCTGTCGCATCTCTTCGCAGTGCTCCTCGGGGAAGGCCGTTTCTACGTGCCAGGTGGAGGACAGGCGATCCTGCCTGCCCGTGATCTTCCCGGGATCCTCGGCTTCGACGCCGCGGAGATGCAGCCGACGTTCAAGGAGGGGCTGGCGCTCGTCAACGGCGCGAACTTCTCGGCGGCCATGCTGGCCCTCGCCGTCTTCGATGCGGGGCGGCTCGCCGAGGTCGCCGACTCCGCGGCAGCGCTGTCCATGGAGGCGGTGGCCGGCTGCACCAGGGCTCTCGACGCGAAGGTACATGAGGAGCGCGCTCATCCCGGGCAGATCGCCAGCGCGGCGCGCATACGCGATCTGCTCGCCGGCAGCAGCCTCGTGGAGCGCGCCGGCGCGGTGCAGGACGCGTACTCGATCCGCTGCGCGCCGCAGGTTCACGGCGCAACCCGCGACACGATCGGCTACGTCCGCGCCATCGCCCAGCGCGAGATCAACGCCGCCACCGACAACCCGCTGTTCTTTCCCGACGGCGACGCACCGTTCGATCTGAGCTTCCGGGCCAACTGGCCCCAGGGGTACGACGGCGAGAAACGCCTCGCCTACTCCGCCGGCAACTTCCACGGCCAGCCGCTCGCGCTGGCGGCAGACTTCCTCACCATCGCGGTCGCGGAGCTGGCCAGCATTTCCGAGCGCCGCACCGCCCTGCTGCTCGACGGCAACCACAACCGCGGACTGCCGCAGAACCTCACCACGCGGCCCGGCGTGAACTCCGGTCTGATGATCGCCCAGTACACCTCCGCGAGCCTGGTGTCCGAGAACAAGGTGCTGGCGCACCCGGCTTCGGTCGACTCGATCCCCACCGGCGCGAACTCCGAGGACCACGTGTCGATGTCCACGCACGCGGCGCGGAAGATGCGGTCCGTCGTGGCCAACACAGAGGCGGTGCTGGCCATCGAGCTGCTCACCGCGTCGCAGGCCGTGGAGTGGCGCGTGACGTTCGAGCTCGATCCCAACCGTCGCGCGCCGAAGCTCCTCGACACTGCCGGGGCGGATCAGCAGGCCCGGGAGTTCGAGTCGCGCGTGGGTGGCCGGGCGGCCGAGATCGCCAAGAGCCTCGGCCGCGGCACGCGCGAGGTCTACCTTCGCGTTCGGGCGCTGGCAGAGCCGGTATTCCGCGACCGGCCGCTGGACGAAGACATCCGGAAGGTGCGGATGTCGTTGCGCGGCTGAACGGAGCGCCGGTGTCCTCACCGGCGCTGGTCGACGCGTTGGGCACTGCGCCAGGCGGCGTTACGCGCTGATGGCGATGTCCCGCCAGACGCGCGACACCGTCAGCACGCCGATCGCCGACGGCTCCCACTCGATGAGCTCGAGCTCTGAGCCGGGAACCAGCGCGATGTCCGTCCCGGGCCCCGGCTCGATCTCGACGACGACACGAGCCATCTCGCCAGGCGAGAGCCGCGGCGGCCCCTCGATGAAGCAGAGCCGCAACAGAGGACCGCCTTCGCGCCGGCGGGCGAACGGGCGGTACGACCCGTCCCTAGGCGTGATGGCCAGGGCAGATCCGCCCGCTTCGAGCGGCAGAATGAATGCGATCCCTTCGACGAACACGCTTGAACGATTTTAGCGCGTCCCCGGCCTCCTACCGCAGCGGCTCGACTCCAACGTAGGAGCCGGCGATGTTGGTGGTGTGCCATACCTCCCCCGACTCGATAGCCAGCGACCGCTCGAAGAGCTCCTCCGCCTTATCGCGGTCTCCTTTGAGGTTGTAGTACGCACCGACCTCGGCCAGCCAGGCGGCATCTTTCGATTTCATCGGAACGGCCTTCTCGAACGCGGCTTTCGCGGCATCCCATTCGCCGGCGTCGTAGTAGGCGCGGCCGATCCGCATCCAGTCGCTCGGCTCCGGCTTCTTCGAAGTGACCGAGTCGAATACGGCGCGCCCTTCGTCCTTCATGCCGCCGGCATACAGGACACGGCCGACCGCGATGTTCTCCCAGCTTCCCTTGCCGGCCTGGGCCCTCGCCAGAACGAGCAGCGCTTTGGCCGCTTCCTGTTTCGATTTCCCGCGATAGGTCGAAGGATCGATTCCCTTGCCGCGCGCGAACACGCCCGCGGCGATGCCGAGCGCAAACACGAGTGCTGTCGCAACGATGGATCTCATTCTCATGCGGCAGATATTACCAGTTGGGGGTCAGGTCTTCGGTTGTCCGGTTTCCCTACAGGCTGTAGAAAGTCCGGCGCTGTGCCGGGTGCCTCGCCACCCGACGCTACGCCCGGTGGAGAAACCGACAACCGAAGACCTGACCCCCAACTAAATCTCGCCGCTGGCGGTGGGGTAATCCTCGGCACGGATGAGGATGTCGCGCGGCTTCGATCCCTGGGAGGGACCGACGATGCCGTTCGCTTCCATGATCTCGATGAGCCGGGCGGCGCGGGAGTAGCCGAGCTTGAGCCTGCGCTGCAGATACGACGCCGAAGCCTGCCCCGTGGAGAGAACGACACGGACGGCGTCGTCGTACTTCGGATCCTCGAGATATTCGATCCCGTCCACGCCGCTCTTCTCGTCGGCCACCCTGGTGATCTCCTCGAGGAACTTCGGCTCGCCCTGGTTCTTCTTCACGAAGTCGACGATCTCGTTGGTCTCCTTCTCGGAGACGTATGCACCGTGGATGCGGCGGATGCGGGCCGTGCCAGGCGGCAGGAACAGCATGTCGCCGTGGCCGAGGAGCTTCTCGGCGCCCTGCGTGTCGAGGATGGTGCGCGAGTCGACCCTGGTGGCCACCTGGTAGGAGATGCGCGAGGGGAAGTTGGCCTTGATGACGCCGGTGATGACGTCGACCGAGGGGCGCTGCGTGGCCACGATGAGGTGGATGCCGACCGCACGCGCCTTCTGCGCCAGACGGGTCACCGAATCCTCCACGTCCTTCGGCGCAATCATCATGAGGTCGGCGAACTCGTCGATGATGATGACCACGTACTGCATCGGCTCCGGCAGCGGAGCATCGTCCTCCGGCGAAAGCTTCCGCGCGCGCCTGTGCGCGTCGGGGTCCTTGAGCAGCGCGTTGTACTGATCGATGTTGCGTACGCCGCACGCGGCCAGCGTGCGATAACGGTTCTCCATCTCCTGCACGGCCCAGATGAGCGCGTTCGACGCCAGCTTCGGGTCGGTCACGATCGGGTGCAGCAGGTGCGGGATATCCTCGTAGATCTTCAGCTCCACCATCTTCGGATCGATCATCAGCATGCGGAGCTGCCTGGGCAGCGCCTTGTAGAGGAGCGACACGATCATGGAGTTGAGGCCGACCGACTTGCCCGCGCCGGTCGCGCCGGCGACGAGCAGGTGCGGCATCCTGGCCAGGTCGGTGACGATCGGATCGCCGTGGATGTCTTTGCCCAGCGCCAGCGTCAGCATCCCGGTGGAGGCGTGGAATGCGTCGGTATCGACGATGTCGCGCAGCGTGATGAGCTCGCGCTTGCGGTTCGGCACCTCGATGCCCACCGTCGACGAGCCGGAGATGCGCTCGATGCGGATCGACTCCGCCTTCAGTGCCAGCGCCAGG
Organism: Thermoanaerobaculia bacterium; assembly: GCA_035544675.1. Taxonomy (GTDB): domain Bacteria; phylum Acidobacteriota; class Thermoanaerobaculia; order Gp7-AA8; family Gp7-AA8; genus DATKCA01. The sequence goes on along the minus strand of DATKCA010000127.1, from coordinate 1,375 downwards.
TCGTCGCCGAGGTTCACGACTTTGGCGTACTTCACGCCCGCGGACGGCTTGAACTCGAACGTCGTGACCACCGGGCCGGGGTGATACGCGGTGACCTCGCCATCCACCGCGAACTCGCGGCAGCGCTCTTCGATCAGCCGTCCGATCTCCAGGAACTTCTTGTGGACGTCGTCGTTGATCTGATCCTGCTTCGGCCCCGGAGTGAGCAGGTTCACCGGCGGAAGCTGATCGTTGCCCGCGCGCGACTCGCGTTTCGGCCGCGGCGCCGGTCTGGTCACCGCCGGCTTCTGGAGGAACGGAGAGCGGTCTTCGCGCGGACGTCCTTCCACGAAGTCGGGGGCCTGCGTCCTCCTTCGCTGAGGCATCGATACGATGGCCGGCCCCAGGTCGACGGGAGGCCGCTCGCTGGCCGAAGCGTACAACTCGAACGGATCCTGCCGGTCCGCGCCGGCGAGCGTTTCCGCCGCCTTCCGCAGATCGGCCTTCGTGACCTTGCGGATCTGAAAACGCCCCCGCCCCTTCACCTCGCGCACGACCGGCCCGCCAACCGTCGATGCCGCCTGGCTGGCCTGGATCGCCGCGTCGGTCACGAGCCGCAGCGCCGGACCTTCCTTCTCGAGGTGCTTGCGAAGCACCGAGTCCTTCATCTTCTCCTTGCGCCTGCGCTCGGAGAAACGCGCCCACTGCAGCGTCAGCGCGCGGCCGGCCGCCACGGCCTGCTCATTCAAGGCCAGGAAGATCGACGCCAGGCTGAGCCGCGTCGACAGAAGCAGTCCGACCAGGATCGCCGTGGTGAGAACGATGGCCGCGCCGCTGTCATTGAGGTTGGATGAGGTGGCCCGATTGATCTCCTGCCCGAGGTATCCGCCCGCCGGAAGCAGCGACGAACGGATCCAGACCTTGCCGATGCCGAGGTCGAAGAGCGGCGGCAACGAGAGCGCGAGAATCACGAAGCCGATCAGCTTCGTGTGCGCGTACTCGATCTCCTTACCCCAGAAACGATTCCAGCCCACCACGAGCATCGCCAGCGGAAACAGAAGGCTGGCGAACCCGAAGAAGCCGACGAAGATCCAGGCGATGGTGGCGCCGTAGTAGCCGATCGCGTTCGCGACGACATGATTCGTGGAAGTGAAGAATGCGGACGAATCGTCCGGATGGTAGGTCAGAAGTGCCGCCGCCAGGCTCACTCCGGCCGCGAGGATCATGATTCCGATCAACTCGCCCCCGCGACGGCTCTTCGCTAACTGAAAAAGCTCCATCCCGCCCCTACACTCCCAATTTCAGCAGTTTAGCAGAAGTGGCGGGGGAGTTTGCCGATCGCCTCTCAGTACCTGCCGCCCGTATCGTCGTCATCTTCCTCGCCCACGAGGAAGTC
>DATKCA010000126.1:0-3279 GCA_035544675.1 Thermoanaerobaculia bacterium | reverse complement strand
GGGCGTGATCACGCCGAACTCGCTCGAGCGGACGAGCCTTGCCTCGTATCGGTTCGTCGGCGTGTTCATCGCGGCTCTGATCGTACAGGGGTTGTCGCTGCATCTCGTCCGCTACTTCGGGCAGGGCGACCAGGCCCGCGGTTGGCAGATGACGATGGCCACGCTGGGCGTCGTCGCGGTAGCGCTCTTCTTCACGACGTTCGCGACGACCCGCGAGCGCGTCGCTCCGGCGCCTCGTCAGAAGAGCGACGTTCGCGGTGACCTGAAGGCGCTGTTCGCGAACAAGCCGTGGCTTCTCATCGGCGGCGCCACGCTGTTTCAACTTGGGTTCATTGCCGTGCGGAGCGCATCGATCGCGTACTACTTCAAGTACTACGTGCAGGGCCAGGTGCTGCCTGTCGTCGGCGGTGCCAGTCCGGTCTCGTTCGAAACCCTGGCCTCCACGTTCATGGTCTCGGGCGGCATCGTCACGATCGGCGCGACGATGCTCACCCCATGGTTTGCGCAGTGGTTCAGCAAAGGGACCGCCTATGTCGGATTCCTGGCGCTCAGCGTCGTGGCCCAGGCGCTGTTCTTCTTCGTGAGTCCGGAGAACGTGCTGGTGATGTTCGCGTTGAACATCCTCGTCTCGTTCGCGTGGGGTCCGGTGTCGGCGCTCCAGTGGTCGATGTATACCGACGCGGCCGATCATCTGGAATGGACGACGGGCCGGCGTCTGACGGGGATGCTCATGGCCGCGTCGCTGTTCGCGCTCAAGCTCGGTCTGGCGATCGGCGGCTGGTTCGTGGGCGGCGTGCTCGCCTACTCCGGCTACGTCGCCAACCAGGCGCAGACCGGAGAGGCGCTTGCGGCGATCCGGCTGCTGATGAGCCTGTACCCGGCGGCATTCGGCGCGATCGGTGTCGTCCTGATGCTGTTCTACCCGCTCACGAACCGGAAGATGGCGGAGATCGAGCAGGATCTGGCGGTTCGCCGGGCACAAGGGTAGGCGCATGTTGTATCGCGATCGATCGCGTCGGATCGACGAGCGCGTCGAGGACTTGCTGTCTCGCATGACGCTGGAGGAGAAGGTCGCGCAGATGCTCGGCATCTGGCGTCAGAAAGACACCACGCTGGTGGACGAGTCCGGCCGGTTCGATCCGGCCGCCGCGGAGGCGCGATTCGGGGACGGCCACGGGCTGGGGCAGGTCGGACGGCCGAGCGACGCCGGCGGCGGGCGCACGGCACGCCAGAATGCCGACCTGACCAACGACATCCAGCGTTTCTTCATCGAGCGCACCCGGCTCGGCATTCCAGTCATCTTTCACGAGGAGTGCCTGCACGGCCAGGCCGCACCCGAGGGGACGAGCTTCCCGCAGCCGATCGGGCTGGCGGCCACATTCGATCCGGACCTCGTCGAGCGTCTCTACGCCATGACCGCCGCGGAAGCGCGCGCACGCGGAACGCATCAGGCGCTGACGCCGGTTGTGGACGTGGCGCGCGAGCCGCGGTGGGGGCGCGTGGAGGAGACCTTTGGCGAGGACCCGTACCTCGTCGGACGCATGGGCGTGGCCGCGGTCAGGGGCTTCCAGGGAGACGCGACCTTCCGCGACAAGAAGCACGTCATCGCGACGATGAAGCACTTCGCCGCGCACGGCCAGCCGGAGTCAGGCATCAACTGCGCGCCCGCCAACGTGTCGATGCGCGTCATGCGCGAGGTGTTCCTGCCTCCGTTCCAGCAGGCGATCCAGGAGGGCGGGGCCCTGAGCGTGATGCCGTCGTACAACGAGGTCGACGGCGTACCCTCGCACGCCAGCCGCTGGCTGCTCCAGGAGGTGCTTCGCAGCGAGTGGGGCTTCCGCGGCTTCGTCGTCTCGGACTACTTCGCGATCCGCGAGCTCTGCGAGCGGCCGGAGCTGTACGGCCACCACCTCACCCGCGACCGGAAGGAGGCCGCGGCGCTGGCGGCGCTCTCGGGGGTGGACATCGAGCTTCCCGATCCGGATTGCTACCCGTTCCTCGTCGAGCTCGTTCGCGAGGGCACGCTGGACGAATCGCTGATCGACGAGCGCGTCACGCCGATGCTTCGCGCGAAGTTCCAGCTCGGGCTGTTCGACGATCCGTACGTCGATCCCGACGCGGCGGAGCGGATCGTCCGGGAACCGGCGCATCGCGAGCTGGCGCTCGAGGCCGCGCGGAAGACCATCACGCTGCTCAAGAACGACGCGGCGCTGCTGCCGCTGGACGCCTCGACGATCCGGACGATTGCCGTCATCGGCCCCAACGCCGACCGCGAGATGCTGGGCGGCTACAGCGGAAAGCCGCTCCACACGAGCACCGTGTTGCAGGCCGTCCGCGATCGCGTTCCCGCGGGTGTCGAGGTGCTGCACCACGAGGGCTGCAAGATCACGATCGGTGGCTCGTGGGCGGAGGACGACGTCGTCCCGAGCGATCCCGTCGAGGACCGCCGCATGATCAGGGAGGCCGTGACCATCGCGGCGCGCGCCGACGTCATCGTGCTGGCCATTGGCGACAACGAGCAGACATCGCGCGAGGCCTGGATGCTCAACCACCTCGGCGATCGCACGAGCCTCGATCTCGTCGGCCGCCAGGACGAGTTGATCGACGCGATGGCGGCCACCGGCAAGCCGATCGTCGCGCTGCTTTTCAGCGGCCGTCCCGCCTCGGTCAGGAACCTGGTCGAGAAGGCGGGCGCGATCCTCGAGCTGTGGTATCTCGGGCAGGAAAGCGGACGCGCGATCGCGGACGTGGTGTTCGGCGACGCGAACCCCGGGGGAAAGCTGCCGATCACGATCCCGCGATCCGCCGGACACCTCCCCGCCTACTACAATCACAAGCCCTCGGCCCGGCGCGGTTACCTCTTCGATTCCGTCGAGCCGCTCTTCCCGTTCGGGTTCGGATTGAGCTACGCGTCGTTCCGCATCTCGAACGTCCGGGTCGAGAAGACGGACATCGATCCCGGCGAGTCCACGCGCGTGCTGGCGGAGGTCGAGAATGTGGGACAGAGGACCGGCGACGAGGTCGTTCAGCTGTACATCCGCGACGTCGTGAGCAGCGTCACGCGTCCGGTCAAGGAGCTGAAGGGATTCCGGCGCGTCTCACTGGAACCCGGCGAGCGCACGACCGTGGCGTTCGACCTCACCCCCGCCCACCTCGCGATGTACGACATCGACATGCAGCACAGGGTCGAGCCGGGGGAGTTCCGGCTGATGGTCGGCAACTCGTCGCGGAGCGAGGACCTGCAGACGGTGACGCTCCGCGTCACAGGCGACGAAGGGA
>DATKCA010000125.1:0-12915 GCA_035544675.1 Thermoanaerobaculia bacterium | reverse complement strand
CGGTGACGACCATTACCGGTGAGATCGTATTGAATGCCGATCCGGGGGCTGATGGCACTGTCGTCGGAGACGACGTTGCCGTCCGCATCCTGGGCATCGTTCTTGTCGTACCGGAGGCCGATATTGAAGGCCAGTCGATCGTTGAAGTCCCACTTGTCGTTGATGAATGCTGACTGCGTTTGGAGGTCGGTGCCTTCGGAGAAGCTGAAGATCGGGTTCCACTGGATGACGGTGCTGCCGTCGAAGCGCGGTCGCAGCTCGGTCCCGTTCTGGATGACGGTATGGATGATGCGGAAGTCGCTTCCGGACTGGTGATTGTTGGAGAGGCGCTCTTCAGCGAAGTTTTCCACACCGGCCACGATGGTGTGGTTTCCCATCCGCCCGCTGCTGAGGTAATACCGCGACTTCAGGCTCCAGAGATCGTTGTTGCGCTCCTCGTCGCCGCAGGTTCCGCAAAAGGTCGAAGTCCAGTACCGGCGGTTGAGATTGGAGATGTCGACCAGCAGGGTGCCGTTGATCGGATCACTGAACTGCGACCCGGATCCGACGAAGGCAAACTCCTTCTTCGAGTAACTCCCTTCCAGGAGGAGGTTATTCGTGACGATGCCGTTGTAGAGCACAGCCAGGAGGCTGTTGGGCAGCGAGCGGTTGATCAGGCTCGCCGTGTCCATGATGTTGAACTGAGAATCGTTCTGCAGATCGTCCTTGATGTCGAGGTACGAGACGACCAGGTTGTGTTTGGACGTGATCTGGCCGGTGAACTTCCCTTCCAGACGGGTCTCTTCGCGAAGGCGGTCGTAGGGGATGTTGGTCAGCGTGGTGAAGAATGGCTGAGTGGCTTCCGTCATCCTTCCCGCGCCGAAGAACCAGAGCCGGTCCCGGACGGCGTAGCCTCCGAGAGTCGCTTCATAGACCTCGCTCAGGACGTCGGAATTCTCGGCGGTCTGATTGGGAGCCTTCGCCGTCCAGCTCGGGTTGGTGAAGCTGTCACGGAGCGAGCCGGAGAACTCGTTTCCTCCTGACTTGGTGAGGGTGCTGACCACGCCGCCGGTGAACCGGCCGAACTCGGCGGACACGCCGCCGGTCATGATGGTCGTCTCCTGCACCGCATCCTCGATGAAGAGGTTGTGCGGCTGGCCGCGGAGGTTCTCGCCGACGACGACTCCGTTGACGAGAAAGACGCTGTCCGACGACGCCGCTCCCGAGATCGAGAAACCGAGATTGGGATTATCGGCGCGCCCGGCCAGACCCGGCGCCACGGACGGGGACAGCGAGACAGCGGCCAGGATGTTGCGCTGGACGGGGAGCTCGTTCAGAAGAGCGGACGAGATGTTCGTGGTGATCTCCGAGGTCTCGATGACCGCGGGTGCCGCGGCGGTGACGGTGATTGCCTCGGTCATCGCGCTGAAGCGAAGATCGGCATCGGCCCGGGCCGTCTGGGCCAGTCCGACACGGACACGCCGCGTGGTGGGCTGCATTCCCTCCAGCTCGAACCGGACGGTGTATTCACCGGGCGGAAGGGCCTGAAAGCCGTATCCGCCTCCGTCACCCGTCACCGTGCTCCGGGTCCCCTGCAGGGACGGTGACGAGATCGTCACCGTCACACCCGGCAGCCCTGTGCCTTCAGAGGTGGCGGTGCCGGTCAGCGACGCGGTGGTCTGCGCGGAAACGCTGATGGCCATGAGCAACAACACGGACAGAACCGTTGTGAACTTTGTGAACTGTTTCATTCATCCTCCTTGAGCTTGTTAAAAGCCTGAGGAGAGTGAGTGCAAGTTGGAAGCGCTCGATACCGGATCGCTAACGTGAGTTCGGCGTTTTGTTTAAACAGATCCGCCACAACGGCGCCATTCGGCGTCCCGGTTTTGTGAATCGGAATCCTGAACGAAGCGTGTGAACGGACTGTGTCGGGAGGTGCGAGAGTGCGCTTCGTGTCGCCGTTCGTTCACCGTTAGCCGTCAACCGGCTTGGCTTCGCCTCGCTGATGGCCAACGGCCTCGCGCGCGCTACCGGCTCATCTGTCTGTACCGGATCCGATGCGGCTGATCGGCGTCGGCACCGAGGCGCCGGCGCTTGTCCTCTTCGTACTCCGTAAAGTTGCCGTCGAACCAGTACACGCGGCTGTCGCCCTCGAAGGCCAGGATGTGCGTTGCCACGCGATCGAGGAACCAGCGGTCGTGGCTGATGACGATGGCACAGCCGGCGAAGTTCTCCAGCGCTTCCTCGAGCGCGCGCATCGTGTTGACGTCGAGGTCGTTCGTCGGCTCGTCGAGGAGCAGGACGTTGGCTCCCTCCTTCAGCATCGTGGCCAGGTGAACCCGATTGCGCTCGCCTCCGGAGAGGCCACCCACCTTCTTCTGCTGATCCTGGCCGGAGAAGTTGAAGCGGGCCACGTAGGCGCGCGACGGCATCTCCCGCGTTCCGAGCTGTACGACGTCGCCGCCCCCGGTGATCTGCTCGAAGATCGTCTTGTCGGGATCGAGCGTGCGGCTCTGGTCGATATAGGCCAGCTTCACGGTCTCGCCCACGCGGATCGTTCCGCCGTCCGGCTTCTCCTGGTCCACGATCATGCGGAACAGCGTCGTCTTTCCGGCGCCGTTCGGGCCGATCACGCCGACGATGCCGCCCGGCGGCAGCTGGAACGTCATCTCATCGATGAGCAGCTTCTCGCCGTAGGCCTTTCGGACGCCGTCGGCATCGACCACCACGTTGCCGAGGCGCGGGCCGGGCGGGATGTAGAGCTCCAGATCGTTGATCTTCTGCTGCGTCTCCTGGTTGAGGAGGTTCTCGTACGCGGTGATGCGCGCCTTGCCCTTGGCATGACGGCCCTTCGGTGACATGCGGATCCACTCCAGCTCGCGCTGCAGCGTCTTCTGCCGCTGTGACTCCGACTTCTCCTCCTGCTGCAGCCGCGTCCTCTTCTGATCGAGCCAGGAGGAGTAGTTGCCCTGCCAGGGGATGCCCTGGCCGCGGTCGAGCTCGAGGATCCATCCGGCCACGTTGTCGAGGAAGTAGCGGTCGTGCGTCACCGCGATGACCGTGCCGGCGTACTTCTTGAGGTGCTGCTCGAGCCAGCCGACGGACTCGGCGTCGAGATGGTTCGTCGGCTCGTCGAGAAGGAGGATGTCCGGCTCCTGCAGCAGAAGCCGGCAGAGCGCGACGCGGCGCTTCTCGCCTCCGGAGAGGATCGACACGGGCGTGTCTCCCGGCGGGCAGCGCAGCGCGTCCATGGCCATTTCCAGCTTCGAGTCCAGGTCCCAGGCTCCGGCCGCGTCCAGCTTGTCCTGCACCCTGGCCTGCCGCTCCATCAGCTTGTCCATGTCGGCGTCCGGGTCGCCGAAGGAGTTGTTGATCTCGTCGAACTCGCGCAGCAGGTCGATGACCGGCTGCACTCCCTGCTCCACGATCTCGCGGACCGTCTTCGTCTCGTCGAGCTTCGGCTCCTGCTCCAGGAAGCCGGCGGTGTGTCCGGGCGAGATGACGGTCTCGCCGACGAAGTCCTTGTCGACCCCGGCCAGGATGCGCAGCAGTGAGCTTTTTCCCGACCCGTTGAGGCCGATGACGCCGATCTTTGCGCCGTAGAAATAGGAGAGGTAGATGTCTTTGAGGACCGGCTTCTTGTCGTAGAACTTCGACACGCCGATCATCGAATAGATGATCTTGTTGGGGATCTCGGGCTTTGCCATAGGCGGCGCATTCTATGCGCCGGATTGCGCCGCCTCAATCTTCAATTGATCGATTCAGAGAATCCGGCAACCACCGCGCGTCTGGGCAGGATCTCCGCGACGGACTCGTCGAACGACACCACCACCAGGGTCTGGTCGTCCTCAGGTGGGCGGTTGTGGGTGAACTTCTTCACAGCGCTGAGCAGACTCTTCTTGATGTCGTCCGCCGAGAGATGGCCGCTTTCCAGGATGGTCTTCTCGAAACGCTCGAATCCGAACGGCTCGCCGTCGTCGTCGATCGCCTCGATCAGCCCGTCGCTGTAGAGAACGAGGCGATCGCCCGCGGAGAAGTCCACCGTATGCTCGCGGAAAGGCTCGCGGCGCTTCACGCCGAGGGGAAAGCCCCAGGAGGAGAGGGCCTCGATGCGGCGTCCGTTGGAGCGGAAGACATAAGGATCGAGGTGCCCGGCCGACGAGAAGCGCAAAGTCTGCGTGCGGGGATCGAGCATGCCGAAGAAGAACGTCATGAGAATGCGTTTCGGCGCGGTGCGGATGACGATCTCGTTCAGCACGTTCATCACGGCGCGCGGAGACGGATCGTGGTCCACCTGCACGAGCAGCGCGGACTTCGCCATGGCCATGACGATGCCGCTGGTCAGCCCATGCCCGGAGACGTCGCCGAAGGCGATGCCGATCTCGCCCGACGGCTGGGGAAGGAAGTCGAAGTAGTCGCCGCCGATCTCGGTGGCCGCGCGATAGTGCGAGGAGACCGATGCACCGGCCAGGTTCGGCGTGTCCAGGGGCAGCAGCGCGGCCTGAATCCGGTTCGCGGCGTCGATCTCTGCTTTGACGCGCTCGCGCTCCACGATCCGTTTCACGTGCGGCGCCAGATCCTCGTACGTGTATACGACCTCCCGCTTCGTCATCAGCGCAACCATCGCGAAGACGAGCATGAGCGCGTTCGGTACCGCCACCCAGGAGAGGAGCTGCCGGAAGAGATCGCCGGTCGAGACCGACAGCAGCGGCAGCGCGGAGACGAGGAGGGCGCCGCCGAAGAGCGCCACGACGGTCGCGAGCAGATCCCAGGCCAGGAAGACGGCGATGGCGCCGAGCGTGGCCCCGAAGCCGAACAGGACCCTCTGAGCGTACGGCTCGATCGGCGGCTCGGCCAGCGCCCAGATCGCGCCGAAGACGATGGCCACCACGATCCCGATCCACATCACGCGCCGCCTGTTCGCGGCGGCGAGCACGAACAGAATCGCGATCACCGAAAAGCTGATCGCCTGGATCGCCGCGCTGTTGACAGCGACGGCCGGGCCGCCCATGACGACGATGCCGAACGTTCCGCTGCCCTCGGTCTGATGAGCGAGTCCGAGGAGAATGGGGACGAGCGCGATGAGGAGGGCGGCGGCTGCGATGGCCGGCGAGGCCAAGAGGCCCCGCAGCACGGAGCGGCCCGTCGTGGCGTTGAGTGGGTCACGGCGCAGCAATGCGTCGAACGAGGCCAGCCGCTCGCCCCACCGCTCTCGGGCGTAGCTCTCTCCGACGGCCCACGCGAAGAACGCCAGCACCGCCGCCGGTATGTCGAAGAGCAGGAACCCGAACCCGGCGCGCGCCCACGCCACCTGCACCGCCGTGAGACTGCCCAGTCCCACCCCCTCGGATGCGGAGGGCCCGGTGAGCAGGTGCTGGATGACAGACAGCCCGACCAGGAAGGCGAAGAGCAGCGACGCGGTGCCCACGCCGACCTCGCCGGCGTGATACTTCTTCAGAAAGATCGTCAGCAGCACGACGAGCAATGCGTACATCACGCCGTACTGCAGAAACAGCCCCGCAAACTCGCCGGCATTGTCGCCGCGGAAGTTGCTCCCGTCAGCGTACTCCTCGATGAGGGCCCAGCCGCCGAGCTGCCCGCCCGTGAAGTAGACCCACAGATACGGCACCACCTTGCCGGTGTCGAACGTCGACGGCACGCGGTAGCGAACGATCCAGTCGGTGCGGTTGCGGAGCCGGGTCGGCCGGGCATCCTCGAACTGCGGATTCGGCGCACCGGGGAAGCTGCGCGACGCGATCAGCGCGTCGGCGCGCCGCCGGATCTCTCCCTCCTCCAGGCGCTCTCCCGGCTCCTCGGCCCGCATCCGGCGCCTCCACATCAGCACCTCGCCGCTGCCGGCGTCGATGACGATGTCGCCGTACGGCTGGAACTTCTCGAGGCCGCGCCGATAGTACGTGGCGTGGTAGCCGCCGAAGCGCGGTCCGATCACGGGATCTGCTGCGGCCTGGCGGCGGAGCTCGGGGCTCCTGTCCAGTTCCTGATCGAGCGGACCCGAGCCGGCCCAGGTCAGGATCGACCAGGCCCTCTCGACCTCGATCCCCGCCTTCTTCGCCTCCCGATCGGCGATGGCTTTGGCCTGCCCGCGAGTGAGCTTGATGCCGTGCGGCTGCGAGGCGTTGAATCGCGGGATGAGGAACCACAACGCGACGATGCCGGCCACGCAGACGATGAAGGGAGCGAGACGTTTCATGGGGAGCTCTTCAATGATAACCGTGCGCCTGGTTCCTTTTCTTTACGAAACCGTGCCGGCGTAGTTTTCGAACGGTTCCGCAAGGGGCGCGGGCCCGGACGCCGCGCCCCGCGCTGAGGCATCATGGAGAGCGGAGCTCGCTGATGAAGTCATCCCGAGCGTAGCGAGGGATCCGGGCGGAGGGGCGGTACGGCAAACTTCCACCCGCTGCCCGGATTCCTTTCGCTACGCTCGGAATGACTTTGATGAAGGCGGACATCGATCGTCTGTACCTGGTGGCAGGACTCGCTGCCGCACTCCTCTTTGCCTTCATCACGCCGCCGTTCCAGGTCCCGGACGAAGTCGGTCACTTCTGGCGCGCGGCGTCGATCGCGGATGGCCACCTCCTGCCGGAAACGAACGAGAGCGGCTCGTTCGCAACCGTGGCCGACGGCATCAAAGGCATCGTCTTCGTGCTGTGGCGCGACATCGGCGGGAAACTCGACGCCAGGATCACGTGGGTACAGTTCCGCACGGCGTGGGATGTCAGCCTGCGGCCCGATGAGCCGAGAGTGGTCCGCATTCCGGCTGGGTATACGCCTGTGCCGTATGCACCGCAGATCGCCGGCGCGCTGGCCGGAAAGATTGCCGGGTTCCGTCCGGTGATCACGTTCTATCTGGGCCGTCTCTGCAACGCGGTCGCATTCGTGCTGATCGTCACGGCGGCCATTCGCGTGACGCCGGTGCTGAAGGCAGGTTTGGCCGTGGCCGGACTTCTGCCGATGACGTCGTTTCTGGCGGGATCGTGGTCGCCGGACGCGATGACCATCGCGGTCTGCTTTCTCCTGGCCGCGCTGCTTTTGCGCGCCATCACCGCGAGAGGGACGATCACTCCGCGCGAGACCGCCACGCTGATCGTGGTATCGGTGCTGCTCGGCCTGTGCAAACCGGCCTACTTCCTCCTCACGCTGCTCGCGCTGGCCATCCCTGCGGCGCGTTTCCGCTCGGCCGGGCATCGCGTCCTCATCATGGCAGTGCTGTTCCTGCTCACGGCTGGCGGCGTTGCGCTGTCGATGCTCAACGCCCAGCGGGCGTTCATCGCCAGCGCGGACCAGCAGGTCGACCCGGCGGCGCAGATCCGCTGCGTCGTCGACGACCCGCTTCGCTTCGTGGCTCTCGCGGCGAGGGAGGTGGCCGGAGATCTCGAATATGTGGAGCAGGGCATCGGCAGGCTGGGCATGCTCGACGTACGCCTGCCGCGGGCGATGTTCTGGATCGAGCTGATCGTGCTGGTGGTCGCCGCGTTTTCGGCCGGGACACCACCTGGGGCGGTGGCGCGTGTTCTGGCCGGCCTCGCGGCGTCAGGGAGCGCGAGCGGGATCGCGCTGTCAACCTATCTAGGGTGGAACCAGCCCTGCGCGGCGGTGATCGAGGGCCTTCAGGGTCGCTATTTCATTCCCATTCTGCCTCTTTTGATGATGGTGGTGGCGATGCCGCTCCTCCGCCGCCCCGTGGTGGAGTGGGGGTTGATCGCCGCGAGCGTGGCGGCCAATGTGGCCGGGCTCGCCGCGGTGTTCCAGCGGTATTACTGAGCTACCATCTGTTGATTGAAAGATGACGGAACCGGAGGAGATCTCTGCGCGTCTGGGTCGCTGGCCGCGTCACGTTCTGCTCGACAGACGTGCGGTGGCGCAGGAGTGTGTCGAGCATTGCCGCCACCTCTTCGAGGCCCGTCGCGTGGTGCTGGCTCTCGACGAGGCCGACGAGCCGTGGCTGACCGTGGCGGTGGCGGACGATGCGGGCTTTGCCTGGCGCGAAGAGGTCGAGTCGGAGGTATGGCCGCTCGTCGCGCCGGAGCTGGAGGATGTGACGTTCTTCATCGATCCGGGCGTCACGCGCGTGACCGTGGGTCGCGATCAGCGCGCCCTCGAAGTCGGGCAGCCGATCTCTCCGCAGATCCGGGTGGAGCTGGGAGACGGGTGCATCGCCTCGATCCCGATCCGCTCGGACAGCGTCGAAGGACGCCTCTTCATCTGTGAGCCGGGGCTGGACGTGGACACGACCGTCCTGGTGGGAGACATGGTCGGTCTCCTGGTGGCCACGCGCTTCGAGGCGGCGGCGCACTGTTTGAACGCGATTCGCGATGCCGTCGATCATGAGAGGATCCGCCTCGCGCGCGATCTGCACGACGGACTTCTCCAGTCGTTCACCGGTGTCGTTCTTCAGCTGGAGACCATTCACAGCACGCTGGGGAGCAAGCCGGACGAGGCCCGCAGGATGATCACCGAGACGCAGGGCATCATCATGGCGGACCAGCGCGACTTGCGCAGGTTCGTCGAGCACCTGCGACCGCGCACGGCCCGACGGGAGACCGTGTTCGACTTCACTGCCCGTCTCGAAGAGCTGCGCTCGCGGTTCTCGAACCAGTGGGGCGTCCGGCTGGCCTTCGACGTCGAGCACATCGATCCGGTCGTGTTCGCGCTCATTGGCCAGGAGACGTTCCGTCTGATCCACGAGGCGGTCACGAACTCCGCGAAACATGGCCGGGCCTCGGACGTCCGCGTCGGCGTGCGCACGGCCGGCAGCGAGATGTACATCGAAGTCGCAGACAACGGGGCCGGTTTCCCGTTTCACGGACGGCGCACGCTCGACGAAATGCGTGAGTCGGGAGGTGGTCCGATGGTTCTTGCCGAGAGAGTGCAATCATTGAACGGCAGCCTCGTGGTCGATTCCACCGAGAGCGGGGCCACCATCAGAATTTCCGTTCCTCTGGGCTGGGGTGCTGCATGACGACAAAGCTGATTCTCGCGGACGACCATCCGATCATTCTCGAAGGGCTCGAGCAGCTCTTCCGGCGCGACAAGGACTTCCAGGTCCTGGCCACGTGCACGAACGGCCAGGAGACCATTGCCGCCGTCCGCGAGCACCGTCCCGACGTCCTGGTGCTGGACGTGCGCATGCCGGATGGCGATGGTCTGGCAGTGCTGAAACAGGTCCACGACGAGCGGATGCCCACCAGGGTCGTTCTTCTCACGGCATCGATGGAGGAGGACGAAGTGCTGCAGGCCATGGAGCACGGCGTCTGGGGTCTCGTTCTGAAGGAGGCCGCCGCGGTGTCGCTCGTCGACTGCGTGCGCAAGGTGAGCCGCGGGGAGCGCACGCTCGACCAGCGACTGATCGTCCGCGCCCTCGACCGGATGCTGGAGCGCCAGAACGGAATGCGCCACGCCGCCGAAGTGCTCTCCCGGCGCGAGGCCGAGATCGTGAAGATGGTGGCAGCCGGGATGCGCAACAAGGAGATCGCCACCAAGCTCTTCATCGGCGAAGGCACGGTCAAGACCCACCTGCACGCCATCTACAAGAAGCTGGGCGTGCACGGCCGCGTGGAGCTGACCCTCTACGCTCAGGAGCGGGGGCTCGTTTAGGCCTTAGGCCTTAGTCCTTAGTCCTTAGTCCTTTAGGCCGGTTCTCCTAAGGACTAAGGACTAACGCCTAAGGTAAGGCCTTTGATAGATCGCTATAACCTTCGGTATACCCTTAATTCAGTCCAGTGGCGGATGGGCATGCCCGGCGCGGCGCGCTAATTTGTAGCGTGACACTGCTCACGAAAATGCGAGCGCCTATGACCGAGCAACCTTTCGCAGTTGACATGGTCGCCATCCTCCGGCAGACGCTGGACGGGCGGCTGCTGGACTGCAACGACGCATGCGCAGGCATGCTCGGGTACGAGTCTCGTGACGAACTGCTCACCGCGGGACGGCTCAGTTATCTGAACGCTTCCGACGCCCTCTCGATCACCGCCGCTCTTCCGGACCTGGGAACGCTGTCGAACGTGGAGATCGCCCTTCGCAAGAAAGACGGCAGCGTGATCTGGGTCCTTCAGAATCTCAGATACGTCAGCGTCGAAGAGGCCTCAAAAGTCTGGATCGAGGCGGCCATGTTCGATGTCACCGAACAGCGGGTGGCCGCCCAGAAGCTGGAGTTCCAGGCCTATCACGACAGCCTCACCACGCTGCCCAACCGTTCGCTGGCCGTCGACCGTCTGAACATCGCCCTGGCGCGCGCCAAGCGCCGCCGCCGTCCCGTTGCGGTCATGCTCGTCGACGTCGACCACTTCGAGCTGATCAACACCACGTTCGGCCACGGCGTGGCCGACAGGCTGCTCAAGGCGCTGGCCGACCGTCTCGCTGACTGCGTTCGCGAGGAAGACACGGTCTGCCGCTTCGGCAGCGACGAGTTCATGATCGTGCTTGCCGAGATGGCAAACGACACGGATGCCGCGCTCGCCGCTCAGCGCATTCTCGACTCGATCTCGCGGCCGTTCGCCGTTGACGGCCACTCCATCGACCTGCGTGCCAGCATCGGGATCGGCGTATCGCCGCAGGACGGCACCAATGCCGAGAGCCTGATCAAGAACGCCACCACTGCCGTGTACCAGGCCAAAGAGCGCGGCCGGAACATGTTCCGCTTCCACGTTCCGGAGCTGAACGCCCGCGCCCTCGAGCGTGCCTCGCTCGTGGCCAGCCTTCGCCGCGCCCTGACCCGCAACGAGTTCGAGCTGCACTACCACCCGGAAGTCAATGTGCAGACCGGCCGCATCGAATGCATCGAGGCGCTGGTCCGCTGGCGTCACCCCGAAGTCGGCATCGTTGCACCGTCGGAGTTCCTGCCGGCGGCGGAGCAGGGCAATCTCGACGGCCGCATCGGCGAGTGGATCATCAACGAGGCCTGCCGGCAGGTGAAGCAGTGGCACGACGACGGGATGACCGGATTCCGCGTTGCCATCAACCTCTCGGCGCGTCAGTTCCACGACCGCACTCTGCGCCAGCAGCTCGAGAACGCCGTATCGGACACGAACCTCAACCCGAACGCCGTGGAGCTGGAGATCAGCGAGGCAGCGCTGGCGCGCTCGATGCGTGCCACGGAGATCCTGAACAACATCAAGTCATTCGGCGCGCGCGTGGCCATCGACGACTTCGGCAGCGGCGGCTGTTCCTTCGCCGACCTGCGCGAGATGAGCGTCGATACCCTGAAGATCGCGCCCACGTTCGTCCAGAACATGCTGCAGCGCCCCGATGACGCGGCCATGGTTCAGGCCATGATCACCATGGCCAAAGGCCTCGATCTGCGGATCGTCGCCGAGGGGGTGGAGTCGAAGAATCAGCTCTCCTATCTCCTCTCACGCCGTTGCACCGACATGCAGGGATTCTTCTTCGGAAAGCCACTTCCGGCCTCAGCTCTCGCCGACACGCTGCGCATGCAGCACTGACGAGAGCAACGCAAAGTTGCAGAGAGACGAAAAGGGCGGGCCGCAAGGTCCGCCCTTTTTGTTTCGGGGAGACTTCAAACCCTGAGCGAAGCGAAGGATCAACCCCGGCGCCGCGGGTCATGGTGCAGGGCCGCGATTCTCGCGGCGCCGGGGTTGATCCTTCGCTCGCTTCGCTCCCTCAGGATTGAGCCGCGGTGGTCGGGAAGGGGATTCCGATGTCGCGCATAGGACGGTGATTGTCGCAAGTGCTACCATAGCCTTTCATCCTTGATCCGATACCCACCCCAACCGGAGGATCCATGCGCTATCGTACTGTGCTGTTTGCACTTGCGACTGTCCTAGCCCTGCCCGCTGCCGCCCAGCAGCTCTGCTCTCTCGACATGACGGTAACCTGTTCCCCAGGGTCCAACAACACCTCATCCTGCACCAGCACAACGCGAAACGCCGGCACCACGAGCTGTGGTGGCGGCGTCTACTTCGGTTGGGTCGCGGGCCTCGGAGCATCCTTCCTCTCTTTCAACAATTCCCTCGGCCTCAGCGAGTGCTTCAACAGCTCGGACTTCGGGATCGAAGGCGCGCCGTTCACGTTCTGCTTCGGCAGCGGCTCCCTCGGACCGGGTGGGAGCTTCACATCGAACGTGATCGTGACCGGCGGGGATGCGTCGCTCTTCGCACTCACCGTATTCTTCAACGAAGAGACGTTCGAACCGTTGGGATCCGTGTTCGCTCAGGCCAATGTGACGAGCGTGACGTGCACTCCGGCCATCAGCTCGCCCCCCGTGACACGGTCCGGTCTCGACTACGACGTGACCTGGAGCGTCGTCAGCGATCCCACGTCCCAGTTCATCGTGCAGGAGTCGACGTCTCCCGACTTCAGCTCCGCACTCGTCGAGCGGCAGGTTGCCGGCTTCTCCACGACATTCCGTCACGACGTTTCGACCTCGACGACGTACTACTACCGCGTGCGCGCCACGAACTGCGGCAGCGGGGTCCCGTTCTCCGGCACCACGAGCACGGTCGTCCAGGCCCCGGCGCCCGCCACGAGTCAGAATCCCGAGGCCACAGTGCCGCTCGGAACGACGCAGCCGGTCTCGATCCAGGTTTTCATCCCAGGCATTCCCGACGCCGTGAGAAATGGCGGACGATCGGCCCTGGCAGACACGACCTTCACGGCGACGACCGACAAGCCGTATCTCGGCGTGACGCCGAGCAGCGGGCCGCTGCCGGTGACCGGAACGACCGTCACGGTGACAGCGATGCCGGGTTCGCTGCCGGCCGGCGCCAGCACGGGAACGCTGACGGTCACGCCTGCCGGCGCCCCGCCGAAAAACACGCCCGTGTCGATCAACCTCGTCACGCCGGTTGGCCCCATGGCCAGGAGCGCTCCGCCGCCCAACGCGTTGATCATTCCGGTGGTCACGCACGTCAACGGCGTGGCGGGCCCCTTCCTCTCCGACGTCCGTCTCACCAATGCGAC
>DATKCA010000124.1:0-3333 GCA_035544675.1 Thermoanaerobaculia bacterium | reverse complement strand
CTTGTCGAGCCGCTTCGGCATCGTGCGCAAGTTGAATTTCAGCGGGTCGAGCTTCCTGGTGATCTCGCTCCACTTCAGCGGTGCCGAGACCGGCGCGCCGTCGATGGCGCGCGGCGAGTACGGCGCGACCACGGTCTTCCCGTACGCGTTCTGCTCGCAGTCGAGGTAGAGCCGGCCGCGCCGTTTGGCCAGACTGCGCTCGACAGTCATCCCGGGAACCTTCGAGGTGACCGCCGCGGCGATCGTGCAGGCCCAGTCATTGACCTCTTCGTGCGTGTAGCCGGGCCCGAGCGGAACGAAGACGTGAATGCCTCGCTTGCCGGATGTCTTCGGCACGCTCGGCAGCTCGAGCTGCTCGAGGACCTTGCGCATCACCAGGGCGGCGTCCACCGCCTGCTCGATGCCCTTGCCTTTGGCCGGATCGAGATCGAAGAGGACCCAGTCCGGCTCGTTCAGCCGCGCTCCGCGCGAGTGCCACATGTGCGTGGTCAGCACGGACATCTGCGCGAGCCAGCGCAGCGCGTCGCGGCTGTCGGCGACCAGGTGCTTGACCTTCCCGCTCTTCGTCGTGCGCGTGGGCGTCTCGATCACGGTCAGCCAGCCGGGGCCCTCCCGTCCGATGTTCTGATGAAACCACGACGGCTTGTCGATGCCCTGGTTCCAGTGCTCCAGGGTCAGCGGACGGTCGCGCAGCGCCGCCAGCATCGGTTCGGCGACCGCGTCGTAGTAGTCGGCCAGATCCTGCTTCGTGATGTTGTCGCGGGGATAGAGGACGCGATCGGGGTTGGAGAGGGTGACCCTCGAGGTGGCGCTCGTGGCGGCGGCGCCCCTGGTCGCGGCGCCCCTCACCCGGCGCTTCCCTGGTTTCTCTCGCGCGACTTCCTCCGGCGACTTGTCGTCGCGCAATCCGAGAAAGGAAGGGTGGCGCAGGCGGTTGTCGGACGTCCACTCCGTGAACGCCACCTGCGCGACGAGGCGTGGCTTGACCCACGTCGCGTCCCGTTTTCGCGGCGCACCCCTGGCCGGGGCCGCGGGAATCACATCCTTCGCCAGCTCGTCCCTGAGCCACACCCGCAGCCTGGCAGAGAAGCCGGTGCCGACCTTCCCCGCGTAATGAAGCTCGCCGTCGTCGCGCTTCACGGCCAGGTGCAGCGACCCGATCTCTCTGGGCGAATGCGTGCTCGGCTGCCATCCGATGATCACCAGCTCCTGCTGGTTGAGCGCCTTCAGCTTCAGCCACTCCTTCGAGCGCCGCGGCTCGTAGCACGAGCTGTTCTTCTTGGCGATGAGTCCCTCGTAGCCGGCCGCCGCCGCATCCTCGAGCACCTTCTCTCCCGATCCCCTGACGATCTGCGAGAGAGCGATGAGATCGGGCGTGCGCCGCATGGCCTTCTCCAGCAGCTCCCTGCGCTCGAGATACGTGAGACCGCGGAGGTCGCGTCCGTCCAGCCAGAGGATGTCGAAGACGAAGAGCTTCTCCCGCTTTCCCTGCTGCAGCAGTTGAAAACGCGGCGCCCCCTTCTCATCCAGGGCCACGATCTCCCCGTCGATCACCACCTCGGGCAGTTTCAGCCGGGCCAGGGCGGCGGCGATCTGTGGAAAGCGCGGCGCGAGGTCGATCTGGTTGCGGCTCCACATCGCCACTTCGCCGCCGGCGATCGCCGCGATGGCGCGGAATCCGTCGTACTTCAGCTCGTACGTCCACTGCCGCTCGTCCCGAGGAGGAGTCTCCGAGAGCGTGGCCAGCATCGGCGGGAACACACGCCGCAGCAGCGACTCAGGAGTACGCGCTCTGGCGGATCTCATCGAACCCTTCATCGAGAGTGGGCTGCACGAGCTTCTTCGAGGTGGCGAAGATGGCCACGTCCGGGACACGCACCCTGCAGGCCTACGAATATGATGAGCTCCATATCGTCGAGAATTGAGCGCGATTCTGCCATGGCTCGCTACATCAAGAAGTTCGGCCGCATCGGATTCGCCCTCGGTCCGAGCGAGGAGCGGGGATTTGCCATGTGGGCGGGCTACGATATCGTCGGCGTCGACGAAGACCTCAGCCGTCACGGCCTCATCAAGGTGGATGACTGGAGTGACCAGAAGCTCTCCGAGGTTGGCGTGACGGAGTTCATCCGCGTCGGGCCGGACGACCGTGAGCTGTACTCGAAGATCGGAATCGGGAGAGGCGATGAAGGAAGAGACGAGACTGTCCCTCACCACGATTGAAGAGCTCAAGAAGGCCGCCGCGGCCGTGGCGGAGCAGTTGAAGGCCGCAGCGGCCGGAGCGGCGGGCGCACCCGCATCCGGCGCAGGCTCCCGTCATCGCGGGCTGCCGGAGGATCTGCGGCGCCGGTTCATCGACGTGCGCACGGCGCTCGTTCAGCGCGGCTGGTACGATCCTGTGCTCGTCCGGTTCGACACTGCGTCGGCGCCGCAGGCGACGACGGCGGAGATCGCCGAGCGCCTCTCCGAGGTGGCGTCGTCACTGTAACGGACCCGTTCATCACCCTGTAACGTGGCCCCGGCACGGCGGATGCTACGATTCGCTCACATCAGTTTTTGCGGAGCGAGTACGGATGTTCGAGACGGTTGTCCCTTCCGGCGCTCTCAAGCCCAGCAGGAAGGCGCTTTACGAGGCGTTGCCTTTCTCGATTGCGATCCACGCCCTGGCCGGCGTGGCCGCTGTCGGTGCGAGCATCTGGACCGTCGTGTTTCCCGAGCACTCCCCGGCACAGACGTCCGCGTACATGCTCGCCGGCCTCCCCGCACCGCCGCCCCCGCCGACCCAGCCCGCCACACCCCGCGCCGCCCCCGCCCGGACCGCGCCTGCACCGAAGCCGTCCCAGATCGTCGCCCCCTCGCTCATTCCGGACGAGATCCCGGAAGCCGCGCCGGAGCCCATCGTGGCCGAGATCGTGGAGGACGGCCTCCCGGAGCCGGTGATGGGCGGAGCGCTCGGCGGCTTCATCGGCGCGCTGATCTCCGGCGTGCCGGGCGGTGAGCTGGGCGGAATGGTCGGCGGAGTCGTCGGCAGTCTCGCCGGCATGGTCCAGATCGGGCGCGACAGGCCGCTGCCGATGTACCCGCTGTCGCAGACGTATCCGGCGTATCCGGAGGACGCGCGGGTCCGGGCCTGGGAGGACGAGCTCGTCGTGCGCTACATCATCGGAAGGGACGGGCGGGTCCGCGAGGTCTCGGTGCTCAAGCCTCCCTCGCGCGAGGTCTTCATCAAGGGAACGCTGAGCGCGATCCGCACCTGGCGATTCCGCCCTCTCGTCAAGGACGGCAAGCGCCAGGAAGTCGTTCACGAGCTGACGGTCTTCTACCGCCTCAACGTGT
>DATKCA010000123.1:0-57226 GCA_035544675.1 Thermoanaerobaculia bacterium | reverse complement strand
ACCAGCGATCAAGAGGTCCACTACGGATTCGGCTGGCGCGTCGCCGAGCATCGCGGCCGCCGCACCGCCGGCCACACGGGCGAGACGATGGGGTTCCGCAACGCGATGGTCCGATTCCCGGAGGAGCGGCTGGCGGTGGTCATCCTCACCAATCGAAACGAGAGCTCGCCGCGGGAGCTCGTCCTCCGCGTAGCCGATCTGTTTCTGAAATGAGCGAGCGCCACTGCACGAACTGCCGCGCCGAGCTGCCCCGAGGGGCCGATGCATGCCCGCAGTGCGGTGTGTTCGCGGGCGACGTGTTCGACGGCCGGAGGCCGAAGCCGCCGCGCAAACCGATCGCCGCGCTGCCGCTGATCCTGCTGGTGCTGGCCGGGGCGGGCGGGTGGTGGTGGTACACGCAGCACCAGCGCCGCGCGCAGATCCCGCCGATGGACAGCGGCTCGCCGGGAGTGGTGAGCCAGCGTCCGGGCGGCACACGCCGCGCGACCGGCGCGGAGATCAATGAGGCGGAGGCCATCCGCATCCTCCGGCGATCGCTGTCCGGCCGCGTCAGCGCGGAGTGTCTGGTGGTGTCGAGCCAGGGCTCCGAGGGG
Organism: Thermoanaerobaculia bacterium; assembly: GCA_035544675.1. Lineage (GTDB taxonomy): Bacteria > Acidobacteriota > Thermoanaerobaculia > Gp7-AA8 > Gp7-AA8 > DATKCA01. Next base: position 56,633 of record DATKCA010000123.1, on the reverse strand, counting down.
GGCGACTATCGTCTGACCGCGTTCGACCGCTGTCAGAACACGCGGTTGGGGCGGTTCACGGTCGACGGGAAGAGCGGGAAGGTCACGCCCGGGGGGATGAGTAGTGATTGATGATGACGATGAGGTGGCGAACGTGGCGATGATCTTCAGCCTTCAGCCTTCAAAACCCCTCACAGCCTCCGCCGCCCCCGCGTCGCTTCCTTCTTCCCTTCCACCCACGGCTCCACGCCCGGGACGCTGCAGCGCGGGATGGACTGGCCGATGGTGGCCTCGATGTTGCGGACCATCATGAGGTCCTGCCACGTGGCGATGGTCGAGACGATGCCCTCTTCCTCGACGCGCGCGGTACGGCCGGCGCGATGGATGTAGTCCTCCACCGTCTCGGGGATGTCGAAGTTGATGACGTGGGTGATGCCGGGGACGTCGATGCCGCGGCCGGCGATGTCGGTCGCGACGAGGATGCGGTGCGATCCCTTGCGGAACCGGTCCAGCGCCTGCACGCGTTTCCCCTGCGAACGATCCGCATGGATTCGCGCCACGGGATGGCCGAGGCGCTCCAGGATGTGGAAGAGCCATTCCGCGTCGACTTTTCGCCGCGCGAACACGAGCGTGGTTCCGAGCTCCTGCTGCAAGAGCGCGAGGAGAAGCGGTCTCTTGTTCTCCGGCGCCACCACGTAAAGCCTGTGCGAGATCCCCACCGCCGCCCGCCCCTGGGGGAGGATGTCGATGCGCAGCGGCTCGTGCATCATCGCCGTGGCCAGGCCCTCGATCTCCGGCGGCATCGTGGCCGAGAACATCATGGTGCGGCGCTTGCGCGGCAGCGTGGCTACGACCTTGCGGATCTGGGGGAGGAATCCGAGGTCCAGCATGTGGTCGCCTTCGTCGAGGACGAGCTCATCGACGGCGTCCACTCTCAGCGATCGCCTCTCGATGTGGTCGAGCAGCCGGCCCGGCGTGGCCACGACCACGTCCGGTCCGGCCTTCAGCGCGGCCAGCTGCGGCTGCATTTTCACGCCGCCGATGAGACAGGCTGACTGCAGGCCGTGACCCTTGCCGAAGAGCTCGATGAAGGCCTGGGTCTGCAGCGCGATCTCCCGCGTCGGCGAGATGATCAGCGCGCGTACGCCGCCGCCGTGCGTCAGCCGCTCGGCGAGCGGGATGACGAACGCCGCGGTCTTGCCCGAGCCGGTCTGCGCCAGCGCGATGATGTCGCGCCCTGCCAGCGCCAGCGGGATGACGGCGGCCTGAATGGGGGTCGGGTGCACGAAGCCGACCTGGTGGATGGCCTCGAGAATCGGAGCGCTCAGCCCGAGCTGGTCAAACGTCTTCTCCGTCGTGGGGACGGGGTGATGCGGTATCTGATCTGTCGTCAATCAATCGCCTGCCACGAGCGCTTCGATCTTCCATCCCTCACCGGTCTTCACCAGGCCGGCGCGATAGTCGATCGGACTGCGCAGGTATTTTGTCTCGACCCATCCTTCGCGGCCATCGGCGGTGCGCACCTTCATGAATGGGGCACCCGAGGTCGTCGACTGAGTGTCGGCACGCGTCACGATATCCCACCGGAGCGTCGCCATGACATTCGAATTCGGATCGGCCGCCTCGCGGAGGGGGACGTCGTCCGGTTGCATGCCACGATTTCCGATACACTGCACCATTCTGCTATGGACCTGACCGACCGACTATGGACCTGACCGACCGCCGGCGGTTCCTTCGCGTGAAGATCGAGCCTCCGATCCGCGCGGCCGTCGGCTCGACTCGCGTCTACGTGGAGGACGCGTCCATCGGCGGCATCCGCGTCATTCATCAGGCTCCGCTCCCCGACCCGGGTGAAGTCTGCCGCGTCGAGCTTCCATCAGACGTGGGACCGATCAGCCTCGATTGCGAGGTCGTGCGCACGGTGCTGGAGCGCGCGCTGTTCCACAGCGGCATGCAGATCGTGGCGGCGGCGGACCGTCAGTCCGCCGAGCGGCTGCGCACGTTCTACAGCGCGAAACTGCCGCAGGCGTGATGAACGGGCTCAGGTCTCCGGGCTCAGGGCTGGGGAGAGCGCGCCGGAGCAGTGGAATCGCGGTTCACTGTTTCATCGTCCCGCCCGAGATCCTGACGAACGTCGCCGTCAATCCCGACGCGACGACGGCGCAGCGGCTCCGGGCCATCGGCGATCTGCTCGTCTCGCGCGACATCCGCACGCAGCGGCGGATCGTCGGCGCGCTGGCGCGGGAGACGGTCGTGCCGACGGGGACGAAACGGCGGGCGGTTTACGACGCGCAGAACGAGCTGTCCGTCCACGGAGTGCTGCGGCGCGGCGAGAACGACCCCCCCGCCCGGGACGAGGTCGTGAACCGCGCCTACGATTACTCCGGCCTCACCTACGACTTCTTTGCGGAGCTCTTCGAGCGCACGTCCATCGACGACCGCGGCATGCGTCTCGACTCGACCGTTCATTACGGAAAGGACTACGCCAACGCGTTCTGGAACGGGACGCAGATGGTGTACGGCGACGGTGACGGCGAGCTGTTCGGCGACTTCACCCAGTGCATCGACATCGTCGCGCACGAGATCACACACGGCGTGACGCAGTTCGAGGCCGGGCTCGAGTACCAGAATCAGTCCGGCGCCCTGAACGAGCACTTCTCCGACGTCTTCGGCGCGCTGGTGAAGCAGTGGGCGGCGGGGGAGAGCGCGGCCGCGGCGGACTGGCTGATCGGCAAGGGGATCTTCATCGAGAAGGAGGGCGTGAAGCGGCTGGCCGTCCGCTCGATGGCCGAGCCGGGGACGGCGTACGACGATCCGCTCATCGGCACCGATCCGCAGGTCGGCCACATGTCCGACTACGTGCGCACGCGGGACGACGACGGCGGCGTGCACATCAACTCCGGCATCCCGAACCGTGCGTTCGTCCTCGCCGCCAGGAGCCTCGGCGGGAACGCATGGGAGGTGGCGGGGAGGATCTGGTACGTCGTTCTGCGCGACCGGCTGCGCCCGACGTCGCGGTTCCAGGACTGCGCCGATCAGACCTGTCGCCTGGCGCGCGAGCTGTACGACGACGCGGTGGCGGGGAAAATCGCCGATGCGTGGAAGGAAGTCGGCATCGAGCCTCGGGGGAAATCATGAAGGTGACGGTGCACCGGTCGGGCGGCTTCGCCAACATCGCCAAGACGTTCTCCATCGACGCGGAGCAGCTCGATGAGACGAGCGCGCGCGATCTGGAGCACGTGGTGGAGGCCCTGCGGAGCGACTCCGCCGAGCGCGCCCGCCGTCCCGACGCCTACCGCTACCTGGTCGACGTGGACGGCGAGGAGTTCGTGATCAGCGAGAGCTGGATCACCGAGGCGCTGACGCGCCTGGCCAGGAAGTGAATGGATGCATGGAGGCGCCGGTGTCCTCACCGGCGCCCCGGGCGGGGAGGGGGGACCTCCACTCATTCCTCCTCGGACCACCATCCCGCCGGCTCTTCGCGCGACTCGGACTGCGTGACCTTTACCTCTCCGCCGAACACGCTGCTCGCGACGCGGCGCGCTTCCTCGACGCGATCCGGATCGAGGATCACCAGCACCACTTCCTCCACGGACGTGGCCGCGTGGCGGGCGGTCTCCGCGATCACCGACAGAGAGCGCTCGAACTTCATGTGCGCGTGACCGGCGCCGAACACGGGCATGGCCACGGTGCGGCATCGCGCGGCGTCCGCCGCGGCGAGAGCATGCGTCACGCACGCGCGCACGATCTGTTCCGACGATCGATGCGACGTGTCGCTGGCCACGCAATGGATGACGATCTTGTGCGGGAGCGAGCCTGCCGTCGTCACGTGTGCCGATCCGGCCGGCAGATGCGGCCCCTCCCGCCCGACGATCGTCTCGCACTCGCGCAGGATCTCGTGGCCGCCGCGCTCGCGAACGGCGGCCCCGGTGCCCATCACCAGCGAGAGGCGCGGGTTGGTCGACGTGCAGACCGCGTCCGCCGGGGCCAGGGAGATGTCACCAAGAAAGATCGAGACACGCATCGGCGAATGATGAATGATGAGGGTTGAATGATGAACTTCAAGCTCAGGAGCGGGGAGTCCGAGGGGGAGGTCTACGCGTACGGGGCACACGTGACGCGGTTCAACGACGTCCTCTTCATGAGCGAGAAGAGTCACTTCACGCCCGGCAAGGCGATCCGCGGCGGCATCCCGGTGATCTTTCCCTGGTTCGGCGCGCACGGTTCCGATCCGGCCAGGCCGGCGCACGGCTTCGCCCGGACGATGGAGTGGCGCGTGATCGCGCAAGCCGGCTCGTCGATCGCGCTGCAGCTCGAGAGCAACGAGGCCACGCGCGCGCTGTGGCCGCACGAGTTCCGCGCCACGGTGAGGGTGTCTGTCGAATCGCGGCTCTCGGTCTCGCTCGAGGTCGAGAACACGTCGGAAGAGGCCTTCGTATTCGAGGAAGCGCTGCACACGTATCTCCGAGTCGGTGATATCCGGCAGGTCGCCGTGTTCGGGCTGGAGGGCGCTTCCTACATCGACAAGACGGACGAGATGAAAGAGAAGCAGGCCCGCCCGGCGCCTCTGACGATCGACCGCGAGACGGACAGCGTCTTTCTCGACACCGAGGCGGCGTGCAGGGTCGAGGACCAGTCGATGCGGCGCAGCATCATCGTCGAGAAGTCAGGATCACGTTCCACGATCGTGTGGAATCCGCATGCCGCAAAGGCAAAGGCGCTGAGCGACTTCGGCGACGACGAGTGGGAGCGGATGATCTGCATCGAGGCGGCCAATGTAGCCGGCAACGCCGTCCGCCTGGACCCCGGCCAGACGAGTCTGATGACTACCGTCGTCACCGCAGCCGACCTGAGTTGAGTGGACCCCCCGCCATTCCTGTCGGCCAGGTGGAGCGCCGCCGACTCGGCGGCCAGGTGGAGCCCCGCCATTCCTGGCCTCCATAGACTATAAACTCCGCGCCAGTGTCGTCCGGTCCTCAGGTCTTCAAGTTCGGTGGAGTGGCGGTGGGGAGCGCGGAAGCGGTGCGCGCCGCCGCGGCGCACGTCCGCCGCGCCGGCTCTCCGCTCGCGGTCGTCGTCTCGGCGATGAACGGGGTCACCGACCTCCTGCACGATGCCGCCGCGGCGGCGCTGCGCGGCGACCGCCCCTCGTTCGAAGCGGCCGCGAGGAGCTACGAAGAGCGGCACGCCGCGCTCATCGACGAGATCATCACGACGAAACGCCGCCGCGAATCGCTTCGCGAGATGGTGACCGCATCCACGACGGAGCTGCTGGCGATGGCCGGCAGCATCGCCATCCTCCACGAGCTGACGCCTCGCGCGCACGATGCTCTCGTCGCGCGCGGTGAGCGCGTGCTGGCGAAGATCTTCACCGGGTTTCTCGTGCAGAACGGCCAGAGCGCGGAGTACGTCGACGCCACGGAAGTCATCATCACGGAGAAGCGCATCGGCAGCGTCTGGCCCGATCTGGCACGCTGCGAGCGCGCTGCGAAGAAGACAATCGTCCCGCTCCTCGACGCCGGCCGCATCGTGGTGATCCCCGGCTACCTGGGACGGGGATCGGACGACGAGGTGGTGACGCTCGGCCGCGGCGGATCCGATTTCTCCGCGGCGATCCTCGCGCGCAGCATCGGCGCGAGCGGCATCACGCTGTGGAAAGAGGTGGACGGCCTGCTCACCGCCGATCCGAAACGGGTGCCGCGCGCGCGGCTGCTCCCGGAGCTGCACTACCGCGAGGCGGGCGAGCTGGCGTTCTACGGCGCGAAGGTCCTGCATCCGCGGACGATGATTCCGCTCATCGACCGCGGCATCCCTCTGCAGGTGCGGAACACGTTCCGCGAGCACCTTCCCGGCACACGCATCGCCGGCGACGTGAAGCCGGGCGCGTACCCGGTGAAGGCCCTGACGGCGATTCACAGGCAGGCCCTCATCGCCATCGAAGGCAGCGGCATGATCGGCGTGCCGGGCGTGGCCGCGCGCGTATTCGGCGCGCTGTCGCAGGCCGGCCACTCGGTGTCGATGATCAGTCAGGCCTCGAGCGAGTCCAGCATCTGCTTCGTTCTTCCGGAGTCGGAAGCGAAGCACGCCGTCGCTGCCATCGAGGAGGCGTTCGCTCCGGAGCGGAAGCTGAAGCTGATCGACCGCGTGGTCGCCGAGCGCGGCGTCGCCCTCGTGGCCGTGGTCGGACTGGGCATGCGCGGCAGACCGGGCATCGCCGCGCGCACGTTCTCGGCGCTCAGCGGCGAGCGCGTGAACGTCATCGCCATCGCCCAGGGCTCCTCGGAGCTCAACATCACCGTGGCCGTATCCGAGGAGCACGTCACGCGCGCGCTGCTGGCGCTGCACGACGAGTATCAGCTCGACAAGATCCGCCCGCTGGCCGACACGTCGGGCCGCGAGTCGAAGGTCACGCTCCTCGGATTCGGCCAGATCGGCCGCGCGCTCTCGCGCCAGCTTCTCGCGCAGGAAACCCATCTGCGCCAGGAGCTCGGACTGGACATCAAGGTCGTCGGTCTGGCCGACCGCTCCGGCATCAAGATCGAGGAGAAGGGCTTTTCGTCTTCCGCGCTTCGAAAGCTGGCCAGGCAGAAGGCCTCGGGCGAGCGGCTCTTCGACCGGACCTCGCCGCTCACGCTGGCGCAGCTTCAGACGATGATGCGCGACGAGCTGTGGCTCCTGCCGTCGCATCGTCCCATCCTGGTCGATCTCACGTCCGAGGAGACGGCGCCGCTGCTGCAGGAGGCGGTGGAGCAGGGGTTTCATCTCGTGCTCGCGAACAAGAAACCGCTGGCCGTCGCGCAGATCGAGTTCGAGCGGCTGATGGCGACGGCGCGGGAACGAGGCGTCTCGGTTCGCTACGAGGCCACGGCCGGCGCGGGACTGCCGGTTCTGGACACGCTGGCGAAGCTGCAGGAGGCAGGCGACCGCGTCGAGACGATCCTGGGCTGCTTCTCCGGGACCCTCGGATTCATCATGACCGCGCTCGAAGACGGCCAGCCGTTCTCGGCGGCGGTGAAGCAGGCCTGGAAGCTCGGGTACACCGAGCCCGATCCGCGCGAGGATCTGTCCGGCGCCGACGTCGCGCGCAAGGCCCTCATCCTGGCGCGCACGCTCGGGCGCAAGGCGGAGATGGGGGACATCGATCTCGAGCCGCTGTTCGGTCCCGAGGTCGATGACGCCGACCCGGCCAGGTTCGTGGAGAACCTGCGACGCCTCGACGACACGATGGCGGCGCGCGTCGCCGCTGCAAAACGCGATGGCAAAGTGCTCCGCTACGTCGCGAAGATCGGCAAGACGATTCGCGTCGGCGTCGAGGCGGTTGCGGAGAGCTCGCCGATGGGACGCCTGCGCGGCACGGACAACCAGGTGGCGATCTACTCGAAACGGTACAAGACGAATCCGCTGGTCGTGACCGGGCCGGGCGCCGGCGCGGAAGTCACGGCGGCGGGAGTGCTGAACGACATCGTGGCGATCACCGTGCACGAGCGGAGGAAGCGGACGCGATGAGCCGCGCCACGGCGTTCGCGCCCGGCTCCATCGGCAACGTCGGCCCCGGCTTCGACGTCCTGGGACTGGCCGTGGAGGGGATCGGCGATCGCGTGAGCGTCGAGCTGACCAGCGGCGAGGCGCGAGTGGCCGCGGTGACGGGGCGCGACGCCGGCCTCGTGCCGCTGGAGCCGGAGAAGAACGTGGCGGCGATGGCCGCGATGTCGTGGCTGCGCCGCGCCGGCATCGACAAGCGCGCGATCGTCAGCGTGGAGAAAGGGCTCCCCCTGGCCGGCGGGATGGGCGGGAGCGCGGCCAGCAGCGTGGCCGGTGCATTCGCGGCGAGCATCGCCGCCGGCGCGGCCGCATCGGACATCAGCATCATGGCCGCGGCGCTGGAGGCCGAGGCGAAGGTGGCCGGGCGACACCTCGACAACATCGCGCCGTGCGTGGTCGGAGGCCTGGCGCTGGTGCGCTCGGTGGACCCGATCGACGTCGTCGCCATTCCCGTTCCCGAGCTGTGGTCGGTCGTCCTGCTGACCCCGCGCGTGCGCATCGAGACGAAACGGGCCCGGGCCATCCTGCCCGAGCAGTGGGATCGCCAGAGCTGGACTCAGCAGATGGCCAACACCGCCGGGCTGCTCCACGGCTTCGCGATCGCCGATCCCGAGCTGGTGCGCCGCTCCCTCCACGATCTCTATGCGGAGCCGGTCCGCGCTCCACTCATCCCCCGCTTCGCCGAAGTGAAACGGGCCGCCCTCGGCGCACGCGCGCTGGGCTGTTCCATCAGCGGGTCGGGGCCGACGATCTTCGCGATCACCGAAGACCTCGATCAGAAGTGCGCGGCGAAGATGAAGGAGGCGATGGCCGGCGCGCCGTGCGACGTGCACGTGGCGCGCATCGCGCGCAAAGGAGTGCGGCAGGCATGAGCGAGTGGCTGGCCTGCATCACCTGCGGCCGTGAGTTCGACGGGAACGAAGTCCGCTTCGAGTGCGACTGCGGTGGTCTGCTCTCCGTCGCGCGAACCAAGCTCCCCTCCGGCGTCGGCCGCTTCGACGAGCGGCTGGGCAGCCGGAGCGGAGTCGATCGCAGCGGGGTCTGGCGGTTCCGCGAAGCGGTCATGGATGTCCCCGTGGACGCCATCGTCACGCATCCCGAGGGGGGGACGCGGATGTACGAGCGGTTCGGGCTGATGTTCAAGCACGAGGGGGAGAACCCCACCGGCTCGTTCAAGGACCGCGGAATGACGGTGGCGATGACGCAGGCGGTGCGGGTCGGATCGCGAGCGGTGGCGTGCGCGTCGACCGGCAACACGAGCGCATCGCTCGCCGCGTACGCGGCGCAGGCCGGACTGCCCGCGGTGGTCTTCATCCCGGCGGGAAAGGTCTCGGCGGGCAAGCTCGCCCAGACGCTCGCGTACGGCGCGACGTGCCTGGAGATCCGCGGCGACTTCGACGCCGCGATGGCTCTGGTCCGGCAGGCGTCGCGGCAGCTCGGCATCTATCTCGTCAACTCCATCAACCCGTTCCGGCTGGAGGGCCAGAAGACGATCGTGTGGGAGCTGCTGCAGGACCTGTCGTGGGACCCGCCCGACTGGATCGTCGTCCCGGCCGGGAACCTCGGCAACACGAGCGCGTTCGGCAAGGCGTTGCGCGAGGCGTTCGAGAGCGGATGGATTGCGCGCGTCCCTCGTCTCGCTGCGATTCAGGCGGCGGGCGCCAATCCGTTCTTCCGAAGCTTCCGCGAGCGGTTCGCCTCGCGGCATCGCATCGCCGCGGAGACCGTCGCCAGCGCCATCCGCATCGGCGATCCGGTCAGTCACGATCGCGCCGTGGCCGCGATTCAGTACACCAGGGGCGTGGTCGAGGAAGTCACTGACGACGAGATCATGGCGGCGAAACGCGAGATCGACGCGGCCGGCATCGGATGCGAGCCCGCGTCCGCTGCGACTCTGGCCGGCGTCCGGAAACTGCGCGCCATCGGCACGATGCGCGAAGACGAACGCGTCGTCTGCGTGCTGACCGGACACATCCTCAAGGACGCCGACGCCATCCTCCGCACGGCCGGAGGCCGGACGATCACGATCGATCCGACGGTTGAGGCTGTGGAGCGGGCCCTCCACGCGTCAGGGTCTTGACCAGGCGCCACAGTCTGCTCGCGCGCACCGTCAGCGCCGGGCCGCCTGCCGACACATCGGTTTCGGGATGGCGCTCGCCGAGGAGGACCTCCCGCGCGCGCAGGCGCCCGACGTCGGTGAACGGTTTCAGCTTCTGCCATCTTCGCTCCACGAAGCCGAGCGGCAGCCGATGCCGCGGCCGGATCACCACCACCCTTTCCCGATAAGGCGCCGGGATCACGTGGTCGAAGTCGTTCGGGTTCCGGTAAAGGCCGCCTTCGCTCTCACCTTTCGCGCCCAGGAGCACGACCGCATCGCACCCCAGCTCGAACAGAGCCTCGTAGGGGATGTTGTTCGTGTAACCGCCGTCGACGTACCGCTGGCCCTCGAGGACCACCGGATGGGTGAAGAACGGCGGAAGGTAGTTGCTGGCCAGGAACAGCGCGAACGGGTCGTCGACCTTCTTCGCGTCGATCACGACGGGTGCGCGATCACCGAGCCGGGTCACACCGACGAAGAGCGGCAGCGTCCGCGGATCGAGAACGCGCTCGTTCGAGACGTACCGACGGTACGCGCGATGGTGAATGCGCGCGTAGATCCACGGCGAATGCTCGCGAAAGAGATTGGTGAGATCGAGCGCCGGCATCCGGCAGAAAAACTCCCAGTAGTAGCGGAGCCGCTGCAGATTGCCGACCGCGATCGCCGCCGCGTTCCACGCGCCGATGGAGACCCCGAGGCACACCGCCGGCCGGATGCCGAGCTCGTAGAGCGTCTCGACGGCGCCGACCTGGAACACGCAGCGCGCGCCGCCACCGCTGAAGAGCATGCCCACCCGCTTCGCATTCTTCAGTAGCGCGAGCTTTTCCGCTGCCGTCACTGGAACATTCTAGTCCTTAGTCCTTAGTCCTTAGGCCTTAGGGGTTTTGCCTAACGACTAAGGCCTAACGACTAAGGACTAACGACTAAGGAGGCCTCAAGAATGGACCCCCGGCGCTTCCCGCCCGGTCTTCTCCACATACTCGACGTACGACCCGCCGTACGTGAGCGGGCGGTCGTGCTCGTCGCCGGCCAGCTCCAGCACGCGATTCCCGAGGCCGCGGAGGAACGTGCGGTCGTGCGACACGAAGAGCATCGTGCCATCGAAGTCGTGCAGCGCCTCGACGAGCATCTCCTTGGTGGCCAGGTCGAGGTGGTTCGTCGGCTCGTCGAGCACGAGGAAGTTCGGCGGGTCGAGGAGCATCCGGGCCATGACCAACCGCGACCTCTCGCCGCCGGACAGGGAGCGGATCTTCTTGTCCACGTCGTCGCCGCTGAACTGGAATGCGCCGAGGAGGCTGCGCAGGACGCCGATGCCCTCGAGCGGGAAGTCTTTCTGGATCTGCTCCCAGACGGTCAGATCGGGATCGAGCAGGTCGAGGGCCTGCTGGGCGAAGTAGCCGACCTTGAGGCTTGCACCGAGGCGCACGCTGCCGTCGTCGGGCTTGATGGCGCCGGCGACCAACTTGAGCAGCGTCGACTTCCCCGCGCCGTTCTTCCCCATCACCGCCCAGCGCTCGCCGCGGCGCACGTGAAAGTCGAAGTGGTCGTAGACCGTCTTCGATCCGAACGTCTTGGAGACGCCTTTCAGCGTCACGACGTCGTCGCCCGAGCGGGGCGGCCTGCGGAAGTCGAACTTCATCACCTTGCGCTGCCTGGGCGGCTCGACCCGCTCGATCTTGTCGAGCGCCTTGATGCGGCTCTGCACCTGCGCGGCTTTCGCCGCGTGCGTGGTGAACCGCTCGATGAAGCGCTGCTCCTTGGCCAGCTTGGCCTGCTGGCGCGCGTACGCCGCTTCCTGGTTGGCCTCGCGCAGCTCGCGCTCGCGAACGTAGAAGTCGTAGTTGCCGGAGTACGCGACGATGTCGCCGCCGTCGATCTCGATGATCTTCGTGACGATGCGGTCGAGGAAGTCGCGGTCGTGCGACGTCATCAGGATCGTCGCGGTCGACGCCCTGAGGTATTGCTCGAGCCAGAGGATCGACTCGATGTCCAGGTGGTTCGTCGGCTCGTCGAGCAGCAGCACGTCGAACTGGCCGAGGAGGATCTTGGCCATCGACACGCGCATCTTCCAGCCGCCGGAGAGCGCGCCGGCGTCGCCGTCGATCTGGGCGTCATCGAAGCCGAGGCCGTGCAGGACTTCGCGGGCCCGTGCCTCCAGCTCGTAGCCTCCGTTGTGCTGGTACTCCTCCTGGACCTGCCCGAATCGGTCGAGGACCTTCTGGTAGTCGGGCCGCGACGGGTCGCCCATGGCGTGCTCCAGCTCGATCAGCTGGTGATGCAGGTCGCCGAGGCGTCCGCTGCCGGCGATCGCTTCGTCCAGGACGGGGCGGCCGCTCATCTCGTCGACCTCCTGGCGGAAGTGGCCGATGGAGAGTTTCTTCGGGACGCTGACCGCGCCGTCGTCAGCCGATTCCTCGCCGGTGATCATGCGGAAGACCGTCGACTTGCCGGCGCCGTTCGGGCCGACCAGCCCCGCTTTCTCACCGGGGTTGAGCTGGAAAGAGGCCTCCAGAAAGAGGACCTGTTTGCCGTATTGCTTGCTGACGTTTGCGAAGGAGATCATGCGCGCCGGGGGGCAACAGCGCGAGCGGGGGATGTGTTCCGGAGGGAGGTGCCGAATCCAGGGGGGCGGGTGGCGCGGCTAGGGTGCCTCCCTCCCGCAAGAGATCCCTCGCTACGATCGGGATGACCTGCCCAGGCGCCGCATCAACTGCTCGGTTTCCCGCCGCCCGCTCAACAGAGAGCCGAGGAGGCGTCGGCCGCTGGCGGCGTCCATGGCGTGCGGACGGGAACCGATGGTGTCGCGAATCTGCTTCATCAGCTCGTCGATGTTTGGCCGGCCGAGAATCGTGGTGAGCGCGGTGAGCATTGATGATTTCCGCATGGTGTGGTGAAGAAGGTATGCGCTCGCGTGCGCGTTGGCTACGGAATAGACCGTAAACCTGTCCGATGGGGGAGGGCGTGTATCGAAGGGGATAATGAGTCCTTAGGCCTTAGGCCTTAGGCGTTAGGAGATCGAGTTCCTCCAAGGCCTGACGCCTGACGCCTGACGCCTATCAATGAAATACCGCGCCCTCACCATCCTCGCGCTGGCCGAGCTCCTCGGCATGGGGCTGTGGTTCGGCGTCTCGGCGGTCACCCCGCAGATCGCCCGCGAGTGGGACCTCGGCACCTCCGCATCGTGGCTGACGCTGTCCGTGCAGCTCGGCTTCGTTGCCGGCACGTTGTTCAGCGCCGTGTTCAACCTGCCGGACATCATGAGCGCGCGGCGGCTCGTGGCGGCCTCCGCGTTCGCCGGCGCCGCGATCAACGGCGCGCTGGCGATGTTCGCGCACGACCTCACCACCGCGGTCGTTCTGCGCTTTGCGACCGGGGTCTGTCTGGCCGGCGTCTATCCGCCGGGGATGAAGATCATCGCCACGTGGTTCCGCAGCGGCCGCGGCTTCGCCCTGGGAGTGCTGATCGGCGCGCTCACGCTGGGGAAAGCATCGCCGTACCTGGCCAACGCATTCGGATCGGCGGAGTGGCGCGTCAACGTCGGGGCCGCGTCGCTGCTCGCGGCCGCGGCAGGGGTGCTGGTCATTCTGTTCGTGCGCGACGGCCCGTATGCGCTGCCGAATCAGCCGTTCGACATCACGCAGGTGCGCCGGGTCTTCGAGAACCGCGGGGTGCGACTGGCGAACTTCGGATACTTCGGACACATGTGGGAGCTGTACGCGATGTGGACGTGGATCCCGGTGATGCTGCGCGCCAGCGCGAGGGAGAGCGGCGACAGTCCGCGTCTGGCCGAGGCGGGGGCGTTCGCCGTGATCGGAGCCGGCGCGGCCGGCTGTGTCCTGGCCGGTCTGCTGGCGGATCGCGTGGGCCGCGCGAACGTCGCCGCCGGGGCCATGGCCATGAGCGGCGCGTGCTGCCTGCTCATCGGGTTCGCGTACGGCGGACCGGCCATGCTGCTGCTCGTTCTGGCGTCAGTGTGGGGCGCCACGGTCGTCGCGGACTCCGCGCAGTTCTCCGCCTGCGTCACGGAATTCGGCGACCCGCGCTACCTCGGGACTGCGCTGACGATGCAGACGTGCATCGGCTTCCTCATCACCACCGTGTCGATCGCCATGATGCCGCGGCTCGTGGAAGCGGTGGGGTGGGAGTGGGCGTTCGTGGCGCTCGCTCCCGGCCCCTTGTTCGGCATCATGGCCATGATGCGTTTGAAACAACTCACGCCTAAGGCCTGAGGCCTAGCTGTTCGCGTCCTGTCCAGCTTCCAGCTTCTTGATCGACGCCTCGATGCTCTCTTTTTGCAGGTCGTCGGGCGCCTGCGCCAGGGCGCGCTTCGCGTAGCGCAGCGCGTCCCGGTATTTGCCCGCGGCAGAGGCAGCGCGCATCAGGCCGACGTTGACCGGCCATTGGTTGGGATAGCGCTTCGCATTCAGTTGCCAGATACGGATGGCCTCGCTCTTGTTGCCCTTCCCGAGCTCGGTGCGCGCGTACTGGTGCAGCTGGCGAACGCTCGCGGTCGGGTGATTCAGAGCTTTGTTGCGCGTCACGCGCGCCTCGGCCGTCATGCCTTTGGCCTCCTGCGCCTCGGCCAGGGTGCTGAGCGTCTGGAAGTTCTCGTCGCTGCCGAACGAGTTCGCCTTCGCCGCCACCTGCGCAAACTCGAGCGCGTCGTCGAATCGCTTGTTCTGCAGGGCGTACTGCGCAGCGTTGTTCCAGTTCTGCCAGCGGAAGCCGGGCGAGGAGCGCAGCTCCTTGCGGATCTCGGTGAGGTAGGCGTCGACGATGTCGGGGACGGTGATCTTGACCGGAACCTGAACGTCCTCCCACTTCATCGCCACGACCGCGCTGGAGGGCTGCCGATCGATGAACTCGTAGGTGAGCCACTCGTTGTATTCGGATCCGGCCGGCTTCACGTTGACGCGCAACGCGTCCTCCTCCGGTTTGTAGAAGTAGCTGCCCCATGAGGTGGAGTTCTTCGAGAAGATCACCGTCCAGTTGGCGGGGTCGGCAACCATGAACAGGCCATAGGTGCCGGCGGGAAGCTTCTGCCCCTCGATCTGGATGTCGTGCGAGGTCGTGAACACCGTGTTCTCGTTCGAGCCGGCGCGCCACGGGCAGGCCGTGCAGGTGCCGAATCCGAGGTTCTTCCAGCCCCAGTGGACGACGTCGGTGCCATAGATCTTGCCGCGCCGGTCCTCTCCGTTGGGAGCGTGGACGTCCGGACTGCTGTAGTCGATCGTGACCTTGACCGGGCCGATGTACTGCGTGACCGAGGCGCGCTGGTTGTTTCCGCTGGTCGGCAGGGTTAGAGACGTGTTCATCGTGTTCTGCGCGAGCGCGGCCGTGGCGAGAAGCGTGGCGGCCGCGGTGATGGCTAGTTTTCGCATGAGCGATCTCCTTTCTCTTATGGGGCCGGATGATAGCTGTGCCCGCCGCGGTGTCTGTGAAGATTGTGTTACCCTCCAGCTTCTTAGTCCTTAGTCCTTAGTCCTTAGTCCTTAGTCCTTAGTCCTTAGTCCTTGGTCCTCAGGGCGCTCGTGTAGCCCCTAAGGCCTAAGGACTAAGGACTAAGGTTTATGGTTTGGTGGATCTGGGTTCTCATCGGCATCGCCCTGCTCGCGATCGAATTCGCGTCGGCCTCGATGCATCTCGGATTCTTCGGGGGCGGCGCGCTCCTGGTTGCCCTGCTGGTGGGGGCGGGATGGGACGGGCCGCTCTGGCAGCAGCTGCTCGTGTTCACGGTGAGCTCGCTGGTCGCGCTCGTGTTCCTGCGGCCGATCGTCATGCGCAAGTTCAGACTGAACGAGCCGAAGGTCGTCGACAGCCTCATCGGCGAGGAAGCGCTCGCCCTCGGCGACATCGATGTGCGGAGTCGCGGTACGGCTGAGCTTCGCGGGAGTACCTGGAGCGCGGAGAACGTTGGACCGACGCCGCTCAAAAAAGGCCAACGCTGCACCGTCGATCGTGTCGACGGCCTGTTACTTCACATTCGTGCTGTCGGAACTCAGGAGATAAGCCATGGGTAGCCTGATCGTCACAGTCGTAGTCGCCATCTTCGCGATGATCATCGTCTCGAAGATCGCCCGCGTAGTCCCC
Organism: Thermoanaerobaculia bacterium; assembly: GCA_035544675.1. Lineage (GTDB taxonomy): Bacteria > Acidobacteriota > Thermoanaerobaculia > Gp7-AA8 > Gp7-AA8 > DATKCA01. The sequence continues at coordinate 40,924 of DATKCA010000123.1, read as the reverse complement.
CAGCAGCAGGCGTGGGTCGTGGAGCGCCTCGGGAAATACTCGACCACGCTTCACGCCGGATTTCACATCCTGGTGCCGTTCCTGGACGTCGTCCGCTACAAGCACTCGCTCAAAGAGAGTGCGCTGGACATCCCGGAGCAGGTCTGCATCACGAAGGACAACGTCCAGGTCGGCGTCGACGGCGTCCTGTACGTGAAGGTGCTCAATCCGGAGAGAGCCTCCTACGGCATCACCGACTTCAACTACGCGATCTCGCAGCTCGCCCAGACGACGCTGCGCAGCGAGATCGGCAAGATCGATCTCGACCGCACGTTCGAGGAGCGCACGACCATCAATACCCAGGTCGTGCTGGAGGTGGACAAGGCGTCCGAGGCGTGGGGCGTGAAGGTCCTCCGCTACGAGATCAAGAACATCACGCCGCCGCATGACGTCCTGGCGGCCATGGAGAAGCAGATGCGCGCGGAGCGCGAGAAGCGCGCGCTCATCCTGCAGTCCGAAGGGCAGCGCGACGCCGCCGTCAACTCCGCCGAAGGCGAGAAGCAGCAGGTCATCAAGGCTTCGGAAGCGAAGAAGCAGCAGAACATCAACGAGGCCGAGGGTCAGGCCGCGGCGATCCTGTCGGTGGCCACGGCCACGGCCGAGGGGCTGCGCCGTGTGGCCGAGGCGCTGAAGGTCACCGGCGGGCAGGAGGCGATGCAGCTTCGCATCGCCGAGCAGTACATCAAGGAGTTCGGCAACCTGGCCAGGAGCGGCAACTCGATGATCGTCCCGGCCAACCTGGCCGACATCAGCTCGATGCTGGCGCTGGCGACGAACGCGATCAAGACGCAGGCCGTAGAGCCGCGGCTATCGGCAAAGGTGTATCCGGAACCAAGAGCCTAGGAGTGGAGCGCCGCCGACCCGGCGGCGTTTCTGTGGAGCGCCGCCGAGAGGCGGCGTTTCACGAAAACCTCCGGATCCCGGCGATCTCCTTCCGCAGCTCGCCGCGGAAATCGGGATGCGCGATGGAGATCAGAGCGTCGGCGCGCTCGCGCAGGGAGCAGCCCCACAGGTTCACCGCGCCGTACTCGGTCACCACCCAGTGCACGTGGCCGCGCGTGGTCACGACACCCGCGCCCGGCTTGAGCGACGGCACGATGCGCGACAGCGTTCCCTTCGCGGCCGTCGACTGCAGCGCGATGATCGGAACGCCGCCCGGTGACAGCGCCGCGCCGCGCATGAAGTCCATCTGCCCGCCGATGCCGGAGTAGATGCGGTGGCCGATCGAGTCGGCCACGACCTGTCCGCTGAGGTCGACCTCCAGCGCCGAGTTCAGTGCCACGACATGGTGGTTCTTGCGGATCACGGCCGTGTCGTTGGTGTGGTCGGCCGGGTAGAACTCCACGAACGGATTGTCATCGACGAAGTCGAAGAGACGCTGCGAGCCGTTGACGAAGCTCGTGGTGATCCGCCCGGAGTGCACTCTCTTCTGCCGGTTGTTGACCACTCCCGCCTCCACCAGATCGACCACGCGGTCCGAGAACATCTCTGTGTGGATGCCGAGGTCGCGTTTGTCGAAGAGACGGGAGAGGACGGCGTCGGGGATGGCTCCGATTCCCATCTGCAGCGTCGCGCCGTCCGGGATGAGCGGGGCGATGTGTCCGCCGATCGCGTCCTCCGCCTCACTGGGCGTGCCGATGGAGTGCCTGGGCAGCGGCCGATCGCTGTGGATGAATGCGGTGACGCTGCTGAAAGGCACGAGCGTGTTGCCGTGGGTGCGCGGCATCCGCTCATTGATCTCGGCGATGATGATCCTGGCCGTGCGCGCCGCCGCCAGCGCCGTATCGACCGATACGCCGAGCGTGCAGTAGCCGTGCCGGTCGGGAGGCGAGAGCTGCAGGATCGCCGCGTCGAGCGCCACTTTGCCGCTGGTGAACAACGCCGGGATGTCCGAGAGGAAGATCGGCACGAAGTCGGCGCGCCCTTCCGCGATGGGCTGCCGAAGCGACTTCCCGCAAAAGAGCGAGACGGCCCGGAAGCTGCGCGCGCGATCCGTGGCCACGTGCGGCGTGTCGCCCTCCAGGTGGATGTGGAAGGTATGAACGTCCTCCAGGTCGCTCCGCGCCGCCAGGGCCTCGATGAGCGGCGACGGCGTCGCCGCCGCTCCATGGATGAACACCTTCATCCCGCTGGTGATCAGCGCGACGGCTCTCTCCGCGCTGACGGCCCGCTCACTCCAGTCGTTCACAGCCGCGCATCCTAATTCACTACTTCAGCGCTTTGATATACGCGACGACGTCGCGGATCTGCTCCCCGTTCAGCGCAGCGCGCTTGTGCGCCGCTGCCGAGACCTTTCCTTTTCCTTCGCGGATCAGGCGCGCCAGCTCCGCATCGGATTTGTTCTGCACCGCGTCGGACGCGAGCGTCACTCCGCCCTGCGGCTTCTTGCCGTCGGGACCGTGACAAGCTGCACACTTCGCCTTGTACACCGGCTGTCCGCCGGCGATGTTGGCGGTCGGAGCCGGCGCCGCATCGGCGGGCGGCGTGTTGTCGGTGATCGGCGCCGGCACCGGTTCGGCCGCCGCCGACGTCTGCGGCTGCGGAATGGCCGCCGGCGTTGCCGGAGCCTGGGCGACAGGACGCACCGCGGGCGAGGGGACACCCGGGGTGGTGGACGGGGAGCCCGCTACGCGGCCGGCAGCGATCGTCGCGGTCGCAGTCGGCGCCGGAGTCGTGGTGCCGGGAGTGATGGTGCCGGTCTCCATCGTCTCGGTCTCGATCGTGACGGTGTCGATCATCTCGGTCACCGCCGGAATGGGGTCAGTCGTCGTTGTCGTCGCCACGTCGGTGGTTTCGCTGCGAGAACAGGCGAGCGCGACCGTGACCAGAGAGCAAAGAGCGAGTACTCGGATCATTGGGGACCTCCGAAGAGGGAAGAGCACGAAGCCTGCCGCGGGGGGGCGGCAACCGGCAACCGGCAACCGGTAACCGGCAACCGGCAACCGGCAACCGTGGAGCGCCGCCGACCCGGCGGCGCCCTGGGCGGGGAGGGGGACGACAAGGCGCGGGTGAGGACCACCCGCGCTCCATTCCGTGAACGAATGCGCCGCCACAACGCATGGAGCGCCGGGTGTCCTCACCCGGCGCCCCGGGCGGGGAGGGGGGGACGAAAAGCCGGGCGCGGGCCCGGGCACGGGCACGGGCTCGGGAACGTCAAATGCCCTTTACTCCAACGACTTGATGTACGCCACGACGGCTGCCATCTCGCTGTCGGTGAGGTCGAGGACCTTGTGGGTTCCGCGCGCACTCACCATCTGGTTGGCGCCGCGAATCGTTTGCGTGAGCTCGGCGTCCGTCAGGTTCTGCACCGCCGGGGTGCGCAGCGACCTCATCTCGCCGATATGGCAGCGCGCGCACTGCGCGCGGAAGAGTGTGTCGCCTTCGGCGATGAGCGCCGGATCGGGAGGAGGGGCCACCGTTTCCGTGGCCACTGCGGGAACGGTCGCGCTGGTGTCGGTGGCCGCTCCCGTGTCGGTGGCTTCGCCATTCGATTCCTGGCGCGCACAGGCGAGCAGCGAGACGAGCAGCAGACCACCGAGAACAGGTTTCAACGGCATCAGACCCCTCCGCGCGGAAGCATACAATCTGCCGATGGCATGCCGGCAGTCCATTTTCGTCAGCGCATCGGAAGACCGTCTGCAGAAGCTGGCGGAGAAAGCGTACCGCGTCATCTACTCATGAAGCCGCCGCGCCGGCCTCGCTCGAGCAGCGCGAGTGTTCTGTACTTTCACGGCTTTGCATCGTCTCCGCGCAGCCAGAAGGTCGGAATGCTGGCCAAGCTGCTGGAGCCGGACATCGTGCTCGACGCACCCGACTGCAACGTGCCGTCGTTCGAGCGGCTCGACTTCGAAGCGATCGTCCGCCTCGGCCTGGAGCACGCCCGGCAACGGCCTCCCGCGGCCATCGTCGGCAGTTCCCTCGGCGCACTGGCGGCGCTGGAAGTGGTCCGCCGCGGCGTCCGCGCTCCGCTCGTCCTCATCGCGCCGGGCCTCGGCGTCGGAAAGCGGTGGATGAGCAGGATCCCGCCCGGTGACCCGGTGATGATGTTTCATCACGACCTGAATGAGCCGGCGCCGATTCACCGCGCCTTCTTCGAGAAGATGATGAGCGTGGAGCCGGAGGCGCAGGCGCCGGTGGTGCCGGTGGTGATCGTGATGGGGCGGAACGACGAGACCGTGCCGTTCGACCTGGTCAAGAGCGTGTGGGACTCGTGGGACGTGGTGCCCGGCTCGCAGTTCATCGAGATCCCGGAGGGCGACCACAGTCTCGTTGCGCACGTGGACGTGATCGCAAAGGCGATCAGAGACTCAGTCCGAACCTGATTCTGAAAAACCGCCGCCGAGTCGGCGGCGCTCCACTCAGCACGCCCAGCTCCTCCTCGGTGCGCGCCAGGTGATACGCGACGCTGGCCCCGGTGACCCCTGTGCCCACGATCACGACCGCCGGCATGCCGCGGAGAGTACCATTCAGCCCTCATGAATATCCGCATCGCTCTCCTCGCGGCGCTGCTTCTGGCAGCGTGCGCGACGGCGCCGGTTCCTCCTGCTCCTCCGCCTCCCGCCGCTCCGCCCGCGCCCGAAGGCGCGGAGGCCATCTCCCTGCTCGGCAAGCCGCTGGCGCGGCCGGCCGGCTCCGAACAGCAGGAGAACGACCTCGCCGCCGCGCGCGCCACCTACGACGCCAATCCGAACGACGCCGATGCCATCATCTGGCTCGGCCGGCGCGCCGCCTACCTCGGCCGTTATCGCGAGGCCGTGGAGATCTTTTCCGTGGGCATCCGCAAGCATCCCCGCGATGCCCGCATGTACCGCCATCGCGGCCACCGCTTCATCACGCTGCGGCAGTTCGATCGCGCCATCGCGGACCTGGAGAAGGCCACCGGCCTCGTGCGCGGAAAGCCGGACGAGGTCGAGCCGGATGGCCAGCCGAACCCGCGCAACATCCCCATCGGCTCACTCCAGTCCAACATCTGCTACCACCTCGGTCTCGCCCACTACCTGAAGGGCGACTTCGAGCGGGCCCTGCCGGTATACCGCCGCTGCGCCGCCGACACGACGAACGCCGACCGCATCGTCTCGGTGTCGCACTGGCTGTACATGACGCTGCGGCGCCTCGGCCGCGTCGAGGAGGCGGAGCGTGTCCTCCAGCCGATCACGATCGGCATGGATGTCGTCGAGAACGTCTCTTACCACAAGCTCCTGTTGATGTACGGCGGTCACATCGCGCCCGAAGAGCTGAACGCCGAGACGCTCAGCGGCATGGATGGTCCGACCATTCGCTACGGCGTCGCCAACTGGTACGTCTACAACGGCGACACGGCGCGCGCGCGGCCGATCCTCGAGCGCGTGGTGACGGAAGGACCGTGGCCGGCGTTCGGAGCGATCGCGGCCGAGGCCGAGCTGGCGCGCCTTAGTCCTTAGTCCTTAGTCCTTAGGCCTTAGTCCTTAGAGGCCTTAGCCGTTAGCCGTTAGCCTCCCCGGTTTCCGGTTTCCGGTTTCCGGTTTCCGGTTTCCGGTTTCCGGTTTCCGGTTTCCGGTTTCCGGTTTCCGGTTTCCGGTTTCCGGAAACTCAGGCACGCGCCTTGCGGCCTCAGCTCTCAATGGAGGACCGCCATGGCAAATATTGACCCCATCTGGATCTGGATCGCTCTTGGAGTGGTTGGCGTGCTGGTCGTGCTCGGGCTCTTCGCGCGCGGCGCGCGCCGGAGCCGTTCCGCGCAGCTTCGCGACAAGTTCGGTCCTGAGTACGACCATGTCGTGCGCGAGCGCGGCCGCGGTAATGCCGAGCTCGAGCTTCTCGCGCGCGCGGAGGATGCGAAGGGGATCGAGATCAGGCCGCTCAGCGCAGCGGACGGGGAGCGCTATCGAGGCGAGTGGGCGAAGATCGAAACGCGTTTCGTGGAGCGGCCGACCACGGCCGTGGTCGAAGCGGAAGAGCTGATCTCCGAGATCATGCGCGCGCAGGGATATCCGATCGGCGACTTCGAGAAGCACACGGCGTTTCTGTCGGTGACGCACCCGCGGGTGGTCGAGCACTATCGCGCCGGGCATCAGGCCATCGACTCGAATCGCGACGGACGCTCCTCGACCGAGGAGCTGCGCCAGGCCATGCTGCATTTCCGCGCGTTGATCACGGAGCTGGCCGGGTCGGGGGCTGCGGATGTCGTGAGCGAGGTCGCAATCCAACAGGAAGTCATCCCGAGCGTACGCGAGGGATCTGGGCGTGCGGGGAGGGACGAGGACGTACCGCCCTCGCGCCCGGATTCCTCGCTACGCTCGGAATGACTACACCGCCTTCACGACCTCGGGCTCGCAGGCCACAGGCGAACTCACGACCGGATAGCGGCCGGTGAAGCAGGCTGTGCAGTAGAGGCGCGACGGATCGTCGTTCCTGCGCACGGCCTCGAGCATGCCTCCCTCGGACAGGTATCCGAGGGAGTCGGCTTCGATGAATTCGCGGATCTGCTCGACGGAGTTCGCGTTCGCGATGAGCTCGCGCCGCTGCGGCGTATCGATGCCGTAGTAACACGGTCCCGTCGTCGGCGGCGACGACACGCGCATGTGCACTTCCTTCGCCCCGAACTGTTTGAGCATCTTCACGATCTTCTTGGAGGTGGTCCCGCGCACGATCGAGTCGTCCACCAGGACGATTCGCTTGCCGCTGACGATCTCGCGAACCGGATTCAGCTTCACCTTTACGCCGAAATGGCGGATGGACTGCTTCGGCTCGATGAACGTGCGTCCCACGTAGTGATTCCGAACCAGACCGAACTCAAATGGAATCCCCGACTCCTGCGCGTATCCAACTGCGGCGAAAACTCCGGAATCGGGCACCGGAATGACGGCATCCGCGTCGATTGGGTGCTCGCGAGCGAGCTGAACGCCAAACCGTTTCCGTACCTCGGCGACGTTGTTGCCGAAGATGTTCGAGTCGGGCCGCGCGAAGTAAACGTGCTCGAAGATGCAGCGAGCCTCGCGCGTGGAAGAGAACTGGTGAACGACCCGGACGCGGCTGCCGCTCTCGATGGCCAGGATCTCGCCGGCGCGCACTTCGCGAATCGTCTTCGCGTCGATGAGGTCGAACGCGCAGGACTCGGATGCCACGGCCACGGCATCATCCAGCTTGCCGATCACCAGCGGGCGGAAGCCATACGGATCGCGCGCGGCGAAGATGCGGCCGGGCGCGAGGAGGACGATCGAATACGCGCCCTGCACCTTCGAGAGCGCATCGATCAGAGCGCGTTCCAGATCGGGCGCCTTCGACCGTGCGATGAGGTGCACGATCACTTCCGTGTCCGACATGGAGTTGAAGATGGCTCCGTCGGCTTCGAGCTGCCGGCGCAGCTCCGCGCCGTTGACGAGGTTGCCGTTGTGGGCGAGGGCGATCGGTCCCTTGCTCGTGGATGCGACGATCGGCTGCGCGTTGCACAGCATCGATCCCCCCGTCGTCGAGTACCTCACGTGGCCGATGGCCGCCTCGCCGGGCAGGCGGGACAGACGCTCGTGGGTGAAGATGTCGGCGACGTACCCCATCTCCTTCTCGGAATGGATCTGCGCGGTTCCCGGCGCGATGATCTGCTCCCCAGAGCCGGTCGATCCGCTGGCCTCGCCGATGTTCGATTCCGAGTGCACCGGATCGAACGAGACCGAGGCGATGCCGGCGCTCTCCTGCCCGCGGTGCTGCAACGCGTAGAGACCGAGGTAGGTGAGGTTCGCGGCGTCCTTGTGGTTGAGGATGCCGAAGACGCCGCATTCGTCCTTGAATTTGTCGAGCATCGAGAGTGGCAACAGTGATTATCGGTCATTCCGACTCACCGCGCGATGATCTCCGCTTCCTCGCCCACGCCGCGGATGACCTCGTCGATGGAGTCGCCGCCCAGGAGAAGACCGAAGGCGGTGCGCCAGACGCGGGTGATCTCGGGGACGGTGGCGCGCACGAGCAGCGCGCCGTTGCGCTGGACGAGAAAGGTCGCTGTCTCCGTGCGCCCGATCTTCCGCGCCGGGATCGCGAAGTCCTTGGCCAGCGCGAGCACGGCCGTGGTCTGCGACGTCGACACGATGACCCGTCCCTGCGACTCGCTGAAGAGAAGGGCGACGGAGTCGAGATCATCGGCATGGCCAGTGAGGTCGACGTGACAACCGGCGGCGTTCATCGACGACTCCGCCAGCGCGACGGCCAGTCCGCCGTTGGAGAGGTCGTGCGCGCTGCGCAGCAGGCGTCGCTCGTGAAGGGCGAGCATCAGCTCGACGATCCCGCGCTCGCGCACCAGATCGACGCGCGGCGGCGCGGCGAGGCTGTCCGCCGCGAACATCTGCTGCCACTCCGATCCTCCCAGCTCGTCCCGCGTATCGCCGAGCAGGACGATGTCCAGCCCCGCTTCGGGAAAGCGGAGATCGCATCCGCCCGTCTCGCTCTCCAGAATCCCGACCATGCCGACGCTGGGCGTCGGAAGGATCGCGCTCCCTTCGGTCTCGTTGTAGAACGACACGTTGCCTGAGACGACCGGCGTATCCATCGCCAGGCACGCCTCGCTGATGCCGCGGATGCACTCCGAGAACTGCCACATGATGTCCCCACGCTCGGGCGAGCCGAAGTTGAGGCAGTCGGTGACCGCCACCGGCCGCCCTCCGCTCACGGCGATGTTGCGCGCCGCCTCGGCCACGGCCTGCTTGCCGCCTTCGCAGGGATCGAGATAGCAGTACACCGGATTCACATCGGAGGTGATGGCCAGTGCCCGTCCGGTTCCTTTCACGCGCACGATCGCCGCGTCGCGCTGCTCCGGTTTCGCGATCGTGTTCGTACGGACGGTCGTGTCGTACTGCTCCCAGATCCAATGCTTGGAGCAGAGGTTCGGCGAGGCCAGGAGCCGCAGGAGATCGTTCGTGCGATCTCCGTCCGCCGCATGCGGCCGCTCCAGACGCCTGGCCATCCTGTCCGCATACTCCGGCTTCTGAATGGGACGGTTGTACACCGGTGCCTCGGTCGAGATCGGGCCTACGGGAATCGTGGCCACCTCGTAGCCGCGCCATAACACGCGCACAAATCCATCGTCGGTGACTTCGCCGATGACCGCGGCATTCAGATCCCACTTGCTGAAGATGCGGAGGACTTCCTCCTCCCGGCCCGACTTGGCCACGATGAGCATCCGCTCCTGCGACTCCGAGAGCATGATCTCGTACGGCGTCATCCCGCTCTCGCGCACCGGGACGTGATCGAGATACATGCGGATGCCCGTGCCGGCGCGGCCGGCCATCTCGAACGATGACGACGTCAGTCCGGCGGCGCCCATGTCCTGAATGCCGACCACCGCGTCGCCGTCCATGATCTCCAGACACGCTTCGAGCAGCAGCTTCTCCGTGAACGGATCGCCCACCTGCACGGTCGGCCTCTTCTCCTCCGACTCCTCGTCGAATTCCGCGGAGGCCATCGTCGCGCCGTGGATGCCGTCACGGCCGGTCTTCGATCCGACGTAGATCACCGGATTGCCGACACCGCTGGCCGTGCCCTTGAAGATCTTCTCCTTGCGGGTGACGCCGAGGGCGAAGACGTTGACGAGGATGTTGCCGTTGTAGCTGCGGTGGAACGAGGTCTCCCCTCCCACGGTGGGGATGCCGATGCAGTTGCCGTAGCCGGAGATGCCCCGCACGACGCCGTCCACGAGGTACTTCATCCTCGGCGCGTCGAGCTGGCCGAAGCGGAGGGAGTCGAGCGTGGCGATCGGTCGCGCGCCCATCGTGAAGATGTCGCGCAGGATTCCCCCCACGCCGGTCGCCGCGCCCTGATACGGCTCGATGTACGACGGATGGTTGTGCGACTCCATCTTGAACGCCGCCACCCATCCGTCGCCGATGTCGATGACGCCGGCGTTCTCGCCCGGACCCTGGATCACGCGCGGCCCTTTGGTCGGAAAGTTGCGCAGGTGCTCGCGGCTCGACTTGTACGAGCAGTGCTCGGACCACATCACCGAGAAGATGCCCAGCTCGGTGTAATTCGGAGCGCGCCCGAGGATCTGTTCGATGAGCTTGTACTCGCTCTCGTTGATCCCGTGCGACTGCACCACCTCGGGCGTGACGTCGGGCTCGTGATTCATGCGCGGATGATAGGGCCGGCAACCGGTAGCCGGAAACCGGAAACCGGAAACCGGAAACCGGAAACCGGAAACCGGAAATCGGAAACCGGAAACCGGAAACCGGAAACCGAGCCCGGCTTTTGACTTTCGTGACAACTGTGACGCTCTGTTGAACGACCATTTTCTCGATGCGCTCCCTCGCTCTGCTCCTCACGCTCCTGGCCGCCGATGCCTGGTCTCAGACCCTCAACTTTCTGAACATCAATCCGTCGTGGTCGCCCGACGGACGGCAGCTCGTGTTTCAGAGCGATCGTCATGGGCACGCGCAGCTGTATGTGATCAACGCGGACGGCAGCGGCGAACGGCGGCTGACGTGGAGCGGCGCGGCGGACACGCATCCGGCGTGGTCGCCGGACGGCCAGTGGATCCTCTTCGACTCCAGCCGAGACGGCCAGTGGAATCTCTACCTCATCCGGCCCGACGGCACCGGCGAGCGGCGGCTGACGCATCGCGGCACGGGCTCCAGTCTGACGGTGGCGCGACACCCCGGCTGGTCGCCGGACGGGAAGCGCATCGCCTTCGACTCCGACCGGGACGGCGACGAGGAGGTCTACGTGATGAACGCCGATGGCAGCGACGTCCGCCGGCTCACTCACCGCCCCGGCCGTGACGGTCACGCCTCCTTTACGCCGGACGGGAAGGAAATCGTCTACACGGCGACCAGCGACGGGAATCAGGACGCGTGGATCATGAATGCCGATGGCACCGGTCAGCGGCGTTTGACCGACCACCCGGCGCCGGATGGATCTCCGAAGGTCTCGCCGGACGGAACCCGCATCGCCTTCTATACGGAGCGGGATGGGAATCCGGAGCTGTATGTCATGGACCGCGATGGGTCGAACCTGCGGAATCTGACGCGTGACGCGGCCAGCGCCTACGAGCTGTCGTGGTCGCCCGATGGAAAGAAGATCGCGTACTACACCGACTCGGCGGGCCCCTTCGAGTTGTTCGTGATGAACGCCGACGGCTCGGACAGGAAGCAGCTCACGAAAAGCCGCTACGACAACTCGTGGCCGATGTGGTCGCCGGATGGAGCCCGTATCGCCTTCGGCTCGACGCGCGACCGCGACTGGGAGATCTACACGATGAACGCCGGCGGCAGCGACCAGCGCCGGCTCACCTGGAGTCCGGGCCGCGACGCGCATCCGTCGTTCCTGCCCGACGGCCGCATCGTCTTTCAGTCGCCGCGCGACTCCACCGATCCGGTCGAAGTGGACCTCTACACGATGAAAGCGGATGGGACGACGCAGCGCCGGCTCATCGCCGCGCCCGGATTCGACGGAGTTCCCGTGCCTTCGCCTGACGGGGCGCGCATCGCGTTCCAGCGCGGCACGCGGCGGGGAGAGGCGTTTCACTGGGAGCTGTACGTCGTCGACGTCTCAGGCTCGAACGAGCGGCGTCTCACCACCAACAGTTGGAGCACGCAGGTCCCGAGCTGGAGTCCGGACGGCCGGCGGCTGGCCGTCCACGCCGACCCCGGCGGCCGCGAGCAGCTTTTTGTGATGGACGCCGGCTCGGGCGCGGTGACACCGCTCGCGCCGAGCGGCGCGACCGACCACTCGCCGTCGTTCTCGCCGGACGGCCGGACCGTCGCGTTCGTTTCGACGCGTGACGGTGTGCGCGACCTCTACCGCGTCGAAGTGGGGAGCGGCGCCGTCACCCGTCTCACCAGCGGAATGGATGTCTGGTCCCAGCCGAGCTGGTCGCGCGACGGAGCCCGCATCCTGTTCTCCGCGCGCCGGACCGGCGTGCAGGAGATCTACTCGATCGGCGCCCACGGAGGCGAGCCCGCGCGGATCACCCGCGGCACGGAGGGGTGGCGGTGAGGAACCTCTGCGTAAGCTCTGTGTCCTCTGTGACTCTGTGGTTTGACGTCAACCACAGAGTCACAGAGATCACAAAGTTGCGCAGAGGCTCCCTAAGTGATCTCGATTTCTCTGGCGCCGTCCGGCAGCACCTTGATGGTGATCTCGATGTGCGAGTCTTCGAACTCTTCGAACTCGCGCTTCGGCCACTCGATCAGCTTGATCCCCGGCCCGGCCAGCATCTCCGGGATCCCGATCTCCAGCCACTCGCGCCGGTGATCGGACAGGCGATAGCCGTCGATGTGGATGATGGGCGCGCCGTTCGGGATCGGATACTCGTGCACGATCGCGAACGACGGTGAGCTGACCTCGAGCGGATCGGCTCCCAGCTCCGCCGCGATGGCCCGCGCCAGAAACGTCTTGCCTGATCCGAGGTCGCCGATGAGGTGGACGGTGGCGCCGGCAGGAAGCTGCCGCGCGATCTCGCGGCCGGCCGCCTCGGTCTCGGCCTCGGTCCGGCAGATGCTAGTCACCCAACAAATCCTGAGGAGCGAAGCGACGAAGGATCAATCCAGGCGCCGCGTGATCACGCCACGTGCGCAGCCGGTCGGGGACATCACAGCTGCGCCTGGATTGACCCTTCGCTTCGCTCAGGGTTTTCCTCCACCCGAACCACGGAGAGAAACAATCGCCGCCGGAATCCGGTCCGCGACTTCCGTTGCCAGGAGGCCGGTGTCGCCGATCTCCTGTTTCAGGATGTCGCCGGCCAGGCCGTGGATGTACACCGCGGCGCACGCGGCATCGAGCGGATCGAGTCCGCGCGCGAGCAGCGCGCCGGCCACTCCCGCCAGCACGTCGCCCATCCCGCCCGTGGCCATGCCGGGATTGCCGGTCGGGTTCACGTACACCTGGCCGGACGGGTCGGCCACGAGTGTCTGATGACCCTTCAGCACGACGACGCAGTTGCACGCGCGCGCGGCGTCGCGGGCCGCGGCGATGCGGTCGGGGTTCGATCCCATCAGCCGGCCCAGCTCGCCGGGATGCGGCGTGATGATGCGGGGGCGCCCATGCGGATTGATCTCGGACGCGAGACCGGCGAACGCGTTCAGGCCGGACGCGTCGATGACCAGCGGCAGCTCGATCTGGGCGGCCATCTCCCGCGTTCTGGCATGAGCCTTCTCGTCATCGGCGAGACCAGGTCCCAGCACCGCCGCGTTCCTGTTCGCAAGAAACTCGTCGAGATCATTCCCGGAGAACGTCATCGGCTCAGGCATGGCGTTGTGAATGAAGGCCGCCGTGTCGCGGTCCGTCATCACGGTGACCAGTCCGGCGCCGGCGCGCAGCGCGCCCCGCGCGGCCATGATGGCCGCGCCGCTTCGTCCCGGCGATCCGGCGATCAGCGCCACGTGGCCGTACGTCCCTTTGTGCGTCTCGGCCAGGCGCGGCGGAAACAGCGGCTGGATGTCGCGCGGCGTGATGAGAGACAGCGCCACCGCCTCCTCGTCGATCGCGCCGTGGGGAATGGAGATGTCGGCCACCACCACTTCGCCGCAGAGGACCGCCGCCGGCGCGAAGACATGACACAGCTTCGGCGCCGCGAACGCGACCGTCACCTCGGCCTGGATGCAGGGCTCGAACGGATTGCCGCTCGACGCGTTCGCGCCGCTCGGAACATCGACCGCGATCACCGGAAGCCGCAGCTCCGCAATGGCCCGGATCGTGTCGGCGTACACACCCGCCGGCGCCCGGTTGAGTCCCGTGCCGAAGATGGCGTCGATGACCACGTCCGCGTCCGACGCGTGCGCCATCGCGTCCTCCACCGCATCGCCGATCTCGTAGATCGGGATGGCCAGCCGCTCGCAGATCCGGAGGTTCGTCTCCGCGTCGCCCTTCAGCTTCTTCCGGTCGCCGGTCATGAAGATGTTCGGGACCACGCCGCGGTTCTCCAGATGACGCGCGATCGCGAACCCGTCTCCGCCGTTCTGGCCGATGCCGCAGAAGATCGCCACCTTGCCGCAATCCGGATAGTGCTCGAACAACGCGTCGACCACCGCGATGGCCGCGTTCTCCATCAGAACGATCGACGGGATTCCGAAGCGCTCCGTGGCGCGCCGGTCGATGTTCCTCATCTGCTCGGACGTCACGATGTTCATTCCGGCCAGCCCCAATCGCGCAGGAGTCGAGGCAGCTCGCCCTGCGCGCCGTTCATCTCCGTGGCGAAGCGCCTCAGGTCTTCGGCCACGTCGATGTCCGATCGTATGGGAAGCGTCGCCACGGTGCTGCCGAAGCCGCGGATCTTCTCCATGGTCGCCCCCAGCACCGTGGCCGTTCCCCACTCGATCCCCTGAAATGCCTCGGTGTCATACGCGGTGGCGCGGCATCCGATCAGATAGTAGCCGCCGTCTTCGGCCGGCCCGACCACCCACTCGCACGACTCGAGCAGGGAGAAGGCGTGCTCGATGAGGTCGCGTCCGAGGCGGGGGTCGTCGACGCCGATGGCGATGATCTTTTCGGTGCGGTGAAAGAAGAAGCGTTCCGAGAACGCCATGGCCAGGCGGTCGCCGAGCGTTGCGCCGGTCTGCATGGCCAGAGGCAGCGAGCCGAAAGCCTCCTCCAGCGACTGTCCGGTGGCCGTGGCCGTCGGCGCCCACATCACCTCGATCTCCAGGCCCGGCGCCGCCGTGCCGATCGACTGCAGCAGGTCGCGGAGCATGGCCCGATACACCGCCAGCGCGCGCTCGTCGCCCAGCGATGCCGCCAGCCGCGTCTTCACCTTGCCGAGCTCCGGCAGCCGCGCGAACACGAGCAGCCGTTGCGGCGGAGGCGGGGTGGTGGGGTACATCGCGTCGCGAGTATACGATCTAGGCCTTAGTCCTTAGTCCTTAGGCCTTAGGCCTGACGACGAACGCCTGAAAATGATCACCCTTCTCACAGACTTCGGCACACGCGATCCGTACGTTGCGGCGATGAAGGGTGTCATTGCCTCGCTGACGGCGGCGCCGATCTTCGATCTCACGCACGAGATCGCGCCGTTCGACGTGCTCGAGGCGGCGTGGTTTCTGCGCAATGCCGCGGCGAGGTGGCCGGAGGGGACGATCTTCGTCTGCGTCGTCGATCCGGGAGTGGGGACGGAGCGGAAGCTGATCGCCGTCGAACAGGACGGGCGGACCTATCTCGCGCCGGACAACGGCCTGCTGTCGCTCGTCGTTGCCGAAGGTGCGAGCGCGGTCTCGATCGAGAACGAAAAGCACTTCCTTCCGGACGGCAGCAGCACGTTTCATGGGCGCGATCGTCTCGCGCCGGCCGCCGCGGCGCTGGCCAACGGGACGCCGATGGGCGATCTCGGTCCGCCACTGCCGTCCATCGTGCGGCTCCCTCTTGCGCCGCCGCGCTACCTCGACGACCACGCGGAAGGGACGATCGTGGCTGTCGACCGGTTCGGAAATCTCATCACCGACATCGAGCGCTCGCGGCTCCCGTTCGACGGATTCACGCTGCGGGCGCGCGATCTCGCCATCGATCGGCTGGAATTGAATTATGGTGACGCCGAGCCGGGCGCTTTCATGATCACCGGTTCATCGGGCTGCATCGAGATTTCCATCGCCAACGGCAGCGCGGCAGACCGATTGCAATTGAGGCGGCTCGAGCCGGTCGAGATATGGAAGAACCGGTAAAAGGGGAGTGGAGCGCCGCCGACTCGGCGGCAGCTTCGGACCGCCGCCGGGTCGGCGGCGCTCCACCGCGCCGCTTTGTGCGGCGCCTCACCGGCATCTTCCTCCTGCTCGTTTTCGTCGCCGTCGCGTTCACGTGGATCTCGCTGATTCCGGTGCGGCGCGCCTCCGAGTCGTGGAAGTTCGGGCGCGTCGCGGAAGCCGTCGATGCGGCTGACAGCTGGTCGCGGCTCCGACTCTGGCCGAATCAGTATCATCAGATCCTCGCCGCGTCGCACCTGAGCACCGGCGACAGTGCCGCGGCGCAGCCTCACGTCGACGCGATCCGCGGCAAGCGGCTCGTCCTGGACATGATTCCGAAGGACGAGCTGGCCACAAGGCTCTTCGAGCGCCGCCGCTACGACGATTTCCTCGTCTACGACGCCGCGGTCAGCACGCTCTTCGGCGGCGATGACGCGCAGCTCCATCGCGCCGTCGCATTTCTCTCCACCGGGCGCATGGCCGAGGCGGAGACGGCCGTCCGGACGATCGACCGTGACGACGTGGATGGAGAGAAACTCGCCGCGCTGGAGCGCGCGCTGGCCGTTCGCCGGCAGGGAAGCTATCCGCTCGTCCTGGACCGTCAGAACCGCACGATCGCGATGTACGAGATGAACAACCGCGACCTGGTCGCCATCAACACGGACTTCGCCGCGCTCGTCGAGAAGGAAGCCGGCGCGGCGACGATCGAGGCGCATCTCTCCGCCTTCGACCCCAACGAAACGATCGAGACGACGCTCGATCCGGCCGTGCAGAAGGCGGCCATGGCCGCGCTGGCGGGATTCCGCGGCTCACTCGTGGCCATCGATCCGCGCACGAACGAGATCCTGGCCGTCGCCAGCACGCGCGGCAGCGGGGCCCTGTCGAACCTCGCGCTCGAGCAGCAGTACGAGCCGGGCTCCGTCATCAAGGTGCTCACCGCGCTGAACGCACTCTCCAGTGGGGTGCCGCTGGACTTTCCCTATCTCTGCACCGGTGAGCTCCAGATCGACGACAAGCGCCTCGGCGACTGGCTTTCAACCGGTCACGGCTCCCTGGCCGATCTCGATCAGGCCATGGCCGAGTCCTGCAACATCGTCTTCGCCGACCTCGGCATCCGCCTCGGCGCCGGCCCGCTGCGGCGTTTCATGACGGCAGCAGGATTCGACGGCAGCACCAACCTCGGCCTGTTCGAAGCACCCCTGGGTCGCACGGTCGGCGCGATGCCGAGCGGCTACGAGACCGCGCTGTATGCGATCGGCCTCGAGCACGAGACCGCGACCACGCTGCACCTGGCCATGCTCGCATCGGCGATGGCGAACCGCGGCGTCATGACCACTCCCCGGCTTCTTCGCGCCCGCCGCTCGATCCTCGGCGACGTCGTCGGACAGCCGCCCCCGCAGACGAGCGCCACCCTGGTCGACAAAGCGGTGGCGGAGCGCGTCATCCGCACGATGGTGGCCGTGGTGACGCGGGAGAAAGGGACGGGACGCCGGGCCGCGCCCGACAGGATGACCGTGGCCATGAAGACCGGCACCGCGGGAACGCGGGAGGGCGGATTCGACTCGGTGATCATGGGGTTCACACCGGTCGACGCTCCGACGCTCGCCTTTGCGCTGATGGCCGAGGATGCCGGTCCGGCCGAGTACGCGGGGGCGAAGATCACGCGGGATTTTCTGGAGGGCGTGCCGTAGGGAGCTCCGGGCCCTGAGCCCTGAGCCCTATAATCAACTGATGGCGCCCAAAGATCGGCGGCGTTCCGAGCGTTATCCGACCGCGTTCATTCCGGTCCAGCTCTCCGACGTCAACGGCGAGCTCATCGACCTCTCGGTGCACGGCGCCGCGGTGATCCACAAGTCGCCGGTGAAGGCGGGCAGCTCCGCGACGCTGATCTTCCCGAGCTACGGCGGCATCTACATTCCCTGCCAGGTGCTGCGCTCGATTGTGGAGGTGCGGCGCGGCGACCACGATCCGGAGTACGTCTTCCGTTCCGCGATTCTCTTCAACGCCATTCCGCCTGAGCAGGAGGTCCCGCTCCACGAGTTTCTGCAGATCCAGATCGAGCGGCTCGAGGAGAAGCAGCGGGCGGCGGCGGAAGCCGGGGAAGAGCCGGTCGAAGACCTGTGAGGGTGGCCCGAGGCCCTCTCAGCCCTCGCGGCGCCACCGTTGCGCGATCGGCATCTGTCTTCCGCTGCCGAACGCCTTGGTCGACACGCGGATGGTCGGCGCGGCCTGGCGGCGCTTGAACTCGTTCGTGTCGACCAGCTTCAGCACGCGCTCGACGAGGGCGCGATCGAACCCGGCCGCGACGATGTCGTCGACCTCCCGCCACTTCTCGATGTAGAGCTTCAGGATCCCGTCGAGGACGTCGTAGGGCGGCAGCGAGTCCTGGTCCGTCTGATTCGGGCGCAGCTCCGCGGACGGCGGCTTTGTCAGCGTCGACTCCGGAATGACGTTGCCGTTCCGATTCAGCCACCGCGCGACGCGATAGATCATCGTCTTGTAGACGTCGCCCAGCAGGGCCAGGCCGCCGGCCATGTCCCCGTAGAGCGTGCAGTAGCCGACCGCCATCTCCGACTTGTTGCCCGTCGACACGACCATCGCGCCGGTCCGGTTCGACCAGGCCATCAGGATGTTGCCGCGGATGCGCGCCTGCACGTTCTCGTTCGTCGTGTCGAACTTGTGCTCGCCGAACAGCGTGTCGATCGCCTCTTCATAGGGCTTGTAGATTTCCTGGATGGGCACGATATGAAAGGCGATGCCGAGGTTCTCGGCCAGGACGCGGGCGTCGTCGACGGAGTGTCTGGATGAGAACTGCGAGGGCATGGCGATGCCGGTGACCTGCTTCGCGCCGAGCGCCTCGACGGCGATCGCCGCGGTCACCGCCGAGTCGATGCCGCCGGACAGTCCGATGACCACGTCGCGGAAGCCGCATTTGCGGATGTAGTCGCGCAACCCGAGGATCAGGGCGTGCCCGATCTCCTCTTCAGGCTCCTGGGTGAGGATCGAGTCGCACGCCACTCCGTCGAGCGTGACCAGCGCGCGGTCTTCCTGGAACAGCTTCCCGCAGAAGATCGTCTGCCCGGACCGGTCGATCACGATCGACGAGCCGTCGAACAGCAGCTCGTCGTTGCCGCCGACCTGATTCACGTAGACCAGCGGCATGTCGTAGCGCTGCGCAATCCGCGAGAACAGCTCGTAGCGCGACTTCCGCTTCCCGGCGTTGTACGGCGAGGCGGAGATGTTGAGCAGCACCGTCGCCCCCTGCCGCGCCAGCTGGTCGATGGGATTGCCGCAATACAGCTTGGTACCGAGGATCTCGTCGTCGAACCAGAAGTCCTCGCAGATGCTGATGCCGACGCGCCGCCCGCACAGCTCCATCGCCGCCACGTTCGCCGCCGGCTCGAAGTAGCGCAGCTCGTCGAACACGTCGTACGTTGGCAGGAGCGACTTCCGCTGCTCGAACAGGACCGACCCGTTCTGCGCAACGATCGCCGAGTTGTGCAGCGGCTTCCCGCACCACCCTTCGTTGCGGGTGATGCAGCCGAAGATCAGTGCGGTTTTGCCGGTATCGCGCGCCAGCGCGTCGCGGGTCTCCAGCGCCGCGGAGATGAACACCTCGTGGTCGAGTAGGTCCAGCGGGGGGTAGCCGGTCACGGCCAGCTCCGGGACCATGACCACATCCGCGCCGGCCGCCACACCCTCCTCGTACGCTGAGCGGATGAGGGCGGCATTGCCGGCCAGAGCGCCGACGGTCGGGTTGATCTGTCCGACGTAGATCTTCATCGAGGGCTCAGGGCTCAGGGCTCGCGGCTCAGCAGAAACGCGTCATCCAAGCTTCCGCATGATGTCACGCAGGCCGGGCCACAGTTTGCGGCGCTGCTCATCGGAAAGCTCCGAGTAGTACTTCTCCCACTCTGCTTTCGCGCCGTCGCGCTTGAACCCGTGCTGCGCAAGGTAGTCGCGCAGCGCCACGTCCTGGCGCTCGAATTTGACAAAGAGAGGCGGGAGCTCGCCATCAAAGGTGTCGTTCGGCATGCGCGAGAGTATAGAGCCCCGAGCCCGGAGCCCGGAGCCCTGCATTGCTCTCCGTCCCGCTTTTTGCAAGGATGCGTTGCGATGCCTGACGAATTCGGCACGGTCAACGTCCGGCGCGGCGAGCGCGCCCGGGAGATCGAGATCATCCGCCAGCAGTACAAGCGGCATCGCGACGCCCTGACCAGCATGATCGCCGACGCGCCCACCGAGCATCTGGCGGCGGAATATCAGCGCCTCATCGGCGAGCTCGACCTGTCTCTGATGAAGCTCAATGAGCTGGAATCACCCGGGATTGCCGGAGCACCGGCGCCTCACAGAAGCACGACCGACACCCAGCCGATCAAGTCGGAGCCGGGCAGGCGCCGGCTGGTGACCCCCACGCCGGCCGCCGAATACGACGTCATGCTGGAGGAGCCGCATCGCGGCAACCGCTCCCTCCTCCTGGCCATCGTCCTGGCCGGCCTCGTCGTCCTCGGGGTCCTCGGCTGGATGTTGTGGCGCTCCTTTTCCGACGAGCGCCCCGATGTCCCGATCGTCACCGAGACCACGGAGATCGCCGTGCCCGACGACACCGGCACGATCGTCAACACGCCGGTCCCGCCCGCCACCCCGCCGGTCGCGGCGCTCCGGGTCGAGCCTTCGAGCCACGACTTCGGAACGATCCGCAAGGGAACGCGCGCGGTCCGGCAGTTCGAGGTCAGCAACTCGACCGATCAGCCGATCACCATCTCGGTGACGCGCTCGACCTGCCGCTGCCTCTATTACTCCCACTCGCCGGTCGTTCCTCCGCGAGGGAGGGAGACGATCACCGTGACCGTCGACGCCGTCCGCGCCAGGGCCGGTTCGCTGCAGGAGACCGTGCAGGTGACGGCGAAAGGGAACACCGCGATCACCGCCCCGCTCACCGTTTCCGCAACGATTCGCTGACCAGATGTGAATGGAGCGCCATCCGTCCTGCCGGAGCGGAAGTTTCCGCGCGGAACGTTGTTAACACGCGCGTCTTGAGCCGGTTCGTCCTCTCTCTCCTTTGCCTCTTCTCCACGGCAGCGCCTGGCCAGGAAACGCCGCTGACGATCTCGCGCGCGGTCGATCTGGCCGTGTCGCGGAACGAGCGGGCGGCGGTCGCCGAGACGACTGTGGAGGCAGCCGAGGCGCGGGTGCGGGCGGCGAGGTCGTTCTTCATGCCGCAGGTCGATGTGATCGGCTCCTATCGCGACGACTCGGCGCTGGACACGCGCCGCACTCTCGGAGCGAGCGCGCTGCTCACGCAGCCGCTGTTCAACGCGCGCGCGTTTCCGCTCTACCGCCAGGTCCGGCTCGAGCGCGACGCCACTCGACTCACCGCCACCGAGACCCGCCGGCTCCTCGGGTTCGATGCCGCCGACGCTTTCCTGGTGACCCTCAGCTTCGAGCAGGTGCTGCTGGCCGCCGAGAACCGCCGCGAGTTCGCCCGCACCAGTCTGGGCGACGTGAGAGCGCGGTTCGAGGCCGGCCTGGTCAGCTCCAACGACGTGACCCGCGCGGAACTGGAGCTGGCCACGGCCGAGAGGGCGGTGGCGCAGGGCCGCGGCGCCGTAGAGACCGCGCGGATCCAGCTCGGCAACCTTCTCAACGAGGAGATCGACGGACCGCTGCAGGATCCGACCGGGCTGCTCGCAGCCGCGGCGGAGATGCCGGAAGTCGATCCGTCCACGGTGATGGTGGCCCAAGAGAGGCGCAACGACATCGCCGCCTCGCGTGCGCGGCTGGAGGGCTTCCGCGCCTTCGCGTCGGAGCCGAATGCGCGATTCATCCCGTCGCTGTCCCTCTCCGCGCAGTCGCGCAACATCAATGACGGCCCGATCTCGGAACGGGAGCAGGACGCGTTCTTCGGCGTGACCATGAACTGGTCGATCTTCGATGCCGGTCTTCGCGCCGCGCAGCGGGCCGAGCGCAACGCCATCGTCCGCGGCCTGGAGCTGGAGCTGCAGCAGGGGATGCGCGACGTCGAGCGGCAGCTGCGCGGCGCCGGCGTGCAGCTGGCCAGCGAGCAGGCCGCGCGGGTGCAGGCTGTTGCGGCCGTGACGGCGGCGCGCAAGAATGCCCTCGAGACGAACGAGCTCTACCGCCAGGGTCTCGGGACGGCACTCGAGCTGGCCGACGCAAACCAGCAGCTCTTCGAGGCACAAGTTGCCGAAGTGACTGCGCGCTACCGGATGGCGCAGGCGTATCTTGCACTGAGAGAGGCGAGTGGGGTGGGACCCCTGGGAGACTCCAATTGAAGCAATCAGCACTTCTCGTCCTGGTCCTGGTGATTGCAGCCGGCTGCTCCAGAGGCGGCGAGGCCCAGGCCAAGACCGGCGGTCAGGGCGCCCAGCGCCGCACGCTCGAGTTTCCTGTTGAAGCAAGGCCCGTCGAGTCGCGCCAGGTCGAGTACACCGTGAGCGCGGTCGGGTCGCTGGAGGCGTTCGAGCGGGTCGAGGTGACCTCGCGCGTGACCGGCGCGATCGAGCGCGTCCTCTTCGCGGAAGGGCAGGTCGTCAATACCGGACAGACGCTGGTCGAGATCGAGCCGGAGCGCTACCGCCTGGCCGTGGCCTCAGCCGAGGCGACGCTGCAGAAGCAGGTGGCGGCGCGTGAGGAGGCGCAGGCCGGATTCGATCGCCGCCAGTCCGCCAGCGCGAAGAATCCCGGACTGATTCGCGGTGAAGAGATCGAGTCGTGGCGCACCAGGGTGCAGACGGCGGCAGCGGAAGTGGCGCTGGCGCAGGCGGCGCTGGCGCAGGCGAAGCTGAATCTGCGCGACGCGTTCGTCCGCGCACCCGTGCCGGGGATCATCCAGACGCGCACCGTGCAGACGGGCCAGTACGTGAATGCCGGGTCGGTGCTGGCGACTTTGCTGCGACGCGATCCGCTTCTCCTCCGTTTCCAGATCCCGGAGCAGGACGCCACGCCGATCCGTCCGGGGATGAACGCCAACTTCACGGTCGGCGAGACGGGTGAGCGCAACACCGCGCGGATCACGCACGTGGCCGCGGCGGCGAGCAGCGCCTCGCGCATGGTGGAGGTCACCGCGCACGTGGCCAATCCGAACCGCCCCGAGCTTCGCCCCGGAGCGTTCGCGCGCGTGGTCGTCCCGGTCGGAGCGAGGCGCGACGCGCCGGTCATCCCGCAGACCGCGATCCGTCCCAGCGAGAGCGGCTTCCTGGCTTACGTCGTCAACAACGGCATCGCCCAGCAGCGCATCCTGTCGCTGGGGATGCGCACGGCTGACGGGCAGGTCGAGGTGAAGAACGGGCTCGTGCCCGGCGAGATGCTCGTCGTGCGCGGGGCGGAGGCGCTGCGCGACGGCGTGAAGGTGAAGGTGTCGCCATGAAGATCACCGAAGTCTGCATCGACAAACCGGTCTTCGCGTGGATGATCATGATGGCCACCGTCGTCTTCGGCGGCGTCGCCGCCACGCGCATCGGCATCAGCCAGTTCCCCGACGTCGACTTCCCGACCATCAACGTCGGCGTGGCGTGGGAAGGGGCGGCGCCGGAAGTCATCGAGCACGACCTCGTCGAGCCGATCGAAGAAGCGGTCATGCAGGTGGAGGGCGTCCGCAACGTCACCTCGACCTCGCGGCAGGGCAGCGGCAGCGTCACCGTGGAGCTCGACCTGGCGCGCAACGTCGACCTCGCGCTGCAGGACGTGCAGACCCGCATCGCCCAGGTGCAGCGCCGTCTGCCCCGCGACATCGAGCCGCCCGTCGTCTCCAAGACCAACCCCGAGGATCAGCCCATCATGTGGATCGGGTTGTCGGGGCCGTATTCGCCGCAGGTGCTGGCGGACTTCGCGCGCTATCGCGTGAAGGAAAAGCTGCAGACGGTTCCGGGCGTCGGGGAGATCCAGATGGGCGGCTATCTGGAGCGCAACATCCGCATCTGGGTCGATTCCGACAAGCTCGACGAGCGGCGTGTCACGGTGAACGAGGTCCTGGCGGCGGTCCAGCAGCAGCACGTCGAGCTGCCGGCAGGGCGGCTGGAGACGTCGGGACGCGAAGTGAACGTGCGCGTGCTGGGCGAGGCCTTCAACCTGGAGGAGTTCCGGCGCATCACCGTCAAGAGCGTGGAAGGCTCTCCGGTGTATCTGAGCGACGTCGCCGTCGTCGAAGACGGCTTCGAGGACATGCGCCGCCTCTCCCGCGTCAACGGCGAGCCGGCCCTGGGCATGGGCATCCGCAAGCAGCGCGGCTCGAACGCCGTGGCCGTCTCCACCGGCATCAAGAAGGAGATGGAGGAGATCCGGAAGACGCTGCCGGCGGAGATGCAGCTCGGCGTCAATTTCGACTCCACGAAGTTCATCGAAGAGTCGGTCCACGAGATCCAGTTCGAGCTGATGCTGTCCGTCATCCTCACCGCTCTGATCTGCTGGCTGTTCCTCGGATCTCTCGGCGCGACGCTCAACGTCGTGCTGGCCATCCCCATGTCGCTCCTCGGCACGGTGGCCTGCATCTACTTCTTCGGGTTCACGCTGAACACGTTCACGCTGCTCGGGCTGGCGCTGGCGGTAGGCATCGTCGTGGACGACGCGATCATGGTGCTGGAGAACATCTTCCGCCACGGCGAGATGGGGAAGGACCGTGTGCGGGCCGCGCGGGAGGGGACTGCCGAGATCAGTTTCGCGGCGCTGGCGGCGACGCTGGCCGTGTGCGCGATCTTCCTCCCGGTCGTGTTCATGAAGGGGATCGTCGGAAAGTTCTTCCTGCAGTTCGGCGTGACGCTGTGCGTGGCCGTTCTGCTCTCGTACGTCGAGGCCATCACGCTCGCGCCGGCCCGCTCGGCGCAGATGCTCAACGCCGGAGCGGCGCGGCAGACCAGGATCGGCCATTTCGTCGACGTGGCCTTCGACAGGCTGGCGCACCTCTACTCGAAGGTGCTGGCCAGAGGGCTGCGGAGGCCGCTGTCGGTCCTGGCCATGGCCGCTCTGGTGTTCGCAGCCTCGATGTACGTGTTCAAGGAGCTGCCCAGCGAGTTCGTTCCCTCACAGGATCAGAGCCGCCTCATGATCCGGCTGCAGACTGCCGTCGGAGCGAATCTCATCGAGACCGATCGCGTGTTCCGCCGCGCGGAAGAGTTCCTGCTCCAGCAGCCGGAGGTCATCCGGGTGTTCGGCTTCGTCGGCGGATTCGGCGGAGGGCAGGTCAACACCGGCGTGCTGTTCGTGACGATGGTCTCACCGGACGAGCGCGGGGTGACGCAGCAGGAGTTCGCCACGCGCGTTCGCCGCGAGCTGAACTCGTATCCCGGCGCGCGCGCGGTGGTGCAGGACCTGTCGCAGCAGGGCTTCACGGCCCAGCGCGGGTTCCCCATCGAGTTCTCCGTCCGCGGGCCGGAGTGGGAGAAGCTCGTCGAGATCTCGACCGACATGCGCGAGAAGCTCGCCGCCAGCGGGCTGGCCACGGACGTCGACACGGACTATCAGGTGGGCATGCCCGAGCTGCGCATCGTCCCCGATCGCGATCGCGCGGCGGATCTGGGCGTGCGGGTGGAGGAAGTGGCGTCCACGGTGAACGCGCTGGTGGGTGGCGTCCGGACCGGGAAGTACTCCACGGGCGGACGCCGGATCGACATCCGCACGCGCCTGCTCGCCTCGCAGCGGACCAGACCGGAGGATCTGACCAGGCTGCGCGTGCGGACGTCGTCGGGAGATCTGGTGCCGCTGTCGGCGCTGGTGAGGGAAGAGGAGCGGCCTGCGCTGCAGTCCGTGACGCGCCGCGACCGCGAGCGCGCCATCTCCATTTACGGAAACGTTGCTCCCGGCAAGGCCCAGGACGAAGCGCTGGCGTTCGTGGAGACCCTCGGCAAAGACATGCCCCCCGGCTACCGCTCCGTTCTGGGTGGCTCATCCGTGGCGTTCCGCGAATCGATGAGCCAGCTCATGTTTGCGCTGGTGCTGGGCATCGTCGTGGCGTACATGGTGCTTGCCTCGCAGTTCAATTCGTTCATGCACCCGGTGACGGTGCTGTCGATTCTGCCGCTCTCGATCGCCGGGGCAGCGTTCGCGCTGCTGGTGACCGGGAAGACGCTCAACGTCTTCTCGATGATCGGCCTGCTGCTGCTGCTCGGCATCGCCAAGAAGAACTCGATCATCCTGGTCGACTATGCGGTGCAGGCCCAGCGCGAGGGGCTGAATGCTCATGACGCGATGCTGAAGGCCGGTCCGATCCGGCTGCGACCGATCATGATGACGTCCATGGCCACGATGATGGCGGCGGTTCCCCCTGCGCTCGCGCTCGGTCCGGGCTCGGAGACGCGCGGGCCCATGGCGGTGGCGATCATCGGCGGCCTGGTCGTCTCGACGGCGCTGTCGCTGCTGGTCGTGCCGGCGTTCTTCGTAGTGGCCGATCGGGCAAAAACGGGTCTGGGCGAATTCTTCTCGCGCCGCCGTGTTGAGGAAGAGGCGACAACGTAATGTGGAGCGCCGCCGGCCCGGCGGCGCTGTTTTCTCTGGAGATCGAAACCATGTCAGTCGGAAGAAACGAGCTGTGCCCCTGCGGAAGCGGGATGAAGTACAAGAGCTGCTGCATCGGCAAGGGCCGCTCCGGTTTCTCGAAGGGCATCATCGCCCTGATCATCGCCATCGCGGTCATCGCCGCGATCGGTCTGCTCTTCTCGGTCACCGGCGACAAGGCGCAGCAGGCTGGACCGGTTCCCGCACCCTCGCCCTCCACTCCGGTGGCCCAGCCGCCGGGGCCGGCGCCGGTGGGCAAGGTGTGGTCCGCCGAGCACGGACACTGGCATGACGCATCGCCCGTGCAGGTCGCCCCGGCCGGGCAGCAGCCGGCGATGATGCAGCCGCCGCCGGCGCAGCCGGTCGCTCCGACGCCGCAGCCTCCCGGTCCCGCGCCTGCGGGCAAGGTCTGGTCGGCTGAGCACGGTCACTGGCACGACGTGGCGAGTAGTCCTTAGTCCTTAGTCCTTAGTCCTTAGTCCTTAGTCCTTAGTCCTTGGTCCTTGGTCCTTAGGAGAAGCGCGGTTCTCCTAAGGACTACGGACTAAGGACTAAGGACTACCCGGGGCGCGGGTGAGGACACCCGCGCTCCATTCCGTGATGAACAGCCGTGATCTGTAATCTGTGAACTATCATCTCCGCATGGTCACAGAGTTCCGAGGCTTCCTGACGAAGACGAATGCGATGGCGCTGGCGATCGGTGTGATCATCGGCGGCGCGGTCGGCAAGGTGGTCTCCGCCCTCGTGTCGGACATCCTGATGCCGCCAATCGGACTTCTGCTTCCGGGCAGCGGGTGGCGCGAAGCGAAGTACGTCCTGAGCACGACGACCGACGCCGCCGGCGAGACCGTCGAGAACGCGATCCTGTACGGTCATTTCATCAGCACTCTCATCGACTTCCTCATCATCGCGTTCGTCGTCTTTCTCATCGCCAAATGGCTGCTCCGGCCCGACGCGGAAACGAAGGCCTGTCCGGAGTGTCTCGAGGCCCTCCCGCTGGCGGCGCGGCGCTGTCGCGCCTGCAGCGCCGCGGTGGCATGACCTATCTGGTCCGCGACGTCTTCCGCTGCAAGCCGGGGAAGGCGAAGGAGCTGGCCGGGAAGTTCAAGAGTACCGTGCCGAGCCTCGAGGAAGACGATCACTTCCGCAACTGCAAAGTGCTCGTGGACGTCGTCTCCACGTACTGGACGGTGGTCGTGGAGGCGGAGTTCGATGCGCTCGATCAGTTCGAGCGGCACATGGCCGAGTTCGGCCGGCGCGCCGAGGTGCAGGAGGCTCTGGCCGGATACATGGATCTCGTCGACTCCGGACATCGCGAGATCTATCGCCTCATGTGACCGCGTTCATCGTCCCGGTTCGCTCCAGCGTCAGTTCAGCAGGTGCTGCTGGTAAAAGAGAATGGTCGCCGCCGCCTGGTAGACCTGATTCTTTTTCTTGGCGAACCCGTGTCCTTCATCTTTGGCCATGAGGAACCACACCGGCACATCGTTCTGCTTCAAGGCATCGACCATCTGGCGGGCCTCGGTGTGCGGAACCCGCGGGTCATTGAACCCCTGAACGATGAACATCGGTTTGGTGATCTTTCCGACATTGTTCAGCGGCGCGATTTTCTCGAAGAAGGCGCGCATGGCCGGATCGCGCTCATCTCCGTATTCGGCCCGGCGCAGATCGCGACGGTAGTCCTGGGTATTCTGCAGGAAGCTGATGAAATTGGAGATTCCGACCACGTCCACCGCGGCCCGGACGCGGTCGCCGAAATGGGTCATCGACGCCAGCACCATGTAGCCGCCGTAACTTCCGCCGGTGAGGGCGATGCGATCGGAGGCGAGTCGCGCGTCGGTTTCGACCCAGTCGAGAAAGGTGGCGATGTCGCGCACTGAGTCTTCCCGCTTCATGGCGTTGTCGAGCGTCAGGAACGTCTTCCCATAGCCGCTCGACCCGCGCACGTTCGGATAGAGCACGGCGATGCCGAGCTCGTTGATCAGGAAATTCGTGGAGCTCAGATAGTTCGGCCGGGCCTGACCCTCCGGGCCGCCGTGAATGTTGATGATCACCGGCCGCTTTCCCGGAAACCTGGCCGCATCGGGGCGATAGATGAATCCGGAGACCGGCAGGTTGTCGAAACTCTTCAGGCGGATGAATTCCGGCGCGGCGTTGCGGGCGTTGTTGAGGCCGCCGGTCTCGCTTTCCGTCCAGCGCTCCAGCTTCCCGGTGGTGACGTCGACGGAGTAAACGTCCGAGGGTGAGGTCCAGGAGTTCAGATTCAGGCCGAGGTCGCGGCCGTTCTGGTGAAACTCCAGATTGAACGGAATCCCGGGCGGAAGCTTCGGCGCCGGGACCTCTCTGCCCGTCGTGGTGTCGAGAAGATGGAGCACGCCGATGGCATCTTCGTTTGCGATGTACGCGATCCACTTCCCGTCCGGCGAGAGGTCGAACTCGTCGACGTCCCAGTTCAGGTTCGGTGTGAGGATCGTTTGCCGGCCCGAGGCCACTTCCATTCTGCCCAGGCGCTGGAATTCCGCGCCCTTGTCGCTGACGAAGTAGATCGTCTTGCCGTCCGGCGAGAACCTGGCGCCGGTGTAGGCGATTTTCTCGCCCCCCTTCGGCGTCAGCAGTCGTTTCTGGCCTGTTTTGGCGTCGGCCAGATAGAGATAGCTCTCATCCGCGGCGATGTACTGGCCGACGATGAGATGCTTGTCGTCCGGCGACCAGTCCACCGCGAACCAGCCGCCACCCTCCACCTGCACGAGGACGCGGTCAGTCTGCGGGTCTGCCGGGTTCATGACGTGGATGTCGGTGTCCCTGCCGTTGCGCTTCGTTGAGCTGTACGCCATCCATTGGCCGCTCGTTGACCATTGCAGTCCCGTGTTTCGCGACTTGCCGTCGGTCAGGAGCGTGGTCGTGCCGTCGGCGGGCGAGTACCGGTAGTACTGAAAGAACTCGCCGCCGCCCACGTCTTTGGAGAACACGATGATGTCGCCGGCCTTCGGACGGAACGAGCCACCACCGACGCGATCGGCGAAAAACGTGAGCTGCTTTCGCGCCGCACCCGGCGCGTTCACGTAATGGAGCTGCGTGGTGTCGCCGAACCGGGTCGTGATCAGCATTTCACGACGGGTGGGGTGCCAGTTGTTCAGGATGGCACTGCGGGTCTCGAAATACGGATAGAGCCGATCAACGAGATCGCGCGGCAGCGCCGGAACGCTCTCGACGACCAGGTTCTCCGGAACCTGAGCGAGTGCGGAGATGGCAATGACCAGCGATACGAATGTGACGATGAGCGCCTTGCGCATTTGTGAAACCTCGGCGCCATCCTATATCGCCTCACTTGAACCGGGCGAAGATCCCGCGGATGCGCGCGGCGAGGTCCGCGTCCTTGACGCCGGCGGCGATCTCGTTGGCGAAGACGCGGAGCTGTTGCTGATCGACGGCGCTCTCGCCCTCGAAACGGCGGCGCAGGATCTTCGTGGCCAGCACCAGCTTCGCTTCGGACAGCCGGGCGATCTCCGGCAGCTCGTTCAGCAGCGTGGCGATGGGCCGGCTCTCCAGCGTGTGAACGAACTGGGCCATGTCTGCGAAAGTGACTGCCTTCCGTCCTCTCCGGATGAGGGTGGAGTCGAAGTCGTCTTCTGCCATGACAGCCGCTGCAGAAACGGTAGCACGTTGTGAACCCGTTGCCGGTGACCGGTTGCCCGTTGCCCGTTGCCCGTTGCCGGAAACCGGCAACCGGAAACCGGCAACCGGAAACCGGGGCGCCGGTGAGGACACCGGTGCCTCCATCCATCCCTGCCCGAGCCCGGCTTTTGACTTTCCCGTGCCCGAGCCCGTGCCCGCGCCCGCGCCCGGCTTCGGACTTCCGACCGAAGATCCGATCCCGGTTGCCGGTTTCCGGTTACCGGTTTCCGGTTTCCGGTTACCGTGCCCCCTCAATAGAATGCCGCCGCAATGCAGGTGGTGGTGATCGGTGCCGGCGGCGGGCTTGGCCGCAACGTCGTGGATGCCGCCCTCGCCGCGGGTCATGCGGTGCGGGCCATCGTCCGGGACCCGGCCCGCGCCGGGCTGCCGTCCGGCGTGGAGATGGTCCGGGCGGATGCGCGCAACGGGACCGAGCTGGGGCGCGCGATCGGCCGTGCCGGCGCCGCATTCTTCTGCGTCAACCCCCGTTTCAAGCGATGGCTCGATGAGTTTCCGCAGTTGCTGGAGGCGGCCATCGACGCGTGCCGCGACACCGGCGTCCGCCTGGTCTTCCCCGCCAACGTCTGGATCTACGGGGCGGCCCGACCGGAGCAGGAGATCGACGAGCGGAGACCGGCCACCCCGACCTCGAAGCGCGGTGCGTTGCGAGCGCGGATGGAGGCGAAGCTGCGGATGTCCGGCGCGCGCTACTGCGTGGTCCGTCTGCCGGAGTTCTACGGCCCGCACGTCGTGTCGCTCACCGCGCGCGTGTTCCTGGCGGCGATCCGTCACGACGCTGTTCTCTGGCCCGGGCCGCGCGACGTCGCCGTCGAGTTCGTGTACATGCCCGACGCCGCCCGCGCGCTCGTCGAGGTGGGCACGGCGCCCGATACCGACGGTGAGACCTTTCATGTGCCGGGCGCGCGCACCACGCCGGGACGCTTCATCCGAGCCGTCGGCGAAGCGGCGGGCCGCGTGCCGCGCATGCTCACCGTGCCGCCGCTGCTCCTGCGGCTGCGAGGCGTGGGCGACATCGCGCACTTGTGGACCGCGCCGGTCCTGCTCGACGGATCGAAATACGTGCAGTGTTTCGGCAGCGTTCCGATGACGCCGTATGCCCAGGCGATTCCGGCGACGCTGGAGTGGTACCGCGCGCACCAGGGGATCGAGCTTCAGGGGTGATGAATGCCGCGCCGCGGTTCCGGCTTTGAAACTCGCATCCGCGGTCTGCGTAGGTTTCGACATGGTCACCGCACACCGTGCCCTCGACGTCGTCCCGAAGAGTTGGCGCATCCCGCTGCTGCTGGCCGGTCTGCACGACTGCGGGTTGGCTGCATACCACTTCTTTCTTCCCTATCACATGCAGTGGCGACGGGGGCTGGACGGTGTCGCCGACAGCCTGGTGTGGGCGTTGTTCGCGCTGAACTTCTCGTGGAGCCTCCTGCTCCTCCTCGCCGGTGCCCTCATCGTGTACGCGTCGGGCCTCGGTGTGAGGGGCGGAAAGTTCGCCCGGCTGACCGTGTTCACAGTCGGTCTGTTCTGGGCCATTCACGGGCTGTACACGTGGGTCAATCCGCTTCCCCTTCCGCCGTCGTTGCTGTGGCTGCGCGTCGTGCTGGGTGTGTTTCCGGTGGTCGTCATCCTGCTCCACTGGCTGCCTCTGCTGGTGACGTGCACCGCGCACACGACATCCGAGGCGGGAGTCGCTGCGGCTTGATGCGTCGCGGATTGGCGGATCCGAGAGAAATCAACCACAGAGACACAGAGGACACAGAGACCCCCCCTCTGTGTCCTCTGTGGCTCTGTGGTTGCTTCTCTCTGTGCTTCTCTCTGTGCCCTCGACTACGAGATCGCGCCGGCGATCCGCTTGCGCATCGCCGCATCCGGCATCCGGCCGGCGCCCGCCCGCATGTTGTCGCGCAGGTGCGTGACTTTCGACGTCGCCGGGATTGCGCACGTGATGGCCGGATGCGACACCACGAACTTCAGCAGCACCTGCGCCCACGTCGCGCAGTCGATCTCTGCCGCCCATGACGGCAGCGGCTTCGCGCGCAGCCGGCGAAAGAGGTCACCGCTCGCGAACGGCCGGTTGGCGATCACCGCGACGCCGCGCTCCGCCGCCAGCGGCAGCAGGCGCTGTTCGGCCTCGCGCTCGGCGACCGAGTAGTTGATCTGCACGAAGTCGACGGGCCGCGCGGCGATGATGCGCGCAACGTTTCCGTGCGAGCCGGCCGTGTAATGCGTGATGCCGGTGTAGCGGATGCGCTTCTGCTTCTTCCATGCGTCGAGCGTGGCCAGATGCGTGTCGGCGTCGACGAGGTTGTGCACCTGCATCAGGTCGATCGGCTTCGCCTTCAGCTTCGCCTCGGACTCCTCCATCTGCGCGATGCCGGCGGCTTTCCCCGACGTCCAGACCTTCGTGGCCACGAACAGCTTCGAGCGCACGCCCAGCTTCGAGGCGATGTCGCCCACCACTCTTTCGGAGTTGCCGTACATCGGAGAGGAGTCGATCACGCGCCCGCCGAGGTTGACGAACTCGCGAAGCACTTCTTCGAGCGGCGCGCGGTCCGCGGCGGAGCGGCCCACGTCGAACGTCTGCCAGGTGCCGAGGCCGATGACGGGGAGGGTCTCGTTGGAGGAGGGGATGCGGCGGGCCAGCATGGGTGTTCGGGCAAACGTCTCGCCGGCGGCGGACGCGGCCGCCGCTCCACACAGCAGCGCGAGAAGCTCTCTTCGATCGATCATGTCACGAACAGTTGCACTGCCTTGTTGAACTCATCCGGCTTCTCCATGTTCGACAGGTGTGCGGCGCTCTCGATCGTGACGAGCTTCGCGTTGGGAATCGCCGCGGCCATGCGCGCGGCATCGGCGGGCGGTGTGATCGTGTCGCCATCGCCGACGATGACCAGCGTGCGCATGTCCAGGTGCGGAAGCAGCGCAGTGGAGTCGGGCCGCTCCGCCATCGCCTTCAGCGCGGTCATCACTCCGGCCGCTGTGCTGCTCGTCATGATGGCGCGGACCTCTTCGACGAGGGAGAGCGGTGCGGAAGGCATGAGCATCTTCGGCAGCATGGCATCGACCACGGGCCGAACGCCCGCGCTTTTCACTTTCTCCACCGATTCGTAACGCCCCTGGCGCGCCTCGGGCGTGTCCGCGGTCTCCTTCGTGTCGATCAGGATGAGGCCGCGCATCCGCTCCGGCACGAGCCGGGCCAGGGCCAGGGCGATGTAGCCGCCCATCGACAGCCCGGCCACGTATGCGCGCTGCACCTTGCGCTCGCCGAGGAGTTTGAGGAGGGCTCGGGCGTAGTCGTCGACGGTCATGTCGTGGTCCGGTGTGGCGGAGCGGCCGAATCCCGGCAGGTCGGGAACGATGTGGCGCACGCCGGGGATCTCCAGCTGCTTCGCGAAGATGCGTGAAGAGAGTGGATAACCGTGAATCCAGAGGATCTCGGTGCCGCTGCCCTGATCAGTGGTGTAGAGCATGACGCAGATGTTAATGCAGGCTACTCTGCTTTCACGACTGACGTCTGTCCTTCCCCGATCGTCACGGCATAACTGCGAGCCGGCGCACCGTTGGAACCGATCACGTCCATCCTGTAAGCACCGGGCGCGACGTGCTCGACCCGGGTCGTCTCACCTTCCAGCCTGATCTCGGCGATGCCGTTGCAGTAGCAGCGGACGTATTCATCACCGTTCGGCAGAACGAGCTTGATGAGCTCGCGCGCATCCGAGGACGAGTTCACAACCAGCGTGCCGCCGCGCGTGAGCGCGATCGTCTGCTCCGGCGCCGGAACGCGGACGCGAATGGAGTGCGACGAGAATGCGGATGCGGACGCGGAGATCCGGTACGTGCCGTTCGGCAGCGGCAGGTGAAGCGCCCCTTCAGGCAACTGCTGCGGCGAAATGCGGAACTGGCTGCGACCCTGCTCGTCGGTGACGACGACGTAGCCGCGAAGCGTCGCGCCGCTGCGGCCGTCCACGATGCGCACTCGCACGCCTTCGCCCTTCTCCAGCACCATCACCACCGGAGCATGCGATGCACGCGGATCGACCGATGCCGACTGCGCGGCGAAGCCCGCCTTTGACGCCGTGACGCGATACTCCTTGTTCGCGCTCACCAGAATGCTGAATGCACCGGCCGCGTCTGTTTTCGTAGTCGACGGAGAGTTGTCGGTACCGACCGCCGAGCCGGCGGTCACGTCAGCGCCCGGGACGGGTGCGCCGCTTTCGTCGACCACCCGGCCGTCGATGCGTGCCTGCGTCATGCTGATGTCGAAGATCGCCGACTGCGAGACTTCGTAGTCGACGTTGAAGCTCTGCCCGCCATCCTGTCCGGCACTCACCGAGTAACGTCCCGGGGCGAGTCCGGCGATCTCGTACGCGCCGTTCTCTGACGTCGTCGAACGCCAACGCCCCGCGCCGCTGGTGAAATGGACCGCTGCAAAACTCACCGGCTGTCCAGCAGACGTCACCGTGCCGCCAATCGTCGCGCCTCCGGAAACGCTCAGGCGAACCTCGACCTCACCGCCGGGAACGACCGTCACTCTCACCGGTCGCGTGCTCGCTTCCTTCTGGGCGGACATCAGCATGCCGACGACCTCCACTTCTCCGGTGGGCGCATCTTCGATGACGAACGAACCGTCTCGGCCGGCCTGCGCGGTTTCCGACGTCTCGTCATTGCGCGCGTAGACCATGCCCATCAGCCAGCCGGCCCCGGAGACGCCGTCGATCGTGCCGCGAATCCGTCCTGTCGCCGCTTTGGACAACGTCAGAGTTACAGGCTGAACTTTGCTGATGTCGACGTCCGCGAGGTTGGCCTTCCCGATGCCCTTCTTTTCTGCGAACAGGCTGTAGTGGCCCGCGCTCAGTCCACCGAGCGTGAACGTGCCGTCCGCTTCCGACTCCGCGTTCTGCGACTCGGCATCATGCACCTCGGACGTCGCGTACACCCTCGCTTTCGCGACCGGCGCACCGGTAGTGTCGACCACGCGTCCGCGAAGTGTCTTCCCGGTGCTGAGCGTGATGTCCACGCGTTCGTCCCCGGCGCCGGCGGAAACACTCTGGTGAGTTGAAACGAAGCCTTTCTTCCGTGCGTTCAGGCGTAGTTCCCCGACGCCGGCCGCCGGCATCTCCCATTCGCCGTTCTCGTCGGACGTGATCTCGTCCATTGAATAGACACCTTCGATCTCGATTGCGGCGCCGGCGATCTGGGCTCCGTCCTTCGACGTAATGCGCCCATGGAGCCGGCGCCCGCGCGTCAGTGGGATCTCGACCTCGTCCACAGGCTTCGACTCGGTGACGATCACCGACCGAGACGCGTCCGTGTAGCCGGGCGCCGAGACATTCAGCTCGACGTTGCCTGCCGGTACGCTGGCGCTGAATTTTCCTTCGGCGTCGAAGACCTCGTTGCTGTCGTAGTGGCTGAAATCGGTTCCCGATGTACCCAGCGTGTAGCTCGCGATCGGTGCGCCGGTGCCGGCATCGATGACGCGACCGCGGACCGCCACGAGCGATGGTAGCTCGATCCGCACGTTCGTCGCCGGCGCGATGGCGCCCTGCGTCACGTTCGTGTCGTCGACCCGCGCCATGATCATGTAGGAACCGGGTGTCAGCGAGTCGATGACAAACGAGCCATCGTCGCGGATCTCAGCCTGCGCACCGCGTCCGCTCTCGTCCATTGCGGCGACGAGCCCGCTCAGCGGACCTTCACCCTTCCTGCGAACGACGCGACCGCTGATCTGAACGGCAGGGCTGAGGACCATGCGTAACCGCTCAGCGTTGGCAGCGACATCGATCGTCGTTCCTTCGCTTGCCGCGAATCCTTTCTTCCACGCTCCGAGGTCGTGGAGACCGGTTGGGAGGTGGATGGAGAAGGCACCGTCGGAGTCGGTGTTCGTCCAGGGCTCCATGACGCCGCTCGTGATCACGGTGGCAATCGGAATGGTGTTCAAGGTCGTCGTTGCAGCCATTGCCACGATCCCGGCACCGGCCAACGGTTTGCCGTCCGGATCGACGACCACTCCGCGCACTTCGATTCCTTCCGGCAACGTGATCGTCACGTCCGAGGCCGGCCACTCGATCGACGCGGTTCCCGCTCCGTAGCCTTCTCGCGCGGCCGTCAGCATGGTTGCGCGTTCACCCGATGCGGGGAAGCGGAACCGGCCCGCGGGATTGGTCAGGGTCGTGGACTTCATACCGCGCGCGTAGATGAGCGGAACCTTGTCCGAAGAAATCATGATCATCGCGCCGGCGACAGGCTCGCTGTTCTCGTTCTGCACGAGACCGCGGATCAGATTGGCCGGCTTCATCATGATGTCGTGCTGCGCGCTCGTCTTCCGTCGAAGATCGGCTTCAGTGCGGCTGTTGCCACTGTCCAGTGTCGCCGGGGTCATCACGGCCAGCGAGTATTGATCCTGCGCCAGGCCCTCGATCCGGTAATGGCCGTTCGCGGAAGTCACCGCGCTCGCGCCGGAAGCACTGTCGCGGCTCCCAGCCCAGACCAGAACTCCGGACATCCCCCGGCCCTTGCTGTCGCGCACGGTGCCGCTGATCGATCGCGGCGCCGAGAGTGTGATTGCGGCGCTGCCGTAGGGCGCGAAACCGCTGCGCGCGCCGGCGATGACGTGAACTGTCTTCTCCGTGGCCGGTGCACGTTGGATCGTGAACGAACCGTCTTCCGCCGTGACGCCTACCGGCCAATCGCCGGCGAAAACGCGTGCTCCCGCGACCGGCTTGCCGTTCTCGTCGAGGGCGCGTCCTGTGAGCGAGACTCCCGCATCCAGCACCATGCCGGCCGAGAGCTGGGTCGAGTCGTATGCGTATTCGCACTTCGGCGCGAAATCGGGATGCGCGACGCAAAGCCCGTGCGCCCACGTTCCAGGATCGGGTGCCGTGTATCTGCCGTGCTCGTCGGTTTGCGCGGTGAAGAGGATCTCGCCGGAGTCACTCATGAGGTTGACGGATGCCTTGCCGATCGGACCTGACGAGGAGCGGATCGTGCCGCTGCGGGGACGTTCTTCGCGGAGCGAAACGAGGATCTCGGTGTCGGCAGCGGCAGCGAGCTCGCGCGCAGGCGCGTAGCCGTTGGCTTCGACGGCCAGCATCGCAACGGACGCGGAGCCTGTCGCGATCTGAAACGCACCGGCGGCGTCCGTTGTGGTCGTCGCGAACGGAGCGGGTTCGGCCGTGTGGGCGATCATCCGCGTGTTGCGGTCCTCGGGGCGTTCGACCCCGCGCGCCACAACGCGCGCGCCGGCGACCGGACGGCCTTGTTCGGTGACGACGAAGCCGCTGATGGCGGCGGATGCGCAGGGCGCGGACAGGCAGATAACGATCGCTGCGATGACGGTTTTCATGGGTCTCCCAGAGGGCCGAATGTGGAGCTGTGACGATAGCTGGTGCGCCGTACATCCGTCTGTGCGCTAAGTCACAATAATTATGCAGAGCCCGGTTGACAGGATGATCGTCTGGTCGAGCTCCTTCGTGATTTCCTCGTGACGCGCCACCGGCTCGAACGCGAAGAGCTCTTCGACCCACTTCTTTCCCTGACCCCTGTGACATCAGCCCTGAGCCCTGCCCCCTGAGCCTTGCCCGCTGAGCCTTGCCCCCTATAATCCCCCGCTTGCACTGGCTGGACGCAGCGATCATCGCCGGCTATCTCGCCGCTGTCGTCGCGGCGGGCATGTACTTCGGCCGCCGCCAGCAATCCACCTCCCGCTACTTCCTCGGCAGCCGCGAAGTGCCGTGGTGGGCGATCTCCGCATCGATCGTGGCCACCGAGACGTCCACGGTCACGTTCATCTCCGTGCCGGGCATCGCCTACGCGGCCAGCGGCGACTTCCGCTTCCTGCAGGTCGTCTTCGGCTATCTCGTCGCGCGGATCGTGATCTCGGTGCTCTTCATGCCGAGGTATTTCCGCCGCGAGCTCGTCACGGTGTACCAGCTGCTGCAGGAGCGGTTCGGCGGCGCGGTCAAAGCGCTGGCGGCGTCGCTGTTCGTGGTGATGCGCACGATCGCGGACGGCGTCCGCCTTCTGCTCACGGCGTTCGTGCTCGCCGCGGTCCTGAGCAGCATGAACCTGACCAACGCGGTGACCGACTCGATCATCGCCATCGGCGTGGTGATGATCGTCTTCTCCCTGATCGGCGGCATCGAGGCCATCGTCTGGATCGAGGTCGTGCAGCTCTTCATCTACATCGGCGGCGCGATCGCGGCGGCGGTGATCCTGATCCGCGAGATCCCCGGAGGCCTCCCCGCGGCCATGGAGCTGGGGCGCGACTTCGCGAAGTTCCGCGTGGTCGACTTCACGTTCGACCTGACGAAGACCTACACGTTCTGGTCGGGGGTCATCGGCGGCGCGTTCCTGACCATGAGCACGCACGGGACCGATCAGTACATGGTGCAGCGGTATCTGTGCACCGACCGCCCCCGCAAAGCGTCGGCCGCGCTGCTGGTGTCGGGTGTGATCGTGCTGCTGCAGTTCATCGGATTCCTGTTCATCGGCGTGCTGCTGTTCGCGTTCTATCGGCCGGACCGGCTGCCGGCGTACGCGGCGGCCGGCTCGGCGGCGCCCTTCGCGGCAGGCGACCAGGTCTTCCCCGACTTCATCACCAACTACCTGCCGGTGGGACTCTCGGGTCTCGTCGTGGCCGCGATCTTCGCGGCGGCGATGTCCTCGTCGCTGAACGCGATCGCGTCGACGGTGGTCTCCGACCTCTACGCGCCGCTGGCGCGCGGCCGTGACGACCGCCACTACCTCCGCGTCTCGAAGATCGTGACGGTCGTCGCGGGCATCGTGCAGATCGCCGTCGGCGTGGCGATGAAGGACAGCGCGAAGTCGGCCCTCAGCACGGTCCTCTCCGTGGCCTCCCTCATCAACGGCCCCATCCTCGGCGTTTTCCTGCTGGGGCAGACCAGACGCGCCGGCCGGACCGCGGCGCTGGCCGGCATGACGGCCGGCCTGGCCGTGGTGATGTA
Organism: Thermoanaerobaculia bacterium; assembly: GCA_035544675.1. Taxonomy (GTDB): domain Bacteria; phylum Acidobacteriota; class Thermoanaerobaculia; order Gp7-AA8; family Gp7-AA8; genus DATKCA01. Next base: position 2,097 of record DATKCA010000123.1, on the reverse strand, counting down.
CGTGGCGTTCGCGACCCCCGTGGCCTGGCCGTGGTACACGCTCATCGGCTCGATGACGACGCTGCTGGTGGGATCGATCGCGGGAACGATCGCACGCCGTCCATCGCAAGTCGCGGCCGGTTTGCTAGCCTTGACCTTCACGATGTGCGCGTCGGTGCCGCCGCGGCAGGTTCCGCAGCAACGGAACGTCCCCCGCATTGAAGACCTCACCCTCGACGAGAAGATCGGCCAGCTCTTCGTCGGCGCCGGTCACGGCAACTACACGAACGAGTCGGGCTGGCGATACCGCGACCTCCAGCATCAGGTCCGCGACAACAAGGTGGGCGGATTGATCTGGTTCGTCTCCAACGTGTACGAGACGGCGTTCCTCACCGAGCAGCTCCAGCGCGAGGCGCGCGTCCCCATGCTGATCAGCGCGGACCTGGAGGCCGGCATCGGGATGCGTTTCCTCGACACGACGTTCTGGCCGTCGGCGATGGCCGTGGCCGCGACTGGCGAGCCCGCGTTGGCCGAGGAGATGGGGAGGATCACGGCCAGGGAGGGGAAGTTGCTGGGGATCAACCATGTCCTCGCGCCGGTCGCCGACGTGAACGTCGATCCGAACAATCCCGTGATCAACACGCGCAGCTTCGGCGAGGACCCGGAAACGGTCGGCCGTTTCGTCGCCGCGTTCATCCGCGGGGTGCAGGCGGAGGGCGTGCTGGCCACCGCGAAACATTTTCCCGGACACGGCGACACGCACGTCGACTCGCATCGCAGTCTGCCGGTGCTCGACGTCTCACCCCTGCGGCTGCGGGAGGTGGAGCTCGAGCCGTTCCGCGCGGCCGTCGAGGCCGGAGTGGCGTCGGTGATGATCGGCCACCTGGCCGTCCCGTCACTCGACCCGACCCCGGCGCCGATCCGCGTGCCGGAGGAGTCGGCGCACGAGAACCCGTACAACACGTCGACGGCCGAGATCCAGCTGAAGGGGACCGTGCCGGCCACGCTGTCCTCGCCGATCATCCGCGGCCTCCTCCGCGACGAGCTGGGGTTCAAGGGGCTGATTGTGTCGGATGCCTTCGACATGGGCGGGCTGGTCGCGCATTACGACGCCGGCGAGGCGGCCGTGCGCGGCATCGAGGCGGGTGAGGATCAGATCATGAAGTCGCCGAACCTCGACGCGGCCGTGGCCGCGGTGAAGGAGGCGGTGCGCACCGGACGCCTCAGCGAAGCGCGGATCGACGAGTCGGTGCGGAGGATTCTGGAGGCCAAGCGGCGCGTCGGGTTCCGCGTGGCGCCGCAGGAGGAGATCTTCCGCGCGCTGGACTCGAAAGAGCATCGCGACATCGCGAAAGGAATCGCCGCGCGCGCTGTCACTCTGCTGCGCGAAGAGGCGGGCGTGCTTCCGCTCCGCAGAGACTCGCGCGTGGTCACGCTCATCGTGTCGGACCTCGGCAATCCCCTCACTGATGTCGAGCGCGAGATGAGGACGCGCTCGCGCTCGCGGACGTTTTTGCTCGACGGCCGCTCGAAGCCGGGCGATGCGCAGCCCTTTCTCGATGCCGTGCGCGATGCCGACAGCGTGCTGCTGGCAATGGCCATCCGCGCGAGATCGGGCGCCGGCCATCTGGCCATCCCCGACGTTGCGCTGGAGGCCATCGGACTGATCCCGCCCGACGTCGAGACGATCGGCGTCTCGTTCGGCAGCCCGTATCTCGTCCGCGACCTCCCGCAGCTGAAGACGTACGTCTGCGCGTACGGCATCCAGCCGGTGATGCAGCAGGCCGTTCTCGCGGCGCTGTTCGGCGAGGCGGCCATTACCGGCCGGCTTCCGGTCACCGTTCCGGGCTTGCACGCGCGTGGTGAGGGAATCGAGAAGGCCTTAGTCGTTAGTCCTTAGTCCTTAGGAGAACGATGAAAGACGATTACGTGGCTGGGCGGCGGCCTCCTAAGGACTAAGGACTAAGGACTAAGGACTAAGGACTATGTGGTTCAGCGTGTCCACCCTTCTGTCCGGAGTCGTTCTCATCGTGGTGATGCGCCGTGAGAGTCACCAAATTTCTTGACTAGCTCGCCTGTAAGGCTTAGCGTTGCGGCGATCTAACCGTCCGACATTGC